>NZ_KE332512.1:937846-1237846 GCF_000412995.1 Treponema vincentii F0403 | reverse complement strand
CTGTATGGCATCTTCGATCGCATCAACCAACTGCTTCCGTTCCAGAGTTGAACCAAATGCAGATTCAGGGGCAGCATTTTTTTCAAACTTTCGCTTTTTCTTCGATTGCTGCTTATAGCGTTGAATGTTTGCGTTTAAATTTTGTTTTATGTTACCGATGTTGGAAAATAGTGTACTACACAGGTTGGAAAATGCATTATCGCTTAAATCTTCCGTTTGGTGTGCGGTTCTGTTCCGTGTTAGACGGAGCGATTCCCACCAATAAGGTTTTGAAGAAAACCATACTTTTGTTAAGCATTCTCGTACTTGCTGCATTTTTATTTGCAGCCATGCACGCGCTTCTTCATTGATTGTTGTAACATCGGAAATACCGGAAGGGTATTTTTCAGTAATTTTTTCAATAGGGAGCAGTGCTTTTCTGCTGTATTTTCTTGAATTTCTATCTTTCTTGGTCATCAGTGTATCCTGTTTCTATTAAAGCTCTAATCTCTTCCATATTGTCAAATACAAATGAAACCATCTTTTGCAATTCCTTATCGGGAATATCTTCCGTTGCATGCGCAAGCCGGTTGCGGATTTTGTGCAATTCCATAACTGGCTGCGGCGGTTGAAGCCCTTCTGCAAGCGTCTGTATTTTCAGCTCAAGCCATGCTTTCTGTTCATCGGAAAGCCGGTAGACATTGGGCATGCCGCCGGAATACTTTTGCTGCAATGCGGTAAGGGCTTCACGGGATGTATTCATATCACCCACTATATTTTGCTCCATTCACGGATAGTGCGAACCGCATACTCATGATCTTTTGTCGTATGGTCTTGCAAACCGTTCTCATCAAAAAGTTGATAGAAGGCCGCCGCTTCTCCGTTTTCGGATGCCGACCAGTATTCTTGCGGAGTAAGCATCGCCTCCTCAATACCAAGGGCTTCGAAGGACGTATTTAGTTTATCTCTATTTTCCCATATCGCATACAGTTGAGCTTTATCGGGAACTATCCAATTTGTTGTATAGTCTTTCGGTAAGGCATCGCCGTAATGAAGGGTATATTCTTTGAGTGCATTCCATGTCAATTTCTTTTCACTTATACCAAGGGCAAAGGTTTTATCGTTAGCAATGCACACAACTGCAATCACATTCTTTTTCTGTTCCTCTGTCATACTTTCAATTTCTTCCGAAGAAAAAGCGGTCCCGTCTTTGAGAATGACATCTCCTTCTGAAAAATCAGTATCGAGTTCAGCATTGAAATATCTATCATGCTGCTTGGCAAGTGCGATTTCCGCATCTTCAAATTGCTGGATTGCCTCATCTAGTTTTGCAGTAAGACTTTTATTATAGGATTGATTTGCAAATAAATTTGCCTTGAACGGTATCGCATCCGCTTCTTTTTTGTCTTTCAGTGCCTTAATTTCAGTATGGATTTCATCTACAATCGGCTTGTAATACGCTTTGTCAAAATTCTTTTGTAACGTTTCCTGCGCTATATCGGAATATTCTTTTTGCTGTAGATATGTTTTGGCAGGAGTCATTTCGATTTGCATTGAATGAGTTTTGTCTGAATATCCATTGTAATTTCTCCACCAATCAGTCCAAGTTACCGTATCATTAACGATACTACATTCACTAAAAGAAAAGTTATAATTGGGCCCCAGTTTCTCGCCCTTCGAATCAAACAACATTCCTTTTCGATCGTTGTAATTTTGCCATTTAAAATCATCAATAGAAATGTAATAAGGTTTAACTGTCTGATCAGCAAAATATACCGCTGTCGGTTTTAATAGTTTATAAGCATTCGTATCATCTTTCATTTTGTAAGAAACAGGTTTTGCCGCAGTTTTTACCATGTCAAACCAATCTTTCTCAACTTTTGCTGTAAACGCCTCAATCTCGTCGTTAATGTCATCTATCGCAGTATCGCAATCCAGTCCGTTTTGTTGAATGCACGTCTCTACGATTTGGCGTACTTTTTTCTGTTGCTTTTCCGTACCCCAGATGCAGTATTCTATCAGCTGACAGTCCATTAAATCTACTTCTGTACGGTCGTTCAAAAATGCGGATGTTTTTAAGATGCGCACTATTTTTTTCCAGCGGCGGTCGCCGATTGCAAACGCTTCTCCGGCGGCTTTTTCCTCTTCGCTCAAGGTCTCATTTTGCGCCGTCAGTTCTTTACGGATTGCGGAAATAACCGCACGCGCTTCTTCTGAAAGCTGCACTGCGTCGATCTGTGTTTTCCAGTTTTTTAAGTCCTCGTTGGAAATTTGCAATTTTTTCAGCTCATCGGAAAGCTCAAATTCCGAAGATGTACCTTCTATCATATCAAAAAAGGAATCTTCATTTTGAATAAAGCCGATAGGTAAACGAATAATGAACCGGTCGTACAAGGCTTCAAGTCCGCGGTTTTTTGCAGGCAGTTCGTTTGACGCAGCAAGTAAGGCTTTTAGAGGTACGTCCTGTACTGTACTGCCGTTATGAAATATATGTTCATTTACGATGGAAAGAAGTGTGTTGAGAATTGCAGGGCTTGCCTTCCAAATTTCATCAATAAAGGCAACATCCGCCTCCGGCAGCATGTTCTCTGTGAGGCGGCGGTATTCTTCTTTGCCGCTTTCACCTTCGCCGTTCAAGCCTTTCAGAGAAATATTGCCGAATACATCTTCCGGTGTAGAAAATTGATTTAAGAGTGTTTCAAAATACTGAAGGCTTCCATCGCCGTCCGCCTTAAATGCCTGTGCAATGCGCCGTGCAAGCATGCTTTTGGCACACCCGGGAGCACCCAAAAAGAAAATACTTTCTCCTGCGATTGCCGCTAAGAGTGCAAGGCGCAGTGCTTCGTCTTTTTCGTATAGACCTTCGCTGAGCGCATTTTCAAGTGCGGCTATCCTATCGTGATGTTTTGTTGTTTCTGCCATCTGTGGTTCCTCCTGCTTGGCATTTAGTTGTGTGTGTTCGGTATCCAGAACCAACTGTACATACGTGGTGCCATGTTCGGTTTTCTCCATTTTTATCTGCGGTATCTGAGATAAAATTTCACTGAATTTACTGACATTGAATAAACCGCACATATCATTGACGGTGTCTTTAGTCCAGCCTAATTTTTGCATAATTACAGACGGATTCCTTTTGCCGTCAAAGGTTTCTACTACGGCAATAATCTTTTCCGTAATCTCTTCTTTTGTAGCAGGTGCTGTCATGTGAGCCTCCAATATCTATTATATGTCATTTATTCCGCCGCTTGACAGATTTTTTGCAGCTTTTTGATAAAAATGCTTATCGTTCTACTTGCATCGGTTTTATCTTTGCCGAACTGTTTGGCAATATCTTCTTGCGTGGGGAAGCTTTTCGCTTCAAAAAATAGCCGGATGAGCGTGCGTCCATGTTCCGTATCTGAAAAGCGTACATTGCGCAAGACTACAGCTATTACGGTACTGTCTACTTTTGCCGCATCTAGTTCGCATAACACCCGATGGGTCAGCAATGCGGAAAGATACGGCTTTGTGCGGTCTTGCAATGCGGTAAATACAGCATCAATGCGCTGGAGGTAGTGCTCAATGTAGTCTTGTTCTATTAAAAAGGTATCTGCTGTTTTGTAACCGTTTTGGATGCATAGTGCCGCAGAATCAAACAGAGAATATCCATTGCCGTTTTCGAAATCGATATGTTCCGATTGTACAGCAGTCTGTAACTGCCATTGTATAAGCTTGATTATTTCGCTAATCTGACCACCGGTTCTTTTTGCCAGCCATTCTTGTGTTTCAGCACGTTCTATATCTTTCCCATAGTGTGCAGCAGCGGCGCACAGCCGATTCCATTTCCGCCGCTTGTTCTCCGGGAGCGGAATGATTTCAGAGTGAAAAGTATGCAATTTTATATTTGCGCGGTTTATTTCTTGTTTTAAAGAGCGTGCAAGATAGTTAATATAACGTTCGGCAGTTCCTTCATAGCTGAGCACACTGCGGTTTACACATTCCATTATCTCAATCGCGGCATTTTTAATTTTTTCCGGATTGAATGTCAGCAAAGCCCAACGCCATACGGCATCTGTCAGCTTAGTCCGCAAGGTGAGAAACTCTGCGCAGGCGGTATTCTTCTGTTGAACAAACGGAAACAGTTCCGTTGCAATCCTGATAATCTTTGCTTCCTGCTGCTTTTTGTCCATCATTCTCTCCGGTCATTTTATTTACAGTGCAAAAAAGGCATCCAAGGCTTTTAATGCCTCTGTTCCGTTTGGAGCTTCCATTGTCCCCATAAGATTATTTAAATAATAGAGCGGCGTAATATCATACAGTTCAGGATTTTCAGGATAGGCTATTCCGTCGGCATGTTTGATAAACTCAACTTTGCCGTATATGATTTTTTTTACATCCGCATCAAAAAATTTTTCCGCAAAATGAAAGGCACACATTAAAACCATGGGGATCGTTTTTTGTCCGAATGTAATATCCGCATAGAGTTCAGCGCCTTCTTCCATAAGCGGCAGCATTTTACGGAGCCGTACTTCATGGTTTGCTTTTGATTCAACAAAATCCGTTGCAAGCTGCTCATATTCAATATGCGCACCGATAGCAGCATTAATCGAATTCAGTTCCTGCTGAAAAAGTTCGGCATTTTCTATTGAATGATCTTTGCCGGTGATGGTTGTGAGGAGTACCGCTTTTACCTGATCTCCTTTCTGCAATTTTTCTGCAAGCACGGCATTGATAGGAAATACCACCTTACCGGTATAGCGGCAATCGGCATTTCCCGTTTCCGCATAACACTGCCCATAAGCTGCTGTATCCATTTTTTTCATGGGGATATCAACAAACACAATTTTTTTCATTTTTAGCCTCACTATCTCGTAATAGCGTCATAATACAGAAAAGTTGACAGATTATAGCACAATTTTAGCATATTTTTGTATTTTAAGAGAGAAAAAAGAAAAGGGTTTACATAGTTTTGAAAAATGGGTCAAACTTTTTATTTGTAAAAGGATGTTATCAAACTACTGCGCCGCTTTATATTGTGGGAACCTGCAAAAACTCAGGTATAGATTTGCTTCGCGTCCTTCGGAATAGGGGTGCCCTGAAGCAATACTTCATATATATCTCACGAGAAGTCACTGTAATATAAGAATTCTTTTTATTGATCTGTCGTAATCCTCCGCTGTGATTCATCGAAACACGGTTTCTCTCCTACATCATCCACCGTTCCGCTTCATATTGAATATTCCACAGCCTGCGGTACAGTCCGTTTTGCGCAATCAGTTCATCATGCATACCTCGCTCGATGATTGTTCCGTTTTCGAGCACGAGTATCTGATCGGCGTTACGTATGGTAGAAAGTTTATGGGCAATCATAATCACCGTTTTATTTTTCAAAAGTTCTTGCAACGCTGTTTGGATCATCCGCTCGTTTTCCACATCGACATTTGCCGTTACCTCATCCAAGAGGATAATCGGCGCATCCTTGAGAAGCGCCCGTGCAATAGAAATACGCTGCTTTTCTCCGCCGGAAAGCCGTGAGCCTGCTTCTCCGATAACGGTGTCATAGCCGCTTTCCATCGCTTCAATAAAATCCGCACAACCTGCGCGCCGAGCCGCTTCTTGCACGTCCTCAACCGTCGCATCAGGCCGTCCTATTCGGATATTGTTCAGCACGGTATCGTTAAACAAAAATACATCTTGAAACACAAAGCTGATATTCTTCAATAGGTTTTCATAGGACGGCGTTTTTATCTCCTTGCCGCCGATGCTGATCATCCCGTGTCCCTGCATAATATCCCAAAAGCGGGCAACTAAATTTGTAACCGTCGTCTTGCCGCTCCCCGAAAGTCCGACGAGCGCTGTCGTCGTTCCCTCCGGTACGCAAAAACTCACATCCCGTAATACCGACGTTTGGCTGTATGCAAAATTCACATGATCAAAACAAATATCGAATCGCTTCAATTCTTCCGGCGCGATGTTAGACGCACACATCAAATCATGCATTTTAGGAATGCTCTTAATTTGATTCATCCGGTCGATGGACTGCTGCGTCATCTTGGAAAAGATACTGAATATGCCCATCGCTTCCGCGCCGGTAAAAAGACTGAACGAAGCAAGCATCAACAAAAATGTTTGCGGGAATGTAAAGTCCTTATACACCAGAAAAAGCCCCGAAAGAAATACGATACCCGTAGTAATCAGGCGGAAGCATAATTGATAGATGCCCATCGGCGGGATATGCACAAACTCTCCCCGTACGGAAAAGACGCGGAGTCTTTCGTATGATTCTTGCGTTTTGGAAAATTGTTTTTCCGCCATATTGTAGGCTTTCAGTACATGCAGTCCTTTGATAAATTCAATCGTGTCTTCCGTTACCTGCCCGACCAATTTTTGCCGGTTTAGATTGAGCGCATCTTGCCGTGTTGCAAGATATCGGTAGGCAAACCATGTCGGCATCAGCAGCACGAGTACAAGCATAAAAATGCGATAATCAAATGAAAGACAGATAATCAGTGCGATAACAAAGGTTGGAATGCCGACCGCAACTTTTTCAATAACGCCGATGCCTTCTATTTCCAAAAACGCTGCGTCCGAGGTAATCGTTGAAACCACATCGCCCAAATTCTTTTCGCTAAAAAAACCGAGCGGAACCTTCCGCAATTCCTTCCCCAACGTTTTGCGCTCTTCCGCCATACACTTATACCCCCACCCGACCGCAGACACGAAACAAGATAGCGCAACACAATGCGGGCAAGAATACTCGCCAACATAATCAGCGAATACCGGATTATTACCGGCATCGTCAAAGCCTCCGCAACGCCAGGATTAAATTCCGGCATCCGCGCGGTAATATGAAAGGTGGTCATCAACGGAACCACGATCAGCCAGCCGTCAAAAAAACTTAACACGAGCGATGCATACAATTGCTTTTTTTGCCTGCCCATCAATTTAATAAAATTCCTTACCGTTTTTAACATACCGATTCCCCTTTCCCCTCTCCAGCTTCCAGTTGCGGCTTTGCTCGTGTGTGTCCCACAGCTTTGCATACAGCGGCGAGGTTCTCAAAAGTTCGCTGTGTGTTCCCGTTGCTGCGACTGTTCCGTTATTCATCACGATAATTTGATCGCAGCCGGTAACCGTCGACAGCCGATGGCGTTGCGGTTTTATACTCGTCGATGGAGGTGTCATATTTTGAGAGCGCCGCATCTTCCCGTCCGAAAATTTTTATTTCTTTATTCCCGCGGATATATTCGATAACGCGGCCGTTCATCGTTTCAAGCATTGTATAATAGGTCGCGGCAAATTCGTTCATAATGCCGATATACATCGGAAGATAAAAAAGCAAGGTCAATCCCGCAGGCGCCAATAGTGAAAGTCCCATCCGCCAATCAAAGCTGAAAAGCACTCCAATCAGCGATGTTTTGCGATTACGCAAAACTCGGCGTTTAACTGCGACCGCGAAATTTTAGCGGCCGCAGTTAAACTTGCGATAATACTGACCGGTAGCAGCACGTTTGAAGTCGTTTCGGGGATTGCATGTGCAAGCGGATATTCAAGTCGCTCGGTGCTGTCGATCAGCAAACTGTGAAAATAACCGCTCCCCTTTGTCTGTGTGTAGCCGAGCGGCATACGCATCATCTTTTCCGTGACGGCAAGTCGTATTTTTTTCAAAATGGAAAACGCCGTCTTATGCGAGAGCGCAGTCGAAAGACAGTGCATCAGAATTTGAAGCGAGAGCGCAAGCAAAATCAGCAGCTGCATACTGCAGCGCCGTCCGCTCACTGCAGCCTTGCGCAACATCAAGCAGCAGCCGGTACACCAGATAATACGGTACAAGGTCGAAAAAAAACCGCCCCAATTGCCAACAGCACGGAAACGCCATAAATCGGAATATGTTCTTTTGTAAAATCTTTAAATTGCATAATTCATTTATATATCTTTTCGAATAAGCTGTCCGAAAACAGATAAAAGTTTGTCTGTTAGTGACATGTTCTTGCTTTGAGCATAAAAGAAAGGTGTAATATATTTTTTGCGTATGTGTATATCTGTTTCCATCTACTATTGTTACAATAAGGCTTTTATGAAATGGAAATATATTTGTAATTATTTTGTGAAAATTTAGAATTGATTTGCCCATTAACATAAAATTGAGTATATTTTATAAATAAATTTATTCCAGTATAAAGATAAATAGGATTGATAGAATTATTGCCGGTGTAGTAATATCATCACTTATAAAAATGAAAGTTTTAGGCTGTGGAATTAGATAAATAATTTACGAGGTGATTAGAAGATGAATAAAGATGATTTTATTGAAGAATGCAAAAATATTAAAAAACATGATTATAGAAAGTTTAGTAGTTATAGTTTATTGGCAAAGAATTTTTTAAAAGATAAAATCAACGTAAATGTGTATCATGATTCCTTTGATTTAGTACGACAAGAAATTTGTAATATCACTGAAGATGACTCTTTTCCGAATACAGAACATAACTTTTACGAGTATTTTTGTAAAAATTATCTTAATATCAATCAGTTGCCAGCAAGAGTTTTTATTGAAGATTATGAAGCTGCCATCGAAGATTTAAATATATGTAATGAGAATATTACTTCGTGCAAAAATGAATTAGACAGACTAGAAAAAATTAAAAAAGAGAAAAGGTACTTAGATGGAAAAGAAAACTACCAGCAAAATAGAATGAAGTTTTATATAGATGTGTATTCACAAAAGAAAGAAGCATTAATCACTTTTTTGACTCAGAAGATTATGTTCGGAGCACATTATGCTGAGAGAGATGGAGAACTTATTTATAAATATAATAAGGTAAAGAAATTAACAAAGGGAGATATTGATACAGTAAATGAAGTTACAAATAAGTTTTTAAATCTCGGGATACCTAATTTAGACGAGATGATTGATATATATTATAATGATTTTGAACGTTTTAAAGATATAATTTTAGAATACTGTAAAACAGAAAAAATTGAAAATAAAATTCGATGTCATGTCGATGCTAACCATATCTTAAACAAAAAAAAGCATCTATTTGAAAAAATATTAAAAGTATATGAAAACAAAGATTATTTTGTTTTTAGTAATTTAGTGCCTCTCTTTATTGAAGGTCTTTTTGAAGATATGTGTATCGAATTGAAAGCTGAAAAAAAAGATTTATATGCCCAGTCTTTAAATTTTAAGCTTACTTATATTAGAAATCATATTTATGCTTTTTTAGAATATGAATATTTTGCATTCTCTTTCCCTGTACTCAGAAATAAAATTGCACATGGTGATCTGAATACCAATGAAACCATTTACTTATCAAATATGCTAATACTTGATCTTTTATCAGTTACTCGTTTTTTTGTTGAGACTCCTTGGCTTCCATACATCGAAAATAGAGAGAAAATTCGTATGTTTTCAAAAGAAAAAATCGAAAATTTTTACAAAGACTATATAAAGGATCCTACAATATTGGATATAGAAATAGATACAATGTATGAAGAACATAAATTATTAGAAGAACTGAAGACTTCTATAAAAAGTACAGCTTTCCTAGATTTCTTAGAAGATTCAAACAATTTAGAGATTAATAATATTAATAAAATATTAGGACGATTTAAAAAGGATGACTTTGAATGCAATAGAGTTTCTAAGCTCTTAAAAAAATATCAAAAATCTCTAAGATAAAAAGTATACAATAACGTATGCTTTTTGTCAGGTTTTTTGTCTTTTTCGCTTCCCCTAGTCCATATCCTTAAAATGCCGTTTTAAGATGAGCTTGCCGATATACACGCCTGCAATGCCGAAGACAACAGCTAATACAAGTCCTATTACAGCAAAAGCACCGGTAAAGTATTGTACATATTCACGTATTTCGTCCGAGCTCATACCCATTTCCTGCCACTTCGCCAATTACCGTTCTAAAAAGAAGATGAGGGGAACCACACCTCCGCCAAAATATGCTGCCTGTGTAAGTCCGTGACCTGCAGCGATTGAAAGTGTTTTGAACCCTGTTTTTGTGATAATCACATCGCTTATCAAGCCTGCAATCACAACAAAAATCAGACAGTTAATACTTCCCATTCCCGTCAGCGTAAAGAGCGCGACACCCAGTCCTGCCAACAGCGTTAATGCTCCGAACCGCCGGACAGTCTTTACAACGAACAGGATGATAGGCCCCATAAGAATGCCCGTCATGCTGGGTGCAAACACGTGCATAATAGGAATAGTAACGGACGTCAGTATTCCGACGCCATAAATAACAGCTGCATAAATCGCCGCCATTAAACCGATCAAAACAAAGTGGCTGATTTTCCATGTATTCATAAATATACCTCTTTAGATATATATATTTTTTTGCATAAACTGTCCGCAAAATCGGTAAAAGTTTGTCTGATAGCGATATATTTTTGCTGAAATAATAAGTAGATAAAATTGTATTTTTTTTTGATTATAGGCGTGCCGGTTTTGTGCGTACCGCTCAAAACCGTCGAGCTTTCCGCTTGTAGCTTTTTGCTGTTACTGCATTCTTATAAGTAGTGTTATTCCGCTTACGTTTCATAAACTGCTAATGCTCGTACTGACAGCAAAAAGGCTATCGCTGCAATCTCTCACGCAACGCGAACGAATGTACCTCCATGTACATTCGTTCACTACAAGTTTGTTGCACAAACTTGTTACTGCATGGAACCACCGTCATCCATGACGGTGCTGAAGCTGACATCCGTGTCAATTCTTGGACGCGAGTTTTGGCAAAGCAAAAACATCGCTTCTGCATGGAACCAGTGGCGTCTGTGTCGGCATTTTTGATACACGTATGTGTGTCAACGATTATAGAAACATAATTCAAAGGGTATCAACCTTCTCTTATTGTAGAAAATTAGATATTGAGGTATAATACGCTAGATAAATAAATTATATAGCATTTCTAACAACTTGGTTAGATTTTTAGAAGAAGCCCCATCAGCATCGCTGATATCGAGGAAGCCATAATGAATCATTGGATGCAGTTAAGTATCGAATACGCAAACCAGAGAAATTATCTTGATCATTTGTTCCGTGTATATCCTACAATTCCGGACGGAATTCGAGATATAGATGAAAACCGTTGGGAAGCCGTCACGGATGCCTTCAATGCAATGGATAATATTTCCTTGGTTACCAACTTATTATATCTTGACTTATTCCCAATAAATGGAGATGCTTTGTATGAAGCTCAGAATTTAAACTGGAGTGAGATAAATACTCGTTCAATTGTTTTATTTGGAGATGCTCGGCCCCATGAACCCGATGAATGTGATAACGGCTATGATTATTTTGCTATTACGGAAAGTTTATTCAAACATGGTACGATAATAAATTCCGTCTATTGTTCTACCCGTGTTGATTACCGCCGTCTTACCTCTTTGCATGAGGTTGAAATTGGAGACTTCAGCCATCGTGTTTCCCGTCTTGACCATCCGGAATTTTTCTCATGGATTGCAAATGTAACGGGCGGGGTAGTTATCGGCGTGGAACAGATTGACGATATCGTAGACATCATAAAAGTAATGGCGGCAAAGGATGCCGGCAAAATTGATGAACTTGAAGAGGAAGAAATCAAAATAACTAACCGCCCGATTCCTGCTCTCAAACATATCAATGACCGAGCAAAACAAATCGAGGAGAAAAAGAAAATACTTGGAATTGGCTATTCGTCATAACAATTTTAGAAATTGTGAACTTGATTTATTTGAAAGCTTCTGATAAGCAAGCTGTAGATTTATAAGGTTTATTATGGAAATTTAATTCTTATAAATAGAAAAACGCCTTATTTTTACTATGCTATTTGGAAGATAAATTGATAGCGTAAATATAAGCATAGCACTGTTTTTAAAGCCAACAGCACAGTCGAACTGCGTTGCGGTTTAAAACAATGTTGGATTTCCCCAGTGGGCAAGGAGTTGGAATGAGATCTTTTGTATTATCCGTTAAAAACTCAATTCAAGAAAATGAAGGATTAATTAATATATCTGTTAATAATTATTTAAAAAAAATGAAAAATGGAAGTTCAAAATTATATTTACGCCATTGTTTTAAGCAAGCTGTTGAATATGCAAATCTACAAAGTAATGCCTCAATTGAAACCGTTCCTCTTATTCAATTTTACTCACTTTTAAATTTATCAAAAGTATTTATTATAATAAATAATGGTATTCATAATATTAAATTATCAACTCTTGAATCAATGTTTTCGAGTCATGGGGCTACTTCAAAAAATGTAAATGATGTATCTATTTCTAATAGAGGTACATTTCTTGAATTGATGAAAATACAAAATCCAATGAGTAATAATTCCTATTCATTGTTGCAGTTATACAAAAGAATTCCTGATTTATATGAATATTTACCAATGGTTTTTTCTGATTGTAAAACAGATTTTGTTCCAGTTTGCTATTGTCAAGACTATATGTATGAATCAGGACATATGCGGGCACACTGGTATTTCCATTGGCTGGTCGTTGATAAAACCTTTTATGATAAAAATTTAAATAATAATGATTTATACACCATTAGAGATACTACTGAAACAAAAGTAGTTTTTTCAAAAGTAAATATAGAAGATCCATTAAATGATATTATTTACTTTGATTGTAATGGGAAGCTTTTTCTTGATTCAAGTATAAGTAAGGATGATGAATTATTATCAATATATCTTATTTTTTTGAAATATTCATCACTCGTTAGGTATAAGCCTAAGAATTGGTATGAAAAAATAAACTCTAATGAGTTGGTTATTATTGAGAAAATGCTAAGAACAATGTTTTTTAAATTTTGGGCATATATAGCAAGAAAATTGACTAATAGATACGAAATATTAATCTAACACCTCCTTCACCCTGACATTGTCTTAGTGCAGCAATGCAGGTTAAGTGATAGTTGGACAGCTGCTCTGTAGAGCGATCACCCCATCATCTCATCATATTCGAGATACTGCAGTGCAGCCTTGCATACTACGGGACATCTTCTTAAGTTTTTTGCAAGATGCCCCATATCTTTTAAATAACCTCTTTTTCTATCCCTCTCTTACCCCCCTTCCCCCTATCCTTTCTCCCCATTCATTCTCCGTTGAAAGACAACAATCGCAAGCACAAAGACAACCACCGTATAGCCCATCACAACAGCCAAATGAGAAAAGACCTGACTGAAATTGCCGCTTAAGGTTGCCCGTATCGCTTCAGCACTATGATAGAACGGCAGGATATGTGTTATCGTTTTAAAAGCGCCGCCTATTAAATCGATCGGGATAAATACTCCGGATAACCATCCCGCAACATTTGTCAACAAAGCTCCGCAAACACCGCCGACCGCCTTATCATTCATCAGACTGCCGAAAAGCAGTCCTAACCCCACGAACAGCAGAGAGGTCAACGCTGTTACAATAACCGCAAACAGAAAGTACACCGTTATTTCAAGCCCAAAAGCTTTCGCCGCCAATAAGGTTATCGCCGCCTGCACTATTGTCATAGCGAGCATAGGCAACGTGTAGCCCAAAATAAAATCTACGGACGTCATCGGAGACGTAAACAAGCGCATTAAGAAAGATGAGGTACGGTCTTTTGAAAGCAACATCCCCGCAAATAACGCCATAAATACGCTCCCGAACATCGCCAAGCCCGGTGCAAGATTTCTTATTTCAAACATCGGATTTCCGGCTTCAGGCGGAATGGCTCCATTGGTAATGGACAGAAGAACCAACAGTACGAGAGGAAATCCCAGACCGAAAAAGAAATTGACGGGATCCCGCAAAACTTTTCTTGTATTTCTTCTTGCAAATAACAGTATCCTCATAACTCACCTCCCGAAAGCGCAACAAAAGCATCCTCCAATTTAGACGTACCCGTTTGTGCCGTTAATTCCGCTACCGTCCCAATCGCTTTTAACGTGCCCTTTGCCATTATTCCCACACGGTCGGACAGCGTTTCAACTTCATCCATATAATGCGTTGTCAGGATGATCGTCACTTTTCCTTTTAATGCTCTAATGGATGCCCATAACTCACGGCGCGCCAGCACATCAAGTCCGAGCGTCGGCTCATCAAGAAATAAAATCTGCGGATCGGAAATCAGCGCCATTGCAATAGAAAGGCGCCGCTGCATTCCACCCGATAAGCGTGTTGCTTTTTTATTCAATTCATGTTCCAATTTGAATTTTTGAGCCATCTCGTACGCGTTTTTCTTTGCCGTTTTACCGCCTTGCCCGTAAATTCCCGCAATCAGCTCCAAGTTCTCTAAAACCGACAAATTCGCAGCCACCGCCGTTTCCTGAGGCGAAATATTGATTTTTTCCTTTATCGCGCTGGGCTCTGCAACAATACTGTTCCCAAGCAACACGGCATCCCCGCTCGTAGGCTTTATCAGACAAGAAAGCATCTTAATGGTTGTGGTTTTTCCCGCTCCGTTCACCCCAAGTAAGGCAAATAATTCACCCTGCTCAACAGTCAAATTAAGATTATCTACAGCAGCAACATCGCCGTATTTTTTTGTCAGCCGGTCGGTTACAATGGCACTCATTTTTCCCCCTCCTCCGGTTCATTTTGATTAAAAATAGTCTCCATAAAATGTGCAAACATATTTTTAGGCGGGATCGCGATACCTTTCTCTATATCTGCCAAGACAATCAACGTATCTCCGGGATTAATGCCAAACACATCCCGCGCTTCTTTCGGAATAACAAACTGCCCCTTCTCTCCAACCTTAACTGTCCACGCATATTTTCCCTCCGGATGCTTCATTTTCTCCTCCTTATTTCAAGTATGATTAGTATGATCAGTGCAATAAGTATGATTTGTATGATTTATACCATATAATATAACGAAACTTACTTTCCATGTCAATAATCTAACCGCAGTCTTATCATTCTTTTTGAATTTTTTATGGAGATTCCCCTCACTGCGTTCGGGTCGCTACGTCCGCTGTTCCGCTTTCGCTCCATTCCTCCACTTCGTTTCCGTACGGACAAGGATGTCCGTGATGTGAGCGTAGCTCCCATCGCTAACCCTTGTGCCTCGCCGTCGTAATACCCCACCGCACGAATGCGAAAAACCGCTATATAAATGAAGAAAATCGTATTATAATAAACTATGTTTGTGAAGAAAGCGCTATCCGAACGGGATATTATTTCTAAATATATACTCCCTGCCATCGAACAATCCGGCTGGAATATGCAGACTCAAATGAAAGAGGAAGTTTCTTTTACAGACGGGCGTATTTTTGTAAAAGGGAGAAAGACAAAGCGAGGGATAAGAAAACGCGCAGATATTATCCTCTATTACAAGAGAATTGCCATCAATAGAACAGTAGAGGCGATTGCCCGCGGAGAAAACCGTCTCCTGCTTGTTATGGCAACGGGAACCGGTAAAACGTATACGGCATTTCAGATTATCTATCGCCTTTGGAAATCAAAAATAAAAAAGAGAATTTTGTATTTAGCTGACAGAAACAACCTTATAACGCAAACTAAAAAAGGTGACTTTAAGCATTTCAAGGATAAATGTCATATTATCAAACAGAAAAAAATCGATACATCGTATGAAATCTACCTTGCCTTGTATCAGGGGCTGACTAATTATGATGACGAGGCGGATGCTTACAAAAATTTCAGTCCAAACTTCTTTGACCTTATCATTGTAGATGAGTGCCATCGCGGTTCGGTTGATGCTGATAAAGCATGGCATAAAATCCTACAGTATTTCAGTTCAGCAACACAGATTGGTATGACCGCTACACCGAAAGAGACAAAGAATCTCTCGAACATAGAATATTTTGGAGAGCCGATTTATACCTATTCGTTAAAACAAGGAATTGATGACGGCTTTTTGGCTCCATACAAAGTGCTTCGTGTTGGAATGAATGTCGATTCGTGCGGAGGGTTTCATACCCCGGCGCTCTGCGCCGTAATAAAGGGGATGAAAGCCGACTGCAACCACCTTATGAGAACAACACCCCCGATGCTCTGCGTCAGGGGTGTTGATTTAGAAGGCTACCGTCCTGAACGCAGCAAGACAGATGTAAACGGCGAAATAATAGAAGACCGCCTCTACAATAGAAAAGGCTTTGACCGAAGCATTGTTATCGATGAGCGGACAGATGTAGTTGCCAAAAAGATTATGGAATATCTGAATAATTCAGAGCCGATGGCAAAGACCATTGTCTTTTGTGTCGATATAGAACATGCAGAGCGAATGCGTCAGGCGCTGTTACGATACGCCGTTCCGGAAATTACCGGAAAATCTGATACCTATATTGTCCGTATTACCGGTGATGATCCTGTTGCAAAGGGGTATCTTGAAGATTTTATAAACCCGGAAGCACCGTTCCCTGTGATTGCGACCACTTCAAAACTGATGAGTACCGGTACCGATGCCCCGGCGCTTACCCGTAAGGAACGGGTCGAAAATGTCCGTAAAAGAAATTATTGGGCAAAGTACGGTGAAAATGCACGGCGTGTATTAAACGCTTTGCTGGATAAATATGCTGAAACAGGTATAGAGAATATTGAAGAAATGCAGGTGCTTACGATAGAGCCTTTGAAGAATCTGGGAACACCGGCAGAAATTGTAAAAATATTCGGTGGGAAAGAGAAGCATCTGGCTGCACTCAAGGAACTTGAGAATGAAATATACGCGGCGTAATTGTATTTTTCTATGATTTTTGTTACAATTTGTAACATTTTGTCGATGTATGTAGTATAATATATAGGGGGAAGAAGAGTTATTATGAATTTTAATTTGCAGAAATTCTCAAGTGATGTTAAAGAATACCGTAAAATCAATAATCTTACTCAGGCTGATTTTGCGCATAAATTGAAATTGGATAATCACACATTAGTGTCACTTTTTGAACAGGGAAAACGAGCACCCTCAAAAGATGTTTTTGCAAATTACTGCCGTATAACCAATCATCGTGCTGAAGACTATTGGGAAACCTCAGATGATATGCCTATGGCATTTCTCATGGGAAAAATAGCTGATTTGGATAAAGCAAGTCTTACAGACGTCTTAGAAAAAATAGGAATGCGTGAATATTTATTTGCTCTTTATGACAGGATTAGTAAATGAAGTTAACAGATAATATCGATGAAATAATAAAAAGTCTTTCTCAATCCGGATATATATTTGGCAGTGGAGAACTGAGTGGTTCTGAAATTCGGCAAATAAAAAAACAATCTAAAGATTCAAGAGGGGTATACGGTGTAAATGCACCAATTGGAATGAATGTTTTTTCAATGATTGCACAAAACAATGATATTGTATTCCAACTTCAAAATTTTAAGGATTCGGAACTTGATGCAATGATTATAAAATATTCTTCAAAATCAAATCGTAAATATATAATAATTAACAGCGAAAAACCTCTTATTAATCAGATATTTGCTGCTGCCCATGAATACTATCATTACTTGTACAGTTTCACAGGAAATACAAAAGATTCAATTGTGTGTTTCTTTAATAAAAATGATAAAGAAGAGATAAAGGCGAACCGTTTCGCAGCAGAATTTTTATTACCGGAAGATGCTTTATCAATAGAAGTTGAACAATTAATAAAATATTATGGAACTTTTGAGCAGGTTCCATTGCCAAAACAAATATTATTCTGTTTTTTACTTGTTATAAAATACTCATTACCCTTAAAAGCTGTTATGTATAGACTAAAAGAAGAAAAAATCACAGATATCGATTTTATGATTAATCATTATAAAGAAATCAAAAAGATTTTGATTGAAAGTTTTGCAGATAATCCTTATATCAAAGAATTATATTCTAAATCAAATATGTATATAAATGAACAACTTTACGATTTAGTCCCGTTTCTCTATAACAGCGGTCGACTTGATGATACAACTGTAAACGAAATAATCAAGAAATTTAGTTTATCAGAAGCTCAAATAAAGGAATCTCTGATACGTAATGAATAATTATTTAGAAATAAAGAAAGATACCCCCATCATAATAGATACCTGTATTTTCATGGTCGGAATTGATAAACGTCAAACAAATCAGGACTATTCTCTCGAAAATATGAAAAAAAATTGGATGGATGATGTACTTTCTTATTTTGAAAAAATATTGATTCATGAAGTTGTCTATCAAGAATTGGATAATGAAACAAAAAAAATTATTGATGGATATGTTGGGAAGAATGTAACGGTAGTCTCAGATAAAGACTTGTTTAATTCTGATCCAGAGTTTATGCGGGTATTTAACGAAATTCATGATCATCCGTTAATGTATGCACCATTTAATAAAAACAAAAATCAGGGTGAAGTTCATTCTCTTGCGTATGCCTGTTACTATAATATATTATTTTTCTCATCAAAAGATACAGATGCTTGTGATGTCTGTAACGAAATAGAAGATTTACACAATATATCAATAGTTGGTTTTGAAACACTTCTTGGAATAGCCTATAAATCAAATCCGGATAAAGATAAAAAGAAAGCCTTAAAAGCATTATATAAAGAATTCTGTAGTCCAAGAATTAGACAAAAAGTAATACCAAAGACCCTCAATGAATTTATGGGGGAATACAAATAAGTAGTATTATTGCTTTTAAGGTATAAGGGACAAGATGGATAAAATATCGATTAGATTTTTTAATGATACGGAAGTTCGCGTCGTTTGGGATGAAGAACAGTCCAAATGGTGGTTTAGTGTGCTTGATATCATCGGTGTTCTAAATGAACAGCATGAATACGAAAAGAACCGTAACTACTGGAAATACTTAAAAGCAAAACTGAAAAAAGAAAATAATCAACTGGGTAGTGTTACTACCCAGTTCAAACTTACCGCGCCTGATGGTAAAAAACGGTTATCAAACGTCATTGATTACAATCAAGTAATAGAGCTTGCAAAAAATTTTCCGAACAATAAATCCGTGCCGTTTATCCAGTGGTTTACCTATTCTGAAGAAACAATAGACGCAAAGAGTAAAACAAAGGCATACGCACTTTTTGAAAGTTCATTGCTGGACAGTATTGAAGTTGGGACAATAAAGGGCTTGAAGCAGATTCATGCCTATCTTTTTGGAGGGCTCTATGATTTTGCCGGTAAAATAAGAACCGTAAATATTTCAAAAGGCGGTTTTCAGTTTGCAGCGGCAGAGTTCCTTGAACAAAATCTTGCCGGAATAGAGAAAATGCCGGATACAACGTTTGAACAGATTGCAGAAAAATATGTCGAGATGAATATCGCCCATCCTTTCCGTGAAGGTAACGGAAGAACAACAAGGATATGGCTGGATTTAATTCTCAAGCGTACATTAAAAAAGTGCATCGATTGGAGCAAAATCAATAAAAGAGAATATCTGGAAGCTATGGCGGAAAGCGTAATCGACTCAAGCAAAATAAAGGCTTTGCTGCAAAATGCTCTGACCGATAAAATCAATGACCGTGAAATGTTTATGAAAGGGATTGATTATTCCTATTATTACGAAGAAGCGGAGTAATATACACCATTTCCTCAATATTTGGTACATATCTTTGCTATATATCCCGAAAAGGAGTATACTTGGGACATGATGGATTTACTGAAGGAATAAAAGATGGGAGAATGGAAGAAAGTTAGGATTGGGGAGTTCCTGACAGAACGACAAGGCCGATACAAACCCGATGATAACGCTATCGCAACATATAAACGTCTTGATAAAATAGATTTTTCCGGAACAGTTCATATTTCCGAAAAACCTTCTAAAACTGATATGATTGTTGTTCAGCCGGGTGATTTGGTTATTTCCGGAATTAACGTGGCAAAAGGGGCTATTGCAGTATATCAGGGAACAGAACCCGTTACAGCAACAATCCATTATTCTTCATATATATTCGATGATTCAGTTGTTGATTTAGAGTATTTTAAATACTTTGTCAAAAGTCCCACTTTTATCGAAACCCTGAAAAAACAAGCAAAAGGCGGAATAAAGACTGAAATAAAAAAGTATACTCTTCTGCCATTCTTTTTCATCCAGCATCACTGTTTCCGTTACATGGGAATAAGATCTGCTGAAACAGTCACTCTGTACACTTCTTGCAAATGTTGTTGAATATCCCGACAGCTTCATTTAACAAATCGGTAGCTCACATCATTGCAGACATAGCTGCAGAACCGATTAGACCTACAATTTCCCCATAAAACCAACCGTGCTTCGACATGTGATTTGATAATTTTTCCATAAGCTTTTTCCTTTTCGGTAAAGGATTATTCACTTGGAATCCTTCACATAACTCTTTTACTTCCTCAAGTAATTCTTTTAACTCTTCCTTATCATTTCCGCCCTTTTCTTCAATTTCTTTTTCAATGGTTGAAACAATATTTTCCGCAGATAAAGTAGAATTAATAATTGAACCGAATGTTATATTACTTCCAGTTGCAGTAATGTTTATGTTTTGGGTTGTCTGTTTTTCCTCCTCTTTTCTTAATGCTTCTTCTTTATCCTTGAAGTAAGTTCTAGCTTGCGGAGATAAAATCACCATAAAGTTACCTCCCATAAATTCAATATGCCTGAACACCAGACCGTACGCTTGTAAGTTTTCAAGGATTTGCGTTAATCCGTCTGCATAACCGTCCGGCAATTCATCGTAATTAGCTTCGAAATCCAATGAATTGCATTGTTCGGATAATTTTAATAATACTTCCAATACAACTTCCGAACTTTTATCCAACATTCTTATTCCTCCGATAATTTCCTGTTTTTGAACAATATTCCGAGCAATTTCAGTTCTCTGCCGTTTTAAGGCTTCTTGTTTAGCCTTGCGTTGTGCATCCTGTAATTGTTTTTTAAATTGATTCTCTAAGTTTTTGGTATCGAAAGATATTTTAAAATTGGTCAATTTCTCTACTCCATCGTTTTAATCATCTTTTCGATGAACTCGATTTCGTTCTTTTCTAAGCCGTATTTTTTGTATAACTGTTGATCGATTTCATGCACAGATTTTTCCCAGTCGATGCCAGAGTTTTCAGTGAAGTCTTGAAGGGGAACATTTGCCCAAGTTTCTTTTTTATTATCCTGTGTCGCTTTTAATGTTCCTAATAATGTTCTAGCAAACTTTGATTTTATGTATTTCAACAAAGAAGTTGCTTCAAATTCTGTTTCAAACTTTCCAATGCTAATAAAAGTTTGAGTGTGGCCGACTATCGGCTCGCCGACTATCGGGGTCGATAGAACTTCGCCTATCGCCCCCGATCCATTTGATTTTGGAACAAATACTTTCCATTTATAAAGGTTTTCATGTTCATCAATGAAATCTTTACAAATAAACTTAAAAACTCTTTCATTGTTAAATCTTCCATATATTTTTATATATTCTTTCTTATCACTAGGTTTTTCATCAAAGAAAAATTCATTCAACTTTTCAAAAATATTCGTTGTTACATCAAACATATGTCCAGAACTTAATAAATCTTTTACGTCAGAATGCATTTCGTGTAATTTTTTTGAAAGTCTATAACTTTCTGGAGCATAAACCAAATCTTTCAATGTTTTAAAATCTTCATGAGTTAAAACTTTATCAAGAATTGAATTTAATTCAGGATAATTTGAGAATAAACCTATTTTTCCAAAAATCTTACTTTCATCTCGCAAAGTTATACAAACACCACCTTTAATATCTGTTCTTGGGAAAACATCATCACTAATCTGGAAGTATTTTACAGCTTTAAAATGTTCATCATTTAATATTTTTTCATTCCATTCTTTTGGAGTTTTCCCAGCTTTAAATAAAAATCTTGCTGGTGTAATCAATGTAACTAAATTGCTTAATTTAAATGCAGCATCATAAAAATAGTGATAGATTGGAGTATCACTAGAACCTTGTAATGTTTCCTGATAAGGTGGATTTCCTACAATTGCATCGAATTTCATATTTGCTGTTCCTTCTTTTTTCCAAAAACCGGGGTTTAAGACTTTGCTGATAAAGCTATCGGGCTTATGTTTTAATTGCATGACAAGATCGTCAAAACTGTGTGAATTTACTTTTGCACCTGTAAAACCTGCAAGCGTTCGCCTCGTAATGCCCTTTGCCATTGGGGTTCTACAGATTACATAAATATTTTCATCCAGAACTTTATCCCAAAGCTCTTTTTCCATTGCTCGTGTCGGTTTCGCTCCCAGTTCGAATTTTGCTCGTGTGCGATATACGGAATATGCACAGTAAAGGGCGTAAAGTCCGCTTTTGGAATTTATTTCGAGAATCTTTGAGTTCTTTTTATAAACGTTTTCGGTTACTTCCGCTTGTTCTACAAAAACGGGTTCCGTTATCGGATTTTCATATTTTTCATCATAAAATCTCCACCCGCCGAGACAGTCTGTCATGTGCATATTTACGACACGCCACGGAGTTAAAACCGTTTCTTTATCGGGATTACGGAATGTATTAAAAATTGTGCCGATGCGTTCAATACGCTCTTCTATGCAAAGATTATCCGCCGCTCTTGCCATTTCTCTGATACGTTTTCCGGCTGCATGGAATACATCGGGATCATAGTATTTTTTGAATGAGTTGAATACATCTTTTGTAACGCCGACAGGCATGAATTCCGCCCAGGAAATATCATCAACGAGAGCGGTAAAATTATCTATTGTAAGTTCGGCTTCATTATCAGAACCGTCAAGATTTTTATTCAGCTCCGCTCCGTAAATCAAAAGCGGCATTCGAATGGAAATTCCGCGTAAAATTGAAACGGCTGCGTCTCTGTTCTTTTTTGCTTCTGCACGTTTTTCTCTTAAAGCCTGCTCTTTAGGATCTAATTCTCTTTTTTCGTTCAGTTTTTTCTTTGAATCATTTAATTGCTCAAATTCTTCTTCAGTAAATCCCAAAGAGTTAATGTCGATTTCACCGGTTTTCGCCATTGCTTTTGTCGTACCGATGATTTTCTTGAGGCCTTCAAATTCTTTTAACTCAACGGCATCAAGCTTCAGCAAGTCATTATTGTAAAGATATCCGTCTTCAAAACCGTTTCTAACGACCCTTTCGACATAAACTTTTTTAAGCTGCTCAAGCATTTTCGAAGTGTCGTAATCAATCATCTTCGAGCCTTCAAACCCGATTATAGGACAGAAGTTTATAAACTCGCCTAAAATCTCCCTGTCGCTTTCACTTGTGTGACCTGCTTTTGAACTGATTTTTGCGGTTTCCGCAATTACTTTTAGAGTTCTGTCGGGTGCAAAGTCGAATACGAAACATTCTTCTTTTTGTTTTCCGCCGATAATTGCAGGTGTTTGAACACGGAAAATCGTTTGCATATATGTACTTGCCGCGGTTGAATAAGTTCCTGCAAGCATAAAACAAGCGGTCCACGGTTTTACACTGACACCGGTTGTAAGGCGACCGCAGCTTAATGTGATTGTATATGTTTCTTCCGGATGTTTTCCCATTGCTTTTTCAACGGCTGCAAGGGCATCGCTTGAGTCCACTTCTTCGTCGCCGTCTCCGGCAACGTTTACAATTCCAAACTGACTGAAAATCGGATGCTTTTGCAGGAGTTTACTTAAAGCACGGGCTTCTTTTACGCCGGGAATCACCCAAAGTGAATGGCGGAAGTTTTCTCTATATTCCCGAGTTGAATATGGATAGTTGGAGTCTTTATCTTCTTTTGTAAGTAAGTTCAAAAATTGTTTAACATTGCTTTCGTGAATAAAATCTCCGTTCTCATCTACGCGGAAAAACTCTCTAAAATTGAATGCAATATCCGCATCCGCATATTCGGGATACAAAGCTCCAAGGTTGTATGTAAAGATATTGAGTTTCGGCAAACAAGCATAAGGGTTCGGGTCTCCCTGATGGATCGATTCCCACTCGGCTTTTGCTCTCTGCTCCATTATATAGTCCCATGTATAAATTTCATCTTCTTTAAAGTCATCCATCAGATTAAAGGGAGTCCCTGAAAGATGAAGAATCTTTGTATCGGGTTTACGACATTTTGCTATTACATTTTTCCCGAGTTCCGTCTGTGTTCCTTCATGCGCTTCATCGATGATGATTAAATCCCAATCAACATCGAAAATTTCTTCGTTCTTGTCAAACTTGCCGCCTACGATTTCCGAACCGCGCATATCTTGGATGGAAGCAAAATAAATGAAGTGGTAATCGGTTAAACCGTTTTTCTGAGTTGATTTTACCATTTCATGAAAATTACTTTCATCTGACACATCTCCGCCGTTATTTTTTGAAAAATAATAAAAGTCGTTTCTGTCATAAAAGATTTTTGCATAGTCTTCAAACCAACCTTTATCAACTACAGGTCTGTGAGTCAAAATCAAAGTACGGTAGAAGTTCATCTCCTTGATAACCTGAAGTGCAGTAAGTGTTTTCCCGAAACGCATTTTTGCATTCCAAAGCATTTGGTTGCCGGAATTTTTCTTTTTGAACTGTTTGATTGTTTTGTCGATTGCTTCCTGCTGCTCCGGGCGGAACTGAATAGGACTTTTATCTTTTGAAATTTCGGAGGCATTTAATGAAGTTCTTTCCCCTTTTGCTGCTGCAATGGCTTTTTTTACCGTTTCAAGATCCGTATAAAACCATTCATTCGCTTTATGACCATTTGAATCTGTCGCAAAAGATTTTTGTTTGATTCCCGAACGTTTGAGAATATTGTGAATTTCATGATCTTGGAATACTTTCAACTCTTTTCCGGATTGATAGGCGGTTATTTCTGTGTAAAGAAGTTCAAAAGAGACACCTGCTGTCTGTGTCTGATGTCGAATACGCTCTTTTGCAGCGTCATTCAGCATTTTTGAATTAGGCTGTAGCGCAAAATACTGCATTCCGGCTTCGGCACATGAAGCCTCTCCGACTTTTAAGATTCCGTCATGAGCGGAGTCGTTGATTCTATAAACATAAATAAGTTTCGGTTCAAAAGTTTGTTTAAAAGTCGCCATTTTACTTTCCCTTACTGATTAGATCCGCATATCTGATTGACTTGTGAGTTTTCCAATCCATTAACTTACAGTATATGCCGTTATGTTTGAAATGGTTTCCCGTTTTACAGCCTTCACACTCACATACTTGTTCTTTTTTATACATATATTCAAAAAGAGACAGTTGCTCAGCTTCTTTTTTTTCTGTGGTACAGCTTTCCGGAACGACGAATTTTATTCCGTCCATCTGCCAGATATTCCATGAAATGATTTTTGCCAGTTCAACAAGATGAGAAGTCTCTATTTTTTTATTGAATTTTACTTCAAAGTATTCAACGACATCAAAAAGAATGTTTTCACGCGCTATAAGTAAATTATCGCCTTGCCAGTCAAAACCGTAAATACTCTGAACGGCTCTATATGCCCATGTCAGCCACTTGTCTTCTAAGTCTGTATTTTCACTGATAACGCGTAATTTTCTGTCTAAAAGTCCTATTCTATCTGGAACTTCTATATAGTTTCCCGATACCGTATCATATCGACTTGTGATATACGGTGCCTCTCCGCAGGAAATTTCCATGCGATCCGATTCAACATAATCCGTCCATCCTTTTCCTTGCTCCGTCGAAAATTTAATTTTATTTTTATTGGAAATCCAGCTGGTTTCTGTTTCTACATTAAAAATATTTTCTCTTCCGAACCATGCATTATCTATGAGGTTGTTTTGTTTATTGCATATCCATGACGGAGTGAATACTTCCCCCTTATCTCTAATACGCCGTTGCTGGTCATGCCTACTTTTTTCTACACGAGGTTTAATTATATTTCCATGTCTGGAAGTGATAAGATGTATGGCAATGGGCTGATTATATTCATATTGCGAACCGTATTTTTTGTAATTGTCGGTACACCACATAATATTTCTATCAGTGGTTCTGTCTTTTAAGAGGAGGACTAATATTTCTCTATCCATCTGTAAAAGCTGATTTTCTCTTACATCAACTGATTTTTTTTCTTCTTTTATCATATTCAGCAGTTTATTCCAATCTTTCAAGAAAACGTATGATTATTTCACTTTGTCGTATTCGACAAAATTTCCTTTCAGAAATCAAAATAAATCGGGATTTATGGTAATACGGTTTTCAAATTTTTTCATTTTACTGATGCAAACTCTTTATATTTTTATCGTGTCTTTTGAATTCACCATACCTACAACACCAATAATTATAGTATACTATAAGATAGGTAAATTTAAAAGAACCAATCTACGTATTTTGAACTGGAAATTTTATATCTTCATCTATTGCCTATATGTATACGGTCGAACATCTTCGAAATTTTCAGCTAAAAATTTTCATGTTGCTTTTAGTCTAAAACTATTTACAATAGTCGCTATATAATATTGTAAATAAAACGATAGCGGATATGAATATACGTACGGATATTTGTCTTTCTATACTGAAAATAGTAGTGCTTGAAGTTTTTATAGGAAGTACACATGCCGAATATTGGTGGAATTATAAAATCATTGCAAAATATTATGCGGAAAGATCAGGGAGTTTCGGGGGATGCGCAGCGTATTGAACAGCTGGGGTGGATGGTTACGCTCAAAATTCTTGATGACAAAGAAGCGGAGCTTGAACTTTTGCATGATGAGTATGTTTCGGTAGTGCCGGAAGAATTGAAGTGGCGGAGCTGGGCGGCTGACGGCGAAGGGGTTACCGGGGATGAGATGAAAGATTTTGTCGATACGGTATTGTTCCCCGGACTGCAAAATCTTGATGTTTCGACGGGAAATAAACGTGCAGTTTTGCTTCGTGATATTTTTGCGGGGACGAACAACTATATGAAAAACGGCACAATTATCCGGCAGGTGGTGAATAAGCTGAATGAAATTAATTTTAATGCGAGTGAAGACCGGCATCTGTTTGGAGATATTTACGAAAGTTTGTTGCGCGATTTACAGAGTGCGGGGAACTATGGAGAGTTTTACACTCCACGTGCTGTAACGGAAATAATGACGGAGCTGATAAATCCGCGGCTTGGAGAAAAGGTTCTGGATCCTGCATGCGGCACCAGCGGCTTTTTAACAAGCACAATCGAAAATATCCGTGCGAAGGATGTTCATTCCGTTGAGGATTTGAAGGTGCTGGAAGAAACGATACGCGGTCATGAGCTGAAGCCGCTGCCGTTTATGCTCTGTGTTACGAATCTGATTTTGCATGATATTGAAGTACCGAATGTGATGAATGGGGACAGCTTGAACCGCGAATACACGAGCATTACGGAGCGAGACCGTGTTGATGTGATTCTTGCAAATCCGCCGTTCGGTGCAAGTGTCAGCGATGGGGTTGAAACAAACTATCCGGCTCAGTTCCGCACCACAGAAAGCGCAGATTTGTTTTTGCTGTTGATGATCCGCTTGCTTAAAAAAGGTGGACGCGCTGCGATTGTGCTGCCGGATGGGTCGTTGACCGGGGATGGTGTAAAGCAGAGAATCCGGCAGGAGTTTTTAGAGCAGTGTAATGTGCACACGATCGTGCGTTTGCCTAACTCCGTGTTTCAGCCGTATGCGTCGGTAGCCACGAATTTGTTGTTCTTTACAAAAGGTGAGCCGACACGGGACATCTGGTACTGGGAGCATAAACTGCCGGAGGGGCAGAAATCCTACTCCAAAACAAAGCCTATTCGGAAGAGTGAGTTCGAACCGCTAAAAGCATGGTGGAATAGCCGTGTCGAAAATGAACACGTCTGGAAGGTCAATATTGAAACCTTAAAAACCAACGGCTATAACCTGGATATAAAAAATCCATATATAAAGGAAGAAGAAGTAACGCACACCACGGCGGAATTGCTGGAGCTGCTGCACCAGTCATTTATGAAAAGCGATGCGCTGCTGACAAAGTTGAGGGAAGCGGTGAAATAAGCTACGGAGACGATTCAGTGCCGACATAAATGCATTCACCTTTGTCGATGAAATAAGCAAACCGCCCATCATTCCGCAGGCGTACACCTTATGAAACAGCCCAAAGGCTGCAAGCAGCGTTGTTTTCAGTGTTCCCGTCATACCGGCAGCCCATATCGTGAGCGCATACAGCAGCACATATCCCGCTATCCCGATAACTGCACTCCGCCGTTTCCCGCACAGCATACCCGTTATCCCGACCAGCAGAACCAAGCCGAGGTTATACTCAAGGGACGGAGAAATTGAGGCGGCAATCACGCACAGCAGTAGTATAAAAAGCTTTGTCCGCGGATCAAAAATAAAGCTTACTCGTTTTTCCACAAAAACATCCTCGATACCATAATCCTTAATTTATCAATTCATAATATTTTGTCGGGCTAAAAATCAACGGCTTATCAATTTTAACTTCTTCAAAATCTTTATCACCTGTTATCAAAACATCCGAGTCTGACAATATTGCTGAAACCAATACAGGCAAATCTCTTATATCACGAATTCTGGGATATTTTGTTTCATCGTATTTTTCGGGACTTTGAAATTTCTCATAGCTAATGCCTTCAAAAAATGCATCAAGTAAATCCATTTGTGCGGGGAACTTCTTTTCAAAAACTTCGCGGCATTCATATTTTGTGTATGACGATATTATTACCGTATGCTTTTCAAGTAGATGAGAAAAGACAAATGCTGTTTTTCCGTTAGGAAATAATATCGCTGAAATTATGACATTGGCATCTACAAAAACTCTCATCGATTCTTTCGCAATGCTTTGATATAGGCTACGACATCTTCTTCCGACTTAAAGTCTGCATTTTCTGCTGTAGTTGACATCTGCCTTTGAATATTCGCCAATGCAATCAAAGAAGCGTTTGTGATGTAGAATTTTCCTTGATTTTCTTCAAAAAATACTTTATCTCCCGTTTTCAACTGCAAAGCTTTCCTTATCGTCAGAGGAATTGTTATTTGACCTTTTGACGTTACTTTAGCTAATTCCATATCAAGGCTCCTTACATTCCTTACTCACAATATAACCTATTAACTCCTAAAAAACAAGAAGTCCTGTATTTTCTCTTTTGTGCTCTTAGCAATCTTGAGCAGTTTTTCAATTCTACCGCAGGAGAACTACAGAGCACGCAAAGGATTCATCAACAGCTTTAAAAATGCGGAAGA
Source organism: Treponema vincentii F0403 (assembly GCF_000412995.1). Classification (NCBI taxonomy): domain Bacteria; kingdom Pseudomonadati; phylum Spirochaetota; class Spirochaetia; order Treponematales; family Treponemataceae; genus Treponema; species Treponema vincentii. The sequence goes on along the minus strand of NZ_KE332512.1, from coordinate 1,208,871 downwards.
TTCCTCATTACCAATTATGAATTACAGCACCCCCGCCTTTTCAAATTGTTTTTTCAGCATTTTCCCGCCGACCCATGCACTGAATGCCGCTGTAAGCAGTGTTCCTCCGATAATTACCGCAGGCATCCACCCTGTCGCCGATGCGTTCATCGTTTCGATATAAGAGGCATCCGTTCCCTTTTTGAGCATCGCTTGTGTCCATCCTGCAGGATCGATAAAGAAAATAAGATAGGTATAGGTATTGGCAAGCATCAGAACCATATACGAAAGCGCGTTTACCTTTTTATTGGTATATCCGCCGAGTCCTGCAATGATATCGGCAATAATGCCCATTGCGATATTTCCAAGCGCCATCGACCAATGCATTCCGGTAACAAAAAAGAGCAGCCCCATAATAATGCCGAGTATGGTAATGCTCCAGCGTTTCCGAACCTTTACCGATAATCCTTTTTTTTCAAAACCGTTTTGATCATTCATATATACCCCCTTTATGATTTAGAATAAAAGCAAAAATCACACTTTTCTCCGTTCATGCCTAAAGTTTTGCTGCGTTCTCACCTATTTTCCATCCGATGGCTTCTTCTCGAATATTTACAAATCGTCTGTAAACCCCCTCTTGAGCCATCAGTTCACTGTGCGTCCCTCTCTGCACGATACTTCCATCATCAATAACAAGAATTTGTTCCGCTTTTCGGACGGTATTCAAACGGTGGGCAATGATAATCAACGTTTTATTCTTTGTCAGTTCATCGATTGCCTTCTGTAATTCCTGTTCATTTTCAGGATCCACACTGGCAGTCGCTTCATCTAAAATTACAATCGGAGCATCTTTTAAAATCGCTCTCGCGATGGAAATACGCTGCTTTTCTCCTCCCGATAACGTAGCTCCGCCTTCTCCGACTTGTGTCCGATAGCCGTTCGGAAGTGCGGAGATAAAATCATGACAGCAGGCTTTTTTTGCAGCAAAGATCACCTCGTCCATTGTCGCATTCGGTTTTCCGAATTTTATATTATTTTCAATCGTATCTTCAAATAAATAAACGTGCTGAAATACGATTGAAAAATTTTTCAAAAGAGTGTCGCAGGTATACTCCTTTACATTAATACCGCCGAGCAAAATCTCACCGTTATCGACATCCCAAAATCTCGCAATTAAACTGCACAGCGTCGTCTTTCCGGAACCGGAAGAACCTACAATCGCGCAGCCGGTTTTTTGCGGAACTTGAAAGCTCACATCGTGTATAACTTCTTTGCCGTTATATGAAAAAGACACATTCCGAACCACGATATCGTAACAAGCGGGAGTAAGCGCTTTGCCGTTTTCATCTAAAAGCGGTATTTCGGATATTTCATCAAGCCTGTTAAGCGATGCGTCTACCGCTCTTGCTACGGCCGCCGTACTTCCGGCAAGTTCCACTGTAGAATAAATCATAAAGCTTGCAATCGTCAGCAGCAGACATTTGGGTGCAGTGATTTCTCCATGAATCAAAAGATACGGTACTATGATTAAGATTGCCGCCCGGATGAACTTAAATACCATTTGAAAGGCTGCTGCCAATCCTGAAAACACTCTTTCCAGAACGATATTCGATTCTGCACTTTCATAAATGGCGGCATCTACCGCTTTGCCGGATTGTTCATAAAGACCAAAAGCTCTTACCACACCCATTCCTTGGATATATTCGAGTATTCCGGTTACAAGCCCCGCCTGTGCCGCCTGCCTGCGCGGAGCATATTTTTCTCCCGCTGTCTGCGTTTTTTTATATACAAGGCTTGAAATCAGAAGCCCCGCAAACATTAAAAGCCCTATTCTCCATTCATAGATTAAAAGCCACAAACCGATGATAACCGCATGTACAAATCCGCCTGCCACGGTTTCCAGTATAGTTACCGCGCTTGTTTCAAGATCACCGAGTGTGGTCGTTGCGGCAGCGGTAATATCGCCCAGACGATGTTCGCTAAAATATCCCATTGGCGCACGTTTTAATTTTTCACCGAGTTCCATGCGCCAATTTGAACACATAGCAAAACTTCCCAACGTCCTTTGTACGGAAGATACATTGATAAAAATAATTTTACCGATAACACTCAGGATCATAATTCCGAATGATACCCAAATTACGCGGTGAGGCATAGCGCTCCCCTCAGTAGATGATAATATCCCCGTTAATACGGTTAAAATTGCCATAATAGGGAGCATTTCAAAAAACGAATGGCATATATGAAAAACAAAAGACAGTATCAGTTTTCTTTTTTCAGTGCCTGCAAATTCAAGCAAGCGTTTGAACATTTTAAGCATGTTGTATATCCTCCTTTCCGTCGGGTATCTCTAAAAGCTGACCGAGTTTTTAGAGATACCCATGTGCTTCCCATAGTTTATGATACAGTGAACAGGTTTCCAAGAGTTCTTCATGCCGTCCTTGGGCTTCTATCTTTCCTTGATTCATTACGATAATTTTGTCTGCCATTGTGATCGTGGATAATCTATGAGCGATGACGATCAAGGTCTTGCCGCTAATCAGTTCTCCGATGGAACGTTGAATCACCGCTTCATTTTCAGGATCGGTAAAAGCGGTTGCTTCATCCAGAATAATGATAGGACTGTTTTTTAATATTGCTCTTGCGATTGCGATACGCTGTTTTTCTCCGCCTGAAAGATTGTTGCCGCCGTCGCCTGCTATCGTGTCGTAACCATTCGGAAGTGATGTAATAAATTCATGACAGCTTGCCCTTTTCGCCGCCTGCACAATTTCTTCCTCCGTAGCATCCGGTTTTCCTATTCTGATATTTTCTTTGATAGACAGATGAAAGAGATAGTTATCTTGCGAAACATACGAGACATAATCCATCACTTGTGAAAGGGGAATATTCCGTACCGGATAACCGCCGATAATCACTTCACCGCCGCTTGCCTCCCAGAAAGATGCAATCAACCGTGCAACCGTAGATTTACCGGAACCTGAAGGTCCTACAATAGCGGTCATTCCATCCGGTACGGTTTGAAAGGTAAGATCATGCAAAACTTCCGTATCTCCATACGAAAAACTGACAGATGAAAATACTATTTGATTTCCTTCCAGCGGAACATTTTCCTGAGGCCGGTTTATTTCATCTGTCTCCAAAAGTTTTGCAATTTCTTTGACGGTGGAATCCACCATTGCAAGGCTGTCGGTATAGCGCAATGCCTGAATGAGCGGAGCGATAAGACCGAGAGATAAGATGATACACGATATGAAATTTCCGGAAGATAACGTACCTTGTATAAAAAACAAACTGCCAAGCGGTAATACGCCCAAAAGGCTTGCCGGAGCGATGGCAAGTCCCGCTGCATAATACGGGTTTGTTAATTTGAACCATTCTTTTTTTGAAACTTCGTTTTCTTTTACGGCTTCCGCATATTTGCGATACGAGGTACTGCTTTGATTAAAAGCTTTAATAACCTCAATTCCGCCGATATATTCTACTGTGGCTGCGTCCATATTTTTACCGGCAGTCAGAACTTTAGCGTAGCGTTTTTCATAATCTTTCATCATACCCATGTAACAAATAAGTCCTATGGGAAATGTTGCAAATGCGATAAGAGCCAGCTTCCAATTCAGAACAAAGAAGTAGACAAACATTAAAACCGGTACAAGCAAATTTGCGGTAAGTTCCGGTATTATATGAGCAAGCGGCAGTTCCAGTTTCTCTACCGTATCAACCAGCATTGTCTTAAATTTTCCGGAGGGAGTATCCAGCACAAAGCCCATCGGAACACGAGCAAGCTTTGCTGTCAGCTGCATACGAATATTTTTTAATACGGTGAATGCCGCACGATGCGAGCGTATCGTAGATAAGGTTGAACATCCGAGCTGCATCAGATAACCTGCAAGTGCAATTACCGCCATTGCAACGATGATACGCATATTATAATCTTTCGCACATAAAGCGATAATGATTTTAGACACCGCAAGATACGGTATAACGCCCGCCACCGCTCCCAGAACCGCCAAAATAACGGCACTGACAAGCAAATTTTTGCATGATGTTGCAAAGGCAAGCAGCTGTTTTATCGAGCTTTCTTTTGAGCTATTCTCTTTTTTACTCACGATATTTTTTCTCCTTCTTACCGACTTTTTTTAAGATGCCTTTATACAAGCTTTAAAATTCCGTCCCAGCCCGAATTAAAGAAAGCTGCAAGCTCTTCAATATACCCCATAGCCTTTTTCCTCGTCATATCGTGAACCACCGTTTCAAACGCTGCCGTAAAGTACGCGCTGGTAATCATGTGATGAAGTTCACGACTGACGCTTCCTTTAATTTTATTTTTTTTCCGCAGAAGTCTGTAATATTTTTCTGCACGTTCTACCTCAAGCTCCACAAGTTCATGGGTATAATTCTCGTATTTTGTCCCTTCCGCACAGCAAAGTACAAGTTTAAATTCATCAAAATGATCATAAACATAGCTTATGAAATGTCTTAAATACTCCGTTGACAATTCTCTACTTTTGGCAGTATCTCCTGAAGGAATCAAATCAAGATGTGCATCCTGAGCAGCCTTGAACATATTCACCAATCCGTCTGCCGCTTCCGAAACAAGCGCTTCAAATAATGCGGCTTTATCCGGGTAATAGCCGTAGAATGCCCCCTTCGTAAACCCCGCCTCCGCTACGATTTTCCGCAAAGATGCGTCTTTAAATCCTTTTGCTAAAAATTCCTTTTTACCTACTTCCAGCATTTTTCTCTGCGTTTCCGATATGCTCATATATCTTTCCTTCATTTAATATACCATCGGTATATACCACTGGTATATTAGTACGGGGATTTTTTCCTGTCAATATTTTGGAGCGTGGCGTTATGAGGGTGAAACGATGGAAGGTGTTATGATGGGGCAGTTTAGATTGAAAATGAGTGGTTTTTATTGTATCACTCCATATTTCAAAACCTCTGCAAGATACCGGCCGGTAATACTGGCGGGATTTTGGGTAATTTCTTCAGGTGTTCCGTATGCGACGATTTTTCCCCCAGCTGCGCCTCCACCCGGCCCCATATCAATGATGTAATCGCTGTTTGCAATAACATCGAGGTCGTGCTCGATGACGACAACGGTTGCGCCCGCTTTCACAAGCCGGTGAAATACGCCGAGCAGCACTTGTACGTCAAGCGGGTGCAGTCCGATTGTCGGTTCATCAAATACGAACACTGCATCGTTTTGCGTTTTTCCCATTTCGGCGGCAAGTTTGAGCCGCTGCGCTTCCCCGCCCGAAAGAGCAGGGGTATCTTCACCAAGTGTCAGATAGCCGAGTCCCAAGTTCTGTAAAACCGAAAGATTTTCCGCTATCTTGTGCACGCCGGAAGCTGAAAACACGGGAAGCGCTTTGCGTACCGTCATGCGCATAAGCTCCGGAAGCGAATAGCTTTGTTCCGATTTTTTAGGTGTCCATAATATCGACTCGGCTTCTTTGCCGAAACGGGAGCCGCCGCAATCGGGGCACGTGATGGTAACATCCGGCAGAAATTGTACGTCGAGCGATATTTGTCCTGTTCCGTCACAGGTTGGACAGCGGAGTGTTCCGGTATTGTATGAGAATTCACTCGCAGTAAGTTTTTTTTCTTTTGCCGCCTTTGTTCCCGCAAATAGTTTGCGTAAATCATCCGATATGCCGCTGTATGTTGCAATGGTGGATCGGACATTTATGCCGATAGGCGCTGCATCGATGAGATTTACCCGCGTAATTCCTTCAGCCGAAATCTTTGAAACATGCGGCGGAACTTTGTTCCCTCCGGCGGCCGCCTGCAGCGCGGGGATAAGGTTTTCCAGCACGAGGGTCGTTTTACCCGAACCGGAGACGCCTGTTACTGCCGTAAGCCTACCCTTAGGAATATCTACCTTCAGCGCATGTACCGTATGAATCTGCTCTGTTTCCAGATGAATAGTTCCGTTTGCAAACAAATCTTTTTTTGCTGCACGTTTCCGCGTCAGAACGGTTTCCGTTTCCGTGATAAAGCCTGCAATCTTTGAAGCAGGATTTTGCGCAATTTCTTCGACGCTACCCTGTGCGATGACGGTTCCGCCCTCGTTTCCGGCAAGCGGTCCCATTTCGATTATATAATCCGCACGCTTTAACACATGTACATCGTGGTCAACCAGCACAACGGAATTGCCGTCCGCGATTAAACTGTTGACGACTTCCATTAAACCGTCGATATTAGATGGATGCAAACCGATGCTCGGTTCGTCCAGCACATACAAAACGCCCAGTGTTTCGTTGCGGACGGCACGTGCAAGCTGTACCCGCTGCCGCTCTCCCGTAGAAAGCGTGCTGCTTGCGCGGTCGAGCGAAAGGTAGCCGAGACCGAGGTCTTTCAGCCGCCGTGCATTATCCGTCAACGAGCCGATAATGCTCAACGCCATCGGACGCATCTCCGGAGGCAGCGTTGCGGGAACGATATCCACCCATTGGAGCAATTCGTCAAGTGTCAGCGCCGTCGCTTCGGCAAGATTTTTACCTGCAAGTGTTGTCGCTCTGACGGCTTTTGAGAGCCGCGTTCCTTTGCACTCCGGGCACGGCGCCTCACGTAAGAATTTGCGGATTTTATCCAAGCCCTTTTCCGATTCGACATTATGCAGCGCATTTTCGGCAGCGCGGTGTGCATTATAGTAGGTGCAATTCAGTTCAAACACTTTGCCGTTTTTGGAATGCCATACTATCATCTTTTTGGTTTCTTCGCCTGCAAAGACGGTGTGCCGCTCTTCTTCGGTAAGTTCGGAAAACGGCACGTCGATGCGCACTCCAAGTTCGGCTACGGTTTTCGGCATCGCAATAAGCCCGAAAAGCTTCCACGGCAACACGGCTCCGTCCTCGATGGAGAGGCTTTCATCGGGCACCAGTGTACTGTCATCCACTTCGCGCACCATGCCCGTGCCGCTGCAGACCGGACATGCGCCGTCCGAATTAAATGCCATGGCTTCCGCACCGGGACCGTAAAACGATTCACCGCATACGGGACAGACAATCGGCTGCATCAGCGCGACCGCCATACTCGCCGGTGTGCGGTGCCCGTTCGGACATACATGGCTGCCGAGCCGGGAAAACATCAATCGCAGACTATTCAATAGTTCCGAAGCGGTACCGAACGTGCTGCGCACTCCGGGAATACCCGGTCTTTGATGCAGGGCAAGTGCAGCAGGAATATGGTGTATCTCATCGATATCCGCCCGGCCGCTCTGTGTAATTCTTCGTCTGGTATATGTAGACAGCGCTTCCAAATACCGTCTGGAACCTTCGGCATACAGCGTTCCCAGCGCCAGCGAAGATTTACCGGAACCGGATACACCCGCAATAGCAACTAGCATTTCAAGCGGAATATCCACATCGATATTTTTCAAATTATGTACCCGCGCTCCTTTGATGCTGATATGGCGTGGACGCCTTTTTTTATCGTGCTGCATACATTCTTCTTTACCTTTACTCATAACCGATAATAACATTATTTCTTGTATACGGCAGTCCATTTTATCTCTCTATTCCTCTCACGGTTATTTTTATGTTTAGCAGACAACTGATAGAAAATAAACAGTAATCTTTCTTTTTATGCTTCTGTTTACATAAATATTAAGCCATTAATCACGGTTCCAATTACATTGTTTTCCAACAACGTTCTTTCATAAAGCCGGAAATAATGGATAGATCTTCTCCTTCGTAATATTTTACTAATAACTGCTTAAACTTAGGAACTTCCTTTTCCGGAATTACAATAAAACCGCCGCCATGTGAAATTAAATAATGATTTGCAAAAATAACGGCTGCTCTTTTATTGCCGTCAAGAAATATCTGTGTCTTCATACAATAAAGGCATAGTTTGATAGCAATAGTAATCGCATCATCATTTTCCTCGATAATCTTTTGAATGGTATCTTTAACATCCGCTTCATTCGGTAAAGGCGGAATATATGATGAACCGCCGATGGTTACCGGAACACCGCGAATCCGGTCGCCTTCCGCAAAAAAACCTTCATTTACCAGTTTTGCAATATAACTCAGCATATAATAGTCTGATCTACTTGCAATAACATCTTTATCCAAAATAAACTCCCAAGCATGTTTCAAGTTCAAAATCTTTTGCACATCAGCTGCTGTCATGCCGGAAACCTTTCCGTTGTCTATAATTTCTTCCGTCTGTGGAAAAGATGTTGCAACACCCTCCAAGACAGCTTGATCATAGATATTTATTTTCATATTGGCTCTTGCGAATGCGATATTTGCTATGACTTTGGAAGATAGTCCGTCTTCCGAATATCCGGCAATCGCCAGTTGTTTTTCTATATCTCTCAGTTCTTTTCTTATTACACGAGCTTCTTTTGCATTACGAAGGAGCAGGTTATATAACTCATCTGTATAGACCCCTACGTATGTCGATGTCTGTTTACCGGCTACACGCTTTCTAACATATACATATTTTCCATCGCCGCGTTCTTTAATTTCAGGCGTACCGTCATACGGCAGTAAATGTAATCTGGCATAAAGATCGGCACGAACCCTAAGGAATTCCTGTATTTCATTGTATTTTGCTGCCATTAGCTTTTCTCCTTTAGGGAGTATTTATTACAATTATCATACTATTATGCTCCCCAAAACTCAAGCAGAATTCAAGGTTTCTCTCAAGAACTGCCGATAGCCTCAACCAATGCTTTTTTAGTTATGCGGATTGCACATCAGCAATCGCCGTTTTCCAATTTGTCTTATCTTTCGTTAGTGATTTTAATTCCGTGAGTATTGCTTTATCGGTTGATTTTGTTGCCATTGTACAGGGATCAGGTTAATATTTTTAAGCCGTATCTTTCATACTTTGTAATCTGTCTATCAACGGATAAAAAATAGTAATCAGACTTTATGGATTGCCAAATCATAATTCGATCAAACGGATCTTTGTGTTCTATTGGTAATTTATAAAAAGTAATTAATTCATCATTTGAAAAAGCTCTGCATTTTAAAAAACTATTTGCTACTTCTTCGTAGAATTCTTCCGGTTTCATTCCTTTTAGGGATAATTTTCCCATATTAAACTTTATCGATATTTCCCATAAGCTCGCTTGACTATAAAAAACTTCATTTTCATCTGCTAATAGTTTATGATACACTGACTGAGATATTTTACTTGTATCAATAAATGCCCACAATAAATAGTGCGTATCTAATAGGATTTTCATACAGTAACAAACTCTTCATCGGTTATCGCCCAATTCTCACTAAATTCAACTTGTACTTTTCCTTCCAATGTACCAAGCTGCCGTGTTTTTATTCTTTTATATTCTTCGATTGGAACAATAACGGCTATTGTTTCTTGTTTTCGACCAAATGCAATACCGATTTCGTTACCTAATGCTACTTCTTTCAGAAGTGCAGAGAAATTCATCCTTACTTTAGCAACCGATAATGTTTTCATACGGATACAATACTATATGTGTACAACATGGTCAAGTTGTGTTTTATATTTCCAGCCATGCCAGTAGGTATCGTCATAACATAATTCGGACATTATAAGCCATGTTTTTCCCTTATACGGGAAACTGCATCCTCGACAGAAGAATATCTGCCGTTTTCATATTACTTCTATCCTCATTAAAAACATCACTATTACCGATTCGCTCTCGGATGATGCGTATATCATAACCGGATTCCAGTCGACGTGTTGCAAATGAGTGGTAGAAAGCATCGCTGCCAACTTTCGAAAATAAGATGCTATCAATGCCTCAGAAGTGGAAACCTCAAAATGGCTGCAGCTTATTATAAAGGATTTTGCACTTTGCATCGGTACGTTTCGCCCCACTGAGCCATTGCATCCAAAACTGGCTTTAGGCTCCAGCCCGTTTCCGTAAGCGAATACTCGACACGCGGCGGGATTTGCGCGTATATTTTGCGGTTCACAAGACCGTCGTCTTCCATCGAACGCAAATGAGCAGTCAGTACCTTTTGCGATATGCCGCTCACCGATTTTTTTAATTCGCCGAACCGTTTGGTTCCCGTCAGTAAATCCCGCAGAATCAGTATTTTCCACCGGTCGCTTATCAGCGTAACGGTGAGTTCGACATCGCAGTGCGGCAATTGTTTTTTCATCATTGTCTTACCCTATAAGGTATCTAAAAGATACTATAGCACAAAAAAGTGCCTACTTGATGATTATATACTTCCATTATTATTCTATACAAGAGGCATAACGCCAAAATATACATTATAGGAGTACGATGATGAAAGTAGCGGTTATTTGCGCGAATGGCAAAGCCGGGCGGTTGATTACAAAAGAGGCGGTTGACCGAGGCCTTGATGTTACTGTAGTTATAAGGTCAAAGAATGAAAGCGCGGCGACAAAGGTTATTCAAAAGGACTTGTTCGATCTGACGGTTGACGATTTGAGAGGTTTCGATGTCATTATCGATGCATTCGGTACGTGGAGACCGGAAACGTTTGCGCAACACGGCAGTTCGCTGAAAAAATTATGCGATATGCTTGCCGGTACGGATACGCGATTGTTGATTGTCGGAGGTGCGGGCTGCCTTTATGTGAACGATAAGCGTACGCTTATGCTGATTGATGCGCCGGATTTTCCCGAAGCGTTTAAGCCGCTTGCACAGGCGGAGACGGAGGCCTTTTTAGCGTTGCAAAAACGGGATGACGTTTTATGGACGTATGTGTGTCCGCCGTTCGATTTTAAAGCGGATGGAACGCGTACCGGCAACTATACAATCGGAGAAGATGTATTGCCGCACAATGCAGCGGGAGAAAGTACGGTAAGCTATGCCGACTACGCAATCGCCATTGTTGACGAAGCGGTAAACGGTACGCATATCCGCCAATGTATTTCGGTTGTCGGGAAATAAGCGTTTGACGGCAATGCTGCACGGACATTAAAGCCGTGCGGTACTTCACGCCTGCTCCGTAGTGTTTTTCAGCCGCACTATTTTGCGGTTGAAAATAAACCTTCTCATGACTTTATCCCTCGCCTTTCCCTTAAATTATAGGTAAAAATAAGGGAAAGGTCAGTCGGTTAAGGGAAAACCTTTTGCCCCACTTATAACACCATACACAGTGTGCCTGCCGTAATTAGCAGCGAACCGATTACCGATTTAGCAGTGATATTCTCGTGGAGGAAAATCACTGCTAAAATCAATGTGATTACAACGCTTAATTTATCAATAGGAACTACTTTTGATGCTTCGCCAAGCTGCAACGCCTTGTAATAACACAGCCACGAAGCACCTGTTGCAAGACCCGAAAGGATCAAAAACACCCAGCTTTTTCTACTGATGTTTACTATTCCGTGTTGAGTATCGGTCAGAAAAACCATACCCCACGCCATTGCCAACACAACAACCGTCCTCAGCGCTGTCGCCAAATTTGAATTTACTCCTTCAATCCCGACCTTTGCCAAAATAGAAGTCAGCGCCGCAAATACCGCGGATAAGAGTGCGAAAACCGCCCACATCATTTTATCATTTCTCCTTTAATATCCGTACTTCTTCCGATTTGCTGCAAGGAAGCAGAGTGTTGCAATAACCGCCATCAGCCCCGCGCCGACAATCGAAAGCCAGATACCGTCGACTCCCCAAAGAAGCGGGAGCAGCAAAACGGCTGCAGCTTGAAACACCACAGTCCGTAAAAATGAAATCGTAGCGGAAACGCTGCCGTTGTTCAATGCCGTAAAAACGATGAGCCGAAGATTGCATAGCCGGAAAAAACTCTTGTTAGGACGGGCAAAATACAAAATCGGAGCGAAGTTTTACCGACATAGTTTGAAACAAAAAATCCGTCGACAACGTTGTAAACGGATGTAAAAATAAGCATAATGATAGTCGGAATGGTAAAGCGCAGCAATTTTATAAAGGTAAACCGCTCCGATAGTTGAATAGTCATAATAACTCCTCATTCCTTGATAAATAAAGGGAGTTATTATAGAAGGTTTTTAACGTTAATGCTACAGGAAATCTATAAAAAACTTGGTTGGATTTTTAGAGATGCCGGAGCTTTTTCTCACTGCATTTTTGTATTTAAAACCGGGGCAGCATTCCTCTATACTGCTCGATGCTGCGCTTTGTTCGCGCCGGTATTTATGTTATAGTAAGATGTGGTGCGGCAGTTTTTATTGATGAAATATACATTCATATAAAACAAACAAAGGAGGATTTTATGACAAAATCTAACAAGGGAGCAGCGGCGCTCATTATAGCCGCATCGCTTATACTGCACGGCTGTTTCTTTCTGGGCGAAATAACGGCTCCGGAAGCTACGCCGTCAAAATCGTATTCTGCAGGCGACGTACTGAATGGGAAAACGATCGTGTGGGTCAACACAGGCGAAGGACGCTGGCGGTTTCTTGCAATGGGAACCCCGTCAAATCCGATGCCGTGGGATCTTGACACTTCGCGGTTTATCAGCACGAAGTCTCTATCCTCAAAAATAGGGGATGGAAAAGAAAACAGCATTTTCTTAAAAAGAGAATTTGAATCGGGCGGTTCTAACATGCGCACGGCGCAGAACAATGCTGTGATGTACTGCATTTCACGGGGAGGATGGCTGCCCTCGCGGGATGAGGCGGAAAAAATGGCTCAATTTACGAGCACGGACTTTTGGACATCCCACTGCGACGCCAGCTCAAGCGCCTTTTACTACAGTCCGCTTCAGCAAAGCTTGCAATCAAAATTCAGGAATAACCGGGATTCAATCGTTGCCATTCCTGTGTACTATCTTGATGCGCAGGGAAATATAACGGAACCCTAATTACCTAATTAAAGGAGATTACACAATGAAAAAAGCACTTACAACATGTTTACTGGCTGCCTTCGTTTTGGCAAATGTAACAGCTGCGGAGTACTACGTTTCAAAAGAAACAGGGAGAAATGGAAACGCGGGCACAAAGGATGCTCCGTTTAAAAACATCGAAAAGGCTGCCGAACAAGCGCAGCCCGGCGATAAGCTGTATGTCGCGGAAGGCAATTACTACGGTGTTCGGGACAAAGGCTTTATCATGATAAAAGTTCCGGTCGAAATTTACGGCGGATATTCCAAAGACTTTTCCCAGCGGGATGTTTTAAAATACCGCACACTCATTATGCCGCCTGCTTCTTCCAACGGAACAGGCCGTGCAAACCGCTTGGTGGAATTTGCTATCAACGGTCCGGCCGGCAGCAAAATGGTGCTTGACGGGCTAATCGTCGATAAAGGAGATTCCAACGGTTACCACGCAACCAAGGGAAAACCTGCCGGTGTGGAAACAGGTATGCTTATCTTACCGCCGGGACAAGGAGAAAACGGCAGCGAAAAAAAAGTTATCACCACCGAAAAACCCTTAGTCGGCGGGACAATTAACAACTGCGATTTCCTTGTTCAAAACTGCGTATTTCTTAATGCTCCCAATTTTGCAATTCAAATGGGCGGTTCGGGAAATTGGAAAATTATTAACAACGTTTTTATCGCAAATGCAATGTCTGCTTGTCAAATTGCGGGAATGATGAATACACCTACCGCTATACGGCTTGAATTTGCCTACAATACGGTGCTGTTCACGTGGCCGCGCACCCACAGCTTCGAAGATATGGGGTATGGCTTCCGCGTTATGACAAAGGTCGAGGTGAACCTGCACAACAACATCATCGGGCTTTCTTCCCTTTCGGCAATCGACCGTTGCTATATCGACAGTCCCGCTTCTATGGAAAACGGACGGAAGGTACTTGTAGACAACAACCGCTTTTTTATGAACAAACAGGCGGATGTAACCCTGCCGGGTTTAGGAACCTTCGAGTATGTGTGGGTAAAAGACTTTGAAGATGTCGACCGCTTTAACAGCGCGGAAGGCAACGAAGAGCTGAAAGATGTCGCTCCGCTTAAAAACGTCTTAAACAAGGCATACTTAGCGGGATTTTTAAACGCCGCTTACAAAGAAAAAACCGACTATGATCCCAATTCTCCCGCCAACGAATTTAGACGTGCAATGGGAATGAACCAAACCATGACCGTTCAAACCGATGTGTCGATGTTTGCGAATAAATATCCGCAAAATGACGCCGTAAAACTGTTCGGCGCAGTAAAGGGATTCGGTGCACAGGCGATTAAGTAATGAGTAAAGGGCAATTACATATTGGAAGTTTTAAAAATTCCGGTGTTTAAAGACGCCCTCATAAGCCATTGAAAACATTACATTGGCCGCTTTGAGTTTAAGAAGATTTCTGCTTGGGGCGGCTTTTTTGTATCCCTATATTTTTATCCCCATAATTAAAAAAAGGAGAAAATCCTCAACCTTGACTTTACTCGTACGGGAGTATAGTATAGGGTCTCTTAAATAATCTTTGGGATGGGATGGCGAAAAAGTAACCGGCTTTTAAGATATCCGTTTCCCGCTTGTCAAAGTAGGTGCTTATGAGTCTAAAAGACGCACTGGTTAAAAAACTATACAAACATCCGCGTGTTATTTTGGGTATTATCCTCGGCATCACGCTCTTTTTTGCGTTGCAGCTTCCGCGTATGCGGTTTGATAACAATAATTTTCGATTTATACCGGAAAGCGATCCTGCCCGTATTGCCGATGCCGAAATGGCAAAAATATTCGGCGATTCGGTTCCGCTCCTTATCGGGATCCAACGGAAATATTCTACCGTCGTAGACCGGGAATTCTTACAAAAAATGCAGGAGCTGGATAAACAGCTGCTAGCGCTGCCGTTGGTAAAAAACATCGTCTCGCTCACAACGACAACTCATATAGAAGCAGTAGGCGATTCTATTGTAAGCGAAAAACTGGTGCCGGAGCATTTGACCGGCTCTTCTGAGGAGCTGAATGCAATAACCCAAAAACTTCGTTCGTTGGATATCTATAACCGCAGCTTGGTTTCGGACGATTTAAAGGCAACGCAGACGATTATCTTCCTTAATGTAAAGCAGGAAGAAAGCGGATTGCCGGAAACGGTTGCCGTGTGCCGTGAGGTGATGCGGCTTGCTGCAGAATGGGATTGTCCGGATTCCGTTACCTATGTAACCGGTGCGCCGGTTTTTAGCGAGATTGTCAATGAAGCGACGGGACACGATTTAATGCTTCTTGTACCCATCGTCGTTGTGGTGGTAGCCGGGGTTTTATTTTTTTCGTTTAGAAGATTTACCGGCGTATTTTTGCCCCTGCTTACCGTTATTATTTCGTGTGTGTGGGCGCTCGGCGCAATGGCGCTGCTGCAAATTCCGTTGACCATCCTTTCGACGGTGCTGCCCGTTATTTTGATTGCCGTCGGCAGCGCGTACGGTATTCATGTTATCAATCATTATTTTGATGAGGTAACACAAAGCAAAGAGATTTCTGCGGAAACCCATTCGGCACAGATTATCGAAGCGATGTCGCGGGTTATTCCGCCGGTCTTTTTGGCGGCGCTTACGACGTTTGCCGGCTTTGTGTCATTCTGCTTTACGAGCGTTGTTCCGATTTTTGAATTCGGTATATTTTCAAGCTTCGGCGTGCTGTCGGCCTTTGTCGTGGCGGTAACCCTTATCCCTGCAATCCTTATGCTGCGCGGGCCGCATAATCCGACCATCAAGGGTAAGTTTGGGGCACAGCCGAGTCACACCGGCATTATCGATCGGATTATCGCCGATACGCTGATGATTGTCCATGCGCATAAGCGCAGCGTGCTTTTAGTCAGTCTGGCCTGTATTATCTTTGCAGGCTTAGGTATTTCAAAGCTCGTTATTGACAACGTATTAATGGAATATTTTGAACCTGATGTACAGGTTGTCCGTTCCGACACATTTATCCGCGAAAATTTCGGCGGGTCAAAGTTGCTGAACCTAATCATTACGGGAGAAAAACAGGGCGATGTTATCCGTCCCGATGTATTGCAGGCAATCGATTCCCTTGCCGAATACGCAGAAGAAAATATCCCCGAAGTAGGAAAGATTACATCGCTTGCGGATGTCATTAAACGGTTTAATCAGGTATATAATGCGGATGCCCCTGCTGCAGGTCTTGCAGTTGCAGATACGGCCTCGCAGCCGCCATCCGGCGGGCAATCGGGAGACGGCTCTATTTCGGTAGGCAGCGGTACGGATTCGGAAGAAGATACTTTTGGAGACTTCGGCGACTTTGGGGATTTCGGAAGCTTTGATGATGCGGAACAGCCCGCTGCCGATAATACCGGGCATGCCGCAGCGGAAACACAAAAAGAGAGGGTGTATACTTTTTCCGAAATTATCGAAAAACTTGCAGATGCCCAAACCGCGCGCCGCGGCAGATATGTTTCCGCCACCGAATTGGTTGATGCCTTAAAGAAAGATATCAATTATAAAGGTGCTTCCTACTACGAAATTCCTACGAATCCTCAAAAGTACGGCAAAGAAACGCAGGAGGAACTTGCGGCGCTTATTCAAAATTATCTGATACTGATGGGTGGCAGTATACAGGACTTTATCGACGATACGAACGCGCCGACTACGCTGAAAGTAAATATTCAACTGCGGACGGTCGGGCAGCAAGACAGCGAAAAAGCGCTGCAAGCGATTATGGCGTTTGTTAAGGACAATTTTCCCAAGGATATAACCGTAGAGCCGAACGGTTCGATGTTTATCGAACAGTCCTTAAATACTCTTGTAGTACAATCACAGCTGATTTCCGTGGCGGTTTCTTTCGGCATCGTATTCCTCATTTTAGCGTTCTATTACCGCTCAATAGTTGCCGGTATTATCGGGCTTATTCCGTTGATGATCTCCGTTGCATTGAATTTCGGTTTTATGGGAATGGTCGGCATAAAGCTCAATATCGGCACGGCGATGGTGGCAAGCTTTGCAATCGGTATCGGTATCGATTATACAATTCACTATCTGGCGGCTTATCATCATGAATGTATCAAACGGCGTAATGATCGGAATTTCCTTATCTATACTTTCTACGGTTCGGGCAAGGCGATTCTGTTTAATGCGGTATCCGTAGGTGCAGGTTTTGCCGTTTTGATGCTGTCAAAATTTAATATGCTGTCCGAACTCGGTTTACTGATTGCCTTGGTGATGGGCACCAGTTCTTTTGCAAGCTTAACGGTACTGCCGACTATTCTTTCGATTGTAAAACCGCGGTTTATTACCAAACCCTTGCCGGGGGATAATGCGGAATCCGTTTCGGAAGATAATCTTGAGTAGAGAATCTACTTGCCGGGCGGCGGATTATTGATGATATTTTACATCGTAAATTACATCTAAGGAAAACCTCTAAAGACTGAAGTTTTTAGAGGTTCCCTGATATTTTTTTGAAATTTTTATGGGAGCGAGGGATGAAAAAATTATCGATGCTTTGTTTTTTGTTGATATGCAGCGCCGCGGTTCTTTTTGCCGAAGAGTCCGCCGAATCCATTATGAAAGGCGCTCCGTCGCAAATAACGATTGAAACAATCGGAACGCGGGCAAAGATGGAAATTCAGCGGAACGGTATCACAATGGCGGAGCTGTTGGTCGATCAGTATTCCGTACAAAAAGAAAACGACCACCGTACTTTTTTGGAAATCAAATCGCCCGCAAATGTAAAGGGCACACGGTTTTTGATGGTCGCAAAAGACGGCGTTATCGATCAGCGGATTTATTTACCGGCGCTCGGTAAAGTCCGCCGTATTACCGGTGAATCGGAAGGTACCGAAAGTTTCCTCGGTACCGATTTTTCGTACAACGATATGTCGTATTTGCAGCGGGACAGCAGTTTGGACACATACACGTTGCTCCGTGAGGAAGAATACGGCGGTGCCTTGTGCTATGTTATCGAAGGTGTTCCCAAGGATACAAAGTCCGAATATTCCAAAACCAATGTATGGGTGGAGAAGGGGAGTAGGCATTTGGTAAAAATTGCCTTTTATGACCGGAAAAACGTATTGGTAAAAATCATGGAGATGAGCAATTACGAGGCAACCCAAGGCGTGGATACTCCGCGGATTACTAAAATGACAACCCTTGCAATGAATACGGCGACAACCATTCACATTATAAAGATGCAATATAATATGAATATACCCGACAAGATTTTTACTCCCCGGTATCTGGAGCAAGGCCGTTAGCAATAGCGAGTGTGTTAATTGCCTATCTATAATTTATCTATCCAAAAGTGTATAATAACCGTGTACGGAACTGCTCATACCTATTGTGTTTTGAGTAGTACCGAAATTATTTTATGAGGAGAGATTTTATGGATCAGAAAAAACGAAAGGTAACAATCGTCGGCGCAGGCTCTGTTGGGGCTACCTTTGCGTATGCATTGGCTCAAAGCGGTTTTGCCGATGAAATTGCAATAACCGATATGAATAAAAACTTTGCGGAAGGGCAGGCGATGGATCTTGTCCATGGCCTACCCTTTTTACCGCAGGTCGATATCCACACCGGCAGTCAAACCGATTATGCGGACAGCGATATTATCGTAATAACAGCCGGTGCAAAACAGCAGCCGGGCGAAACACGAATAGATCTCTTAAAACGAAATGCCGCCATTATCGAAACCATTGCGAAGGAAATTGCCGTAAGCGGCTGCAAAGGCGTTATGCTGCTCGTCAGCAATCCTGTCGATATCCTTACTAAGGTGGCCTGTGAAGCAAGCGGCTGGGAACGCGGCAGGGTAATCGGTTCAGGTACTGTCTTGGATACCGCCCGCTTCCGCTATGTACTCAGCAAAGAATGCGGCGTCGATGCCCGTAATATACACGGATACATCCTCGGCGAACACGGCGACAGCGAATTTGCCGCATGGTCGATGACAACCATCGCGGGGCAACGCATCGACGAATACTGCCGGAGCGGACTTTGCAATTCGGGTATCCGCTTTGACAAACAAAAAATCCTGGACGAAGTGCGCCACTCGGCATATCATATCATCGACTATAAAGGGTCAACCTATTTTGCCGTCGGTCTGGCGCTTACCAGAATAGCCGGTGCAATTCTACGGAATGAACGCAGTATTCTTTCAGTATCGATGACCCTCAACGGCGAATTCGGTCTCCATGATGTCTGTTTAAGCGTTCCGTGTATTATCGGCAGAGGCGGCGTTGAACGGATTATCGAAGGCGAATTACCCAAAGATGAACAGTCCGCGCTTGAATCAAGCGCAGGACGCCTGAAGGAAGCCCTCGCCTCCATCCGTTAAATGATGCGTTTGTATTCATTGGGAGTGTGAGACCGTCGGGGATGGCGAAAAAGTAACCAACTTTTGAGACATCCCCAACCCCTTGACCTCGACGCCTAAACATTGTTATTCTGCTACCCATGATAGAATCGGATAAAATAGCGCTGATAGATTTGGATGAAGAAGATTACGATACGGTTTTAGCTGAGGATATCGTCTTTGACGGGATCATTAAGTTTGAAAAACCTTTTATGATAAAGGGTTCCGTGCAAGGTACCATTCAATCTTCAAGCGATTTAATGATTAGCGAATATGCAAAAGTAAAGGCAAAGATAAATGCCGACCGCGTTATTATTAAAGGCGAGGTAATCGGTAATGTTACCGCCACAACTTCCGTACATGTATTCGCTTCGGGTAAATTAACCGGCGATGTAACGGCGCCTGAGGTGATATTGGATAGCGGCTGCTTTTTCAGCGGAATCTGTACAATGAATCGGCAATAGAGGTTTTAAGGACGTGCGTACCCTTCGCAAAGGCTTTCCGGCCGGCATCGGATTGCTCTTTTTATATATCTTATTTCCGTACTATCTTTATGCGCAAAAAGCCGATGACGCGCTGGTGTTATACCGCGAAGGCAGATACAAGGAAGCGGCATCGGTTTGCTTAAATGAAATAGAACGGATGCCCCGCAATATCGATAGCTATGTTGTGTTGACATGGGCGCTTCTTGCCGATGAACGCTATCAGGAAGCGGCCGACTGGATTGTTAAAGGCCGGGTTATTTCTCAATACGACCCGCGTCTTATCGAAAGTCATGCGCAAGCGCTCTATCACCTCGGCAGGAACGAAGAAAGCCTGCATTTGTTTGAAGATTATATCGCGTATGCGCCTAACGGTACTAAGCTGAGCGGGGTGTATTATCATATCGGGGAATTGTATTTACGGATGGCAAAGTACCGCCACGCCGATATTGCTTTTTCTACGGCAATCCGGCTGGAACCGCTCAATAGCGTATGGTGGACGCGGCTTGCATACTCACGGGAACAGGCAAAAGAATACAGGGCAGCTTTGGAAGCCTATTCATCTGCACTGCAGCTGAATAAAAATTCAACGGATGCTCAAAAAGGATATGAGCGCGTCCTGCACCGCCTTTAGTCTGCCGCAGTTGTTCTCTTTTCACTTGACTTTCTGCCGGATTCCGATTTTGTAAGGTTTCTCCGTTAATATGAATACTCAATTATGCGCAATACGAATTGAAACGCTCGGATGCAGACTTAATCAGGCAGAGGCAGAATCCTTTGCGGCACTGTGCATCGATGCGGGTTTCTCCATATATACCGGACATACCGATTATGCCGGATTTTCCCCTGTAAATATTACCGAAACGCCCATCCGGTTATATGCCGCAGTACCTCCCGAACAAACGGCTCTTTGCTTTGTAAACACATGTACCGTAACTGGAAAAGCCGAACAAAAGGCACGTAGGCTTATCAGATTATTGATAAAGGAACATCCCTACGCCGTTATTTTGGTAACGGGATGCTACGCTCAGCTGGAAGCAGCCGAGATAGAAGCGCTGCATCCTCACGTGCTGGCCTTTCCCGGGCAGCAGAAAGATCTATTGACGGCAATACCGGCCTATTTTGCAGAATTGGTTCGCGGCAGCGCCTATTTTGACACGGCCTTTTTTTTAAGCGCGTTACGAACCTATCTTAGCGGTTTGACGGGCAGAATACCGCAAGACAAGCCGCGGCATCATAAGCCGGTAGGGGACCAACCCGGGCACAGCATACAGAGAAAACCGCTATTTGCGCTCAGCTCTCCGCACTTTTTATTCCATTCCCGTGCATTGCTGAAAATTCAAGACGGCTGTAACGATGCGTGCGCCTATTGCAGGATACGGCTTGCACGGGGAAAATCCGTTTCGCTGCCGGCAGCCGAAGTACTTGAACGGCTGCGATGTATTGAAGAAACCGGTGTTCCGGAAGTAACGCTGACAGGCGTAAACCTCTCGCAGTACCGGAGCGAAGCCGGAGACTTCGCCGGTATACTAAAGCTTATATTGGAAAACAGCACTATCCGCGTCCGTATTTCGAGCCTCTATCCGGACAGGATAGACGAAGCGCTCGTTCCGTTACTGGCGCATCCGCGAATTTGCCCTCACTTTCACCTTTCAGTGCAATCGGGTAGCGACGCCGTGCTGAAAACGATGCACCGCGGATACAAAAATACGACCGTTTATCACGCAGTTTCCGAACTTCGCCGTGTAAAAGGTGATCCGTTCATCGGTGCGGATATTATCACCGGTTTTCCCGGTGAAACGGAAGCAGATTTTGAGGAAACGTATCGTATGTGCCGCGAACTTAATTTTGCAGGGATACATGCCTTTCCTTTTTCCGCCCGTCCGGGAACGAAGGCGTGGGAAATGCAGCCCAAGGTACCCGAACGCATCGCAGGACAGCGGGTAAAAAAGCTGAACGAACTTGCGGAAACACAGGCTGTGGCATATTTACACGGATGGGATGGAAAGTTTGTATATGGAGTTACCGAAGCGCCGCGCAACGGCCGTATAACGGTCATTACGGAAAATTATCTTTCGCTGCCGTTAATTAAAGAGAGCTTATCGAGCGGGGTAGTTTTGCTCGGCGGCGAATACGTTCGAGTGCAGGTACAAGAAGAAGGCGCCGTATTAACGGACATTATTTCCCGCCCGCATAGATGAGGGCTCATCTAAAAACCGATTCGCAGAGTCCGCAAAGCGGATAGCTTAATGGAAACGGAGATGTCGAAAAAGTAACCAGCTTTTGAGATATCCCCGTTTTCCTTACAGAACAAGCCGATAAGCTTGCAGTTTTTGGACAGCCCCGTTTTTCTTCCTTAATAGTATTACCCAAGTAGTATTACGCACCGGCCTTTTTTATTTGCTCAAGGTTTTCAAGGTTTTGCTTCATCGCTTTTTCGACCGCGCGGAGGATGTTTTCGTAGCCGGTACAGCGGCACAAGTGCCCGGAGATAAGCTTACGCAGCTCTTCCCGCGTATACAGCCTTCCGCTTCCGACAATTTCCACCGCTGTCATAATAAGCCCGGGGGTACAGAAGCCGCACTGAACGGCAGCTTCATCGATAAAGGCCTGCTGCACCGGATTGAGTTCTCCGTTTTCGCCCTGTAGTCCTTCAACCGTCAAAATACTCTTGCCGTCTGCCCATACTGCAAGGTAAATACAGCTGTCAACAGACACTCCATCCACCAACACGGTACAGGCGCCGCATTCTCCTACTTCACAGCCCTTTTTAACGCTCGTCATCGAAAGTCTATTGCGGAGCGCGTCTGCAAGCGATTCCCGAACATCGACCGCAAGCTCGTGCTTTTTTCCGTTCACCGTCATTGTAATAATTTTTAACATGCCTACACCTCCTGCCGCTCGACAGCTTTCCGTAAAGATCGCACCGCTATTTGCTTGGCGGTATTAACTCTGAACGCTTTTGACGCACGCCACGAGTCACGGGGGTTGATATCCGTGAGGAGCACTTCCTGCAAGCCTTCATATAACGCATCGTTGATTTCTTTACCGGTCAAAAAAGCCTCGGTATTTTTACAGCGCAGCGGTACCGGCGCGGCAACACCGAAACACATACGCACCTCGTCGATTTTTAAGGCGCCGTTTTCCCGTTTGGTTTTTACGAGAGAGGCGCAGCTCAAGTTCGCAATATCCATCGCATTACGCATCGCGTACTTAATGTAATCGCCGGTAAAACCTTCGTAGTCCTTCTTTTTAATGAGGAATGAGGTTACCAACTCGCCTTTTTGCAGCACCACCTTTCCGGCGGAGACGTAAAATTCCTGTACGGGAACCAACCGCACGCCGTCCGGGCCGGTAATTTCGACAACCGAGTTATAGCATTGCTGGCTCGGAGCGGTGTCAGCGCTCGTTACACCGTTGGAGATGTTCCCGCCTGCCGTTCCCATATTCCGTATCTGAGGCCCGCCTACCTGATCGGCCGCATAGCCGAGCATCGGTAAGTGCTTTTGCACGATGGGGCTTCCGGTTAATTCGCTAAAGACCGTCAGCGGCCGGATACGGATCGTACCTTCCTCATCTATGCTCACCCCGCGCAATTCGGGGATGCCGAAAATAGACACGACATTCCGTCCGGCAAGTTTACCTTCCCGCATTTGAATCAGCACGTCGGTGCCGCCGGCAAGGATAACCGGATTTTCGGTACGGACTAAGGCGCTTACGGCATCGGCGATGGATGTCGCTTGATAAAAACTTTCCATATCGTACATATTAGATTACCTCCTTCAGCAGCCCGCTCTCGCTGAACGCTTCAAAAAGCCGCTGAGGATTAAGCGGCAGCTTGTTAATGGCAACGCCGGTGGCATGAAGCAGCGCATTGCGGATTGCCGGCGGCTGCGAAATAATCGGCGGCTCGCCCAGTGATTTATTCCCGAAGGGGCCGGTGGGGTCGGCATTTTCGATAAACAGCTCGTGTAAATCAGGAAGATCCATCGCCGTCGGCAGCTTATAGTCCAAAAGGTTCCCATTCAGCAGCTTGCCTTTCTTATCGTAGAGCATCTGTTCGGCAGTCGCAGCGCCGATTCCCATTCCCATGCCGCCGTGTACCTGAGCTGCTGCCAGCTGCGGATTGATAAGCGTACCGCTGTCGTGCAGGTTCAGAATATTCAATACCTTGATTTTGCCGACCGGAATATCAACCTCAATCTCAACAAAGGTTGCACCGAACGAGAAGCAGTTATCGGTACAATGCGATGTTTCTTCCGCGCTGAGGTGATTGGATTCTTTCATACTATAGCAGCTTTCCATTGCGACCTCTTCCAAGGTAAGCCGCTCTTCGCCGGTACTACGGACAATAATTTTTTCATGCTGCAGATCAAGTTCATCGGCCTTCATATCGAGCATCCACGCCGCATAATCCAATATCTTCCGTTTAAGCGATTCGGCTGTCTTTTTAATCGCCTTGCCGCTCACGTATGTTTGCCGCGATGCATAAGCCGCGCTGTCGTACGGGCTGACATCGGTATCCTGCTCGGAAAAAATGTAGACCTTATCCATCGGCAGCGAGAGCACTTCGGCAGCCATCTGGCTGAACACCGTATCTGCACCTTGCCCTATTTCCGTTGCGCCCATCTGAATTTGAATACTGCCGTCCTGATTGAGCACAATACGGGCGGAGGCGGTTTCGAGCGAGATCGGGTAAACGCCGGTTTTGTAGTTAAAGCAGGCAACTCCGACACCGCGGCGCACCGGCCCTGTTTGATTCGCATACTTTTTCCGCAGCTCATCCCAGTGGAACACCTCGCGGCCTTTCTGCAAGCACTGATACAGCCCGTCCGAGTTTGCTCTAATCTTTGTAACAGGGTCTTCGTACCCTTCCCGCATACAGTTCTTGAGCCGCAAATCGATAGGATCCATATTCAGTTTGAGCGCCATATCATCCATAAAAGATTCAAGGGCAAAATCCGCTTGCGGAATCCCATACGCGCGCATAGCCCCTGCGGTAATATGATTGGTAAACACGGAATACGCTTCGGAAATGATTCCCTTTTCAGCCGAATAGAGCTGCTTAAACTCGTTGGAGGCATTCGCGGTAATGGCGTGTCCGTGTGAAGCGTAACCGCCCTTTGTAGAATAGCAGAGCATTTTACGCGAAATGAACCTGCCGTCCGACTTCCGCACTGTTGTCTTCATGTGGAATTCCATCGCATGGCGCGTGCGGGTACACATAAAGGTTTCTTCCCGCGAAACGGACAGCTGTACGCACCGTCCGCCGACCAGCGTACAAAGATAGGCATTCAGCGGCTCATACAGGATATCCTGCTTGTTGCCGAAGCCTCCGCCGATATACGGCTTTATAACCCGTATCTTTCCCCAGTCGATACCAAGCGCCTGTCCGCACACGCGGCGGCAAATGTGAGGCAGCTGCGTGGAAGACACCACGATAATCTTTCCGCCCTTCATATAGGCATACGAGCCGGGATTTTCGATATGACAGTGAGAAATAGGAGATACGGCATAATCGCCTTCAAACATAACCGTATCGGGATCATCCGGCGTTTCTTCATACTGGCCTACGCTAAACACCGTATGCTTCAGCACATTGCCCGGGAACGCTTCGTGTAAAACGGTTGCTTCAGGGGACATCGCTTGATGCACATCCAGAATAGGCGGATATTCTTCATACTCGACGGTGATGGCCTTTAACGCGCGTTCGGCGGTCACATTATCTTCCGCAATAACAGCTGCAACATCATCGCCGTAATACCGTACCCTTCTGTTGAGCAGCTTTCGGTCGGCAATATCCTGATGCGCCTCCTCGGTAGACCACGGGTGTCCCGCAGTCGGAAAACAAATGTCCGGTACATCAAAACAGGTAACAATCTTAACCACGCCGGGAATTTTCTCCGCAGCGCTCGTATCGATCTTTTTTACCAGTCCGTTCGCGATGGTACTGTGCAATACCTTTGCAACTAAAAAATCACTGTGAAAATAATCATCAGCATACTTTGCCCTGCCGGTTACTTTATCGTAAGCATCGACACGGGGCACCGCTTTTCCAACTATCATTTTTACCTCCCTATATAAACTGAAATTTTACTACATCGAACAAACCGGTATCCGTCAGCTTCAATTCGGGGATAACCGGCAGCGCAAGGAACGACAACCCGATCAGCGGTTCAACTTCGGGGTATACGCCGATAGTATGCGCTTTCTCGGCCGCATGGTGAATAGCATCGGCAAGCTGCCCCGGTTCCATCGGGCTCATCAAACCGCCAATCGGCAGCGCAAATTTGCTAAGCACTACACCGTTTTGTACAACGGCTACACCGCCTTTCATGTCGATTATTTCCTCTACGGCGCGGTGCATGTCAGCAGCATTGGAACCGGCTACGATGATGTTATGCGAATCATGGCCGACACTCGATGCGACAGCCCCTTTCGATACGCCGTAACCGTACAGTAAAGCTCGGCCGATATTGCCGGTGTTCTTGTGCCGCTCCAGAACCGCCAGATAGCAGAGCTTGCCCTCTTTAAGCAATTCGGTACATTCCTGCCGCGGGAATACTAAATGCTGTGTAACCAATTTTCCCGGCTGCATACCGATAACATGGAAATTATCCGAACCGGACGGCATAAAATGATCGGCATTAAAAGCACTCCGCGGCACGGGAACCACGTGCACGCTGTCAGTAATTCTTTGAATGGAGAACGAACGGTTCTTCTGCGGTTCCGCTTCCTTTGACTCAGGTGCAACGGGAATACTGTCTACTTCGATACCGGCCTTATACACCGTGTTAATCGGAAAATCAGTGATATTATCAAACACGACGATATCCGCATAATACCGCGGAGCAATAGCGCCTCTGCCGGTCAAGCCGTAACACTGCGCCGCATGGAAGCTCGCCATACACAGCGCATCTTCTGCCGGCAATCCAAGCGAGACTGCCTTGCGTACGTTATTGTCGATATGTCCATTCGCCAATATATCGCTCATTTTTTTATCATCGGTGCAGAATGCAAAGCGTCCCGTATCCGTTTTATGCTCCAACATTCCGGTTACGATGGGTTCCAAATCCTGTGCGGAAGAACCTTCGCGAATCAGTATGTACATACCCTGCTGAAGTTTTTCGTAGGCTTCTTCATAGGATGAAGATTCGTGATCGGTACGGATGCCGGCGGCACAATATGCCTGCAACTCTTTACCGCGGACAAAAGGCGCATGACCGTCACATATCTTTTTTCGGGCGGCTGCAATCTTTTTCAATACGGCTTCCTCCCCGCGGATGACCGCAGGATAGTTCATCATCTCGCCGAGTCCGAGTACATTCGGCTCTTCCAATAATTTTTCTATATCGTAGGCAGTGATAGCGCCGCCGGTATGTTCAAAATCGGTAGCCGGCACGCAGGACGGTATCATAAAATAGATGGAAACAAGCGGCTGATTGGTACCTGCAAACACCGCCTTCCGCGCATCTTCCAACATGTACAGAATACCGTCAACACCGGCGACATTCGCAATTTCGTGCGGGTCGGCAATAACGGCGGTTGTACCGCACCTCAGTGCCTGCTGTGCAAAATTATGCGGAGGCGCCATCGTCGATTCGATGTGCATGTGTGCATCGATAAGCCCCGGGCAAACATACTTGCCGGTTAGATCTTTTTCTTCCACGCCGTCATATTGCCCGACACCGGCGATATAACCGTCGGCAATCGCGACATCCTGCTTAATAAATTCTTTGGTAAACACATTAAGCACAAAAGCATTTTTCAACACCAAATCGGCTTTTATCCGTCCTGCTGCAATATCGATAATTCGTTTTTCGTCCATACGACACCTCCCAATTATGTATTTAATTTTTTATAGACGCCTACGCACGTTTATTCCATACGCAGCGGCCTTGCACAAATTTTGCGACCATATTATCCCGCTCGGTCAAATAGAGCGCACGCTCAAGCCGCTGTTCGATAGAAAAGTCGGTACGTGCGCTAAAACGGGAGTCGTCAATCACCACTGCGTCAAACCAGAAGTTTTTTTCAAAGCTGCCGGTATCGCCGAAGAAGGAGCCGCCGCCTTTCGTTCCAAGGTATAAGGCCTCCGATACGGAAAGCGCACGCTCTCCTTCATAAAAATACCGCCGCATTTTTGAAACTTGAAGCGCCGACATCATCGCTTTAAACAGGGAAAGCTGGGAGCCTGCCGCAATATCGGAGCCGAGCCCAATATGAACGCCCGCATCCAAAAGCCGCGCGACCGGGGCAATGCCACTGGTTAAATTGATATTCGATTCGGGACAATGCGCAATATACGTGCCGCGCCGAATCAGCAATTCTATTTCTTCGTCGGTAGGGTGCACACAATGAGCGAGGATGGTTTTATCGGTTAAAAGACCGTAGCGGTCGTACACTTCGGCATAGTTTTTGCATTCGGGATGAAGTTCCTTCACCCACGCGATTTCTTTTTTGTTTTCCGAAAGATGGCTCTGTATAGGCAAGTGCCGGGCTGCTGCCAGTTTGCCGAGATTATCCATTAAAGCGGGCGTACACGAAGGTACAAAGCGGGGCGTTATAATAGGAGCAACGGTATCATCATTTTTTAATGAATCAACAAAGGCTTGGGTCGCCGCAAAAGAAGATTCCGCCGTTTCGCATAAGTAGTCGGGCGCATTCCGATCCATATTCACCTTGCCGACGAGGCACGGCATCTTTTTAGCTTTCAGTAAATCCGCCAGCACACGATTGCCGCTGTTATGAATGGTACCGAAGATTACCGCGCGGCAGGACGGACTCGCTTCAAGGTCATCGGTAAAAAGCCGATAGCTCTGCAAAGCGTAATCCGCATCGGCATATTTCGCTTCTTCGGGAAAGGTATAGGTATTCAGCCAATCGATGAGTTCAAGCTCCATCCCCATTCCGCGGAACGCATACTGCGGCGCATGAACGTGTAAATCCACGCACGCAGGCACGATAAGCATACCGGAAAAATCGAAGCAGGGAGTATGCTCCCATTCGCCTTCCGGTAATGTACTGACAAAATCAATTATTCTTCCGCTTTTGCACAGCGCATACATATTCGGATGCGTTACAAGAAGGTCTTTAGTTACGGCTGATATAAAATCACCCTTAACGACAAACTGTGTCTGACTCATACTGCAATACCCTTGTACCAGTATAGCACGGTTCACCGCAAAAACAAGCAAAAAAACGCAAAAAACTAATTTTTTTTTAGGATGTCTCACAATATATAAGGATTAGTGAAGAAATTAAAAGGAAAAAGATAAAAAAGCCAACTCTCGGACTTGAACCGAGTACCTGCACGTTACGAGGGTGCTGCTCTGCCGGGTGAGCTAAGTTGGCAATTAAAAGAACCTGGCACGGATTTACCGCATAGAGTTCTTTTAAACAAGGTTCCGATAGTATACGGAAAAAAGCTCGTTACGTCAAGGAAAATATTGACAGGAAAATATTGAACTGTCTGCCGGCTGTCTTCCGGTGTTATTTTTTTGATTGACGTTTCGGGAATAGTGTGAGACAATAGAAAAGATGTTCGCATCGTACTAATCACATCCTAAGATGCGGGCAGCAAGGGAGATATTATGTTAAAAAAATTAATTGGTGTTACTGCTGCAGCGCTGATGCTTGCGGCTGTTATGTCATGTGCGCAGGAAAAGAAGGAAGAGGGGCCGATTACGCTCATCTATTGGACGCATGAAGACCCCGCCCGTACCGAGCTTGAAACAAAGCTTATTGCCGAGTTTGAAAAAGCTAATCCGAATATCAAGGTAGAGCGGACGACACAGGGTGCTGCAAAGCTGATCGAGCTGGTTCAAACCGCGTTTGCGGCTAATCAAGGGCCTGATATTTTCAATTTGTCTATCGAAGACGAATATTCTTATGTTGCGAACGGCAGAGTTGCTCCTGTCGATGCGAAAGCTGCCGGTTATGCGGATCAGGCAGCTATCTACAATAGCTATTTACCGGAAATCCTCAACGCCGTAACAAAGGACGGACAGGTGTACGGTCTTCCGTTGGAAATTACCAACTGGTGTATCTATATTAATAAGAAGATTTTCCGTGATGCCGGTCTGGATCCCGAAAAAGATTATCCCAAGACATGGGAGGATATGGTTGCCGTTTCCGAAAAATTGGTTATCCGCGACGGCGATATCCTCGTACGCAGAGGTTTCGATTTCCGCTATCCGTATTATCTTGTTGCATTTGTTCCGATGGTAGAACAGCTGGGCGGAAAACTGATCAGCGATGACGGCAAGACTGCGATTGTCGGCGATGAGGCATGGATAAAGTTCCTTACCTTTATGCGCGATTGGGGACCATCGGGAAAGAACCTCGGTTCTCCCACTTACAAGAGTGCCCGCAACCTCTTTAATAAAGATAACAACGATATTGCGATGGCCAACACCGGTTTGTATCAGCAGGGACGTATCCGCAAGGATAACCCCGATTTCTATAACAGCGGCGAATGGATGGTTGTACCGTTCCCTCAATTTAAAGATGCGGTTAAAGAAGTCCCCGCTTGCTATTACGGGCATTTCTTGATGGTCAACAACGATATTCCCAAAGCAAGACAGCAGGCTGCATGGAAGCTTATCGGCTTTTTACTGCAACACGGTGAAGATTACCTGCGGGAAGGCGGCAATATTATCCAGCCGACCAAAGCACTGCTCGAATCGCAGACGCTTAAAGACATGCCGTATTCCGA
Organism: Treponema vincentii F0403; assembly: GCF_000412995.1. Taxonomy (NCBI): domain Bacteria; kingdom Pseudomonadati; phylum Spirochaetota; class Spirochaetia; order Treponematales; family Treponemataceae; genus Treponema; species Treponema vincentii. The sequence goes on along the minus strand of NZ_KE332512.1, from coordinate 1,178,535 downwards.
AGTGTTTATCAACGATATGAACAAAGCTCATATCGTTTACTACGGAGCAAACAGCGCAGAGCTGCAAACGGCAATCCGTTCCGCAGTTGAATCGGTGATGCTTGCAGGCGTAAGCCCCGAAAAAGCATTGGTATCTTTGCGGGCAACGGCTCAAGAAATTCTTGACGAAGAAAACAAATAAGTAAATAGCAAATGATGAGACACCCCTAAAAGCCAGCCGACTTGTTAGGGGTGTCTGAATATTACATAAAAATCAAACAAGATGCAGGGCGGCGCGGAGTATTTCGTGTTCGCCTTGCAACGTTTCGGCAGCAGCGGATTATCCCGTGGCTGCCGGTAAAGGAAAAGCGGTTATGTCTATCTCTAAAAAAAGCGGCGGTATCGAAAAAAAGATCGCGCGGTGGGGCGTCATCTTTGTTATTCCCGCGGTGCTGTTTTTTGCCGTATTCAGTTTTTATCCCATCATAAATGCGTTTGTCGAAAGTTTTTTTGATAAGCGCGTATTGAGCAATGTTCCCCCGAAATTTGTCGGGCTGCAAAATTATTTCTATATTTTTGATGCTTCCCGCTATGATAATCCGATGTCGTTTTTAAATTCGCTGCGTGCAACGGTTGTGTTTACGCTGGGGACATTTATACCGCTTGTTATATTAAGCCTCTTGTTTGCAGTGCTTATCAGTTCATTGAAGCGGGATAGTTTTAAAAAAATCTTTCAGATAGCATACTATACGCCTGCTATTTTATCATCGGTTGTTGCCGCCGCTATTTGGCTGCTTATTTTTGATCCCCGCGGATTGGGAAATTATTGGATTAACAAACTCCTGTCCACTCCCGGTATCGATCATCAATGGCTGTTGAACAGCACGATGCTTCAGCTTTCGACGATGATTGTATACTTTTGGAAATATATCGGATACTTTGTTATTCTGTTTATTACCGGCCTTTCGACTATTCCGCCTGTGGTGTACGAGGCGGCTTTAATCGACGGCGCCAATAAATTTCAAGTCTTTTGGTCTATAACGCTTCCGCTCCTCAAACCGACGGTTGTACTCGTTTCGATTATGGCAATGCTGCAGTGTTTAAAGACGTTCAGCACTCAATATTTATTTACACAGAACGGCGCTTCGCTCGGGCCGATCAATGTTATCACGCTGAATATCTATCAAACCGGTATTAAGCTGCAGCGGATCGGGCGGGCAAGCGCGATGAGTGTTGTCTTATTTTTGATAATGCTCTTTTTGACATGGCTGCAGTTCCGTTCGTCAAAACCCGACGAGACGGATTATTAAGAGCGCGCCGTAAGACGCATAGGAGAAAATATGAAACAATCTATGACGGTAGGAGCGCTTTCGGTTATTAAAGTTATACTATTGCTGGCGCTGGCTGCATTTACCGTTATGCCGCTGATTTTTATGCTGACCGCATCGTTGATGTCGGGAAAAGAGATTATGCAGATGCCGTATAAGTGGATACCCGACAGCTGGCATTATGTCAATTTTATAACGGCGATTAAAGGAAACGACGGTAATTACATTTACGTCCGGAATATTATCAACTCGTTTATCGTCGCGGTTAGCGTATCGTTTACTACGGTTTTGCTGGCGTCTATTACCGGTTACGGACTGGCAAAATTCAGATTCCGCGGACGGAACCTCATCTTTATGCTGATTATGGCGACGATGATGATTCCGTTTGAAGCTATTATGATACCGTTGTACATGATTGCGACTAAGCTGCATATTCAAAATACGTACACAGGCCTGATTCTGCCTTTTATGGTGAGCGCCTTCGGTATTTTTATGATGCGCCAATATCTTATCACCTTTCCGAATGAGTTTTTGGATGCGGCGCGTGTGGACGGTATGCACGAGTTTTCCATTTATTCACATATCGTGCTGCCGAACTGTAAACCCGTTATCGCAACGCTTGCCATCCTTTCGTTTAGAACACAGTGGGATAACCTCTTGTGGCCGCTGCTGGTCTCTCAGTCCGATACCATGAAAACCATTCCGCAGTACATCACCTCGTTCACAGCCGAACGGAGTACCGATGAAGGGGCGATGATGGCCGCCGCCGTTATTGCCAGTATCCCGATGATGCTGATCTTCTTCGGACTTTCCAAATACTTTATTGGAGGGTCGGTGGTGTACGAATCCCGCAAGGGCTAACCACCTTTTGAAATATACGGCGCATCTACGGCGTCGTACAGCAAAAAAGTGTCCTCAACGTATCAAAGATACGCCTGCGGTACTTTTTTGCTGTACTTCTTGTATCTGCACCGTCTATTTCAAAAGGCTTACGGAAGGCTATATACCGTATGCCGCTGGTTCCACACAGAAACAAGTTTGTTTACAAACTTGCAGCCCAAAATGAACACGGATGTTCATTTTGGGCGTGCCTGCGGTTAATTTGTGCTCGCGCCTCGTCGTTTTAGAACGGACAAGGATGTCCGTGGTTCTAGGCAGAAGCGAGTTTGCAGTGCAAACTCGTCGTTAAGCAGTTGTACACGGACGTACAACTGCTTAACAGGCTATTTTCAAAAGGCTTACGGAAGAGCTGTTGCTCAAAATAAACAAGACAAATGCATCAAATGCTGTGTCATACTCACCATAGATGATCTCTGCTAACATACTTTACTTTTAAGAGGAAATCCGTTATGCTGTACTTCGATGTTCTAAAGTTGCACAAAGCAAACAATTGTGTGTAGCCGGAATATCCGAAATTTTCTTTTATTTTAGGAGGACAGGATTATGAAAAAATCCGTTTTCGTATTATCGATTCTTTTTTTGGCAAGTGCTTTTTCGTTTGCCTCAGGCTCTGCCGATGCTGCATCTTCCAAGGCTGCGGCTACCGATGCTGCAACCGATGTCAAAATCGATTTTAGAATGAACATTGCCAAACAGGATTATGAATCCAATTATTTTAATTGGACGCTTGGAAAGCAAGAAACGGTGCAGGATAAATTCGATGCCGTTTCGGGGGCCAGTTTAAAGGGGTCTACAAAAGAATTTAATGTTGTCCGCTATGCAGGCAATGCCGCAGATAAGAAAGCCGCGATTCCGGCAGCACTGCGCAGTCTGTTTTTATTCCCGCTTTCCGATTGGAAATTCGTCGAAGAATACGGACTCCAAGTAACAAACACCGACGGTGCGCTTACGATACGGTTTGCCCGCAAGGCAACGGCGTATGAGTTAAAAACCGACAATAAAGGAAATTTTAACATCCTAACCGGTGCGAAGATCGCAAAAGATATTACGGACAAGATCGAAACCGGTTATATGATCAAACCCGAATACCTCAAAGAAGGCGGTGATCCGGCAAAAATGTCCGATTTGGATTGGAATAAGGTGCCGCTAAAAGACGATACTTTTGCCTCCGATGCAGCCTACCATTATGAAGGAACCTTGAAATTTGCATTAAAAGATAACGTTTTAACGGTTAACGGTACATTAAACCGGAAATAGGAATAATCGAATAAAATGTCTCTAAAATTCCGTTAGATTTTTAGGGATGCTTGTGAGTGAATAAGCGAATAAAACGCCTCTTCAAGTTTTGTGCTTGAGAGGCGTTTTTTGTTATTCGGAGAAAAGCCCGATGGCGTGTATCTTTTTGCGGCGGTACCGTACCAAGACTTTGGGGTCGCGCTTGCAGAGATCCGCTAGGTCGTGCAGGATTTGAGCCCGTATTTTGTCCGCCGCTTTTTGCGGATTGGTATGGGCGCCGTCTACCGGCTCTTCAATAACGCCGTTAATCAGTTTGAGCCCCAATACCTCGCGACTGGTAATTTTCAGCATCGCGGCAGCATCTTTCGCTTTGCTCGAGTCCCGCAATAGGATAGACGCACAGCCTTCCGGCGAGATAACCGAGAAAATCGCATTCTCCAGCATATACACCTTATCGCCGACGCCGATGCCAAGAGCACCGCCTGAGCCGCCTTCTCCAATGACAAAGCAGATGACCGGTGCTTTAACGCGGCTGAGTTCACGTAAGTTGACCGCGATAGCTTCGGCGATGCCTCGTTCCTCCGAACCGAGTCCCGGATAGGCGCCCTGCGTGTCCACAAAGGTGATGATGGGGCGGTGGAATTTTTCCGCTTGTTTGATAAGCCTGAGCGCCTTTCGATAGCCTTCGGGGTTTGCCATGCCGCCGTTCCGGTCGATGGTTTCCCGCAAGTTCCGCCCCTTCTGGTTGCCGATAACCGTTACCGGTATCCCATTGATAAAGGCAATGCCGCCTATCAGCGCGGGGTCGTCGCCGAAGCAGCGGTCGCCGTGCAGCTCGATGAAGTTATCAAAAATCATATCGATATAATCGAGGGCGCGCGGACGGTCGTTGTGCCGGGCGAGTTCAATCTTCCGCCATACTTGCGAAATTGCGGAACTTGCTTGCAGCTTTTCGGTTATCGTTTTTAACTCGGTGGTAATGTCGAGTCCGTATTTATCCGCAATATCGCGCAAGCCGATTAAAAGCTCGGTCTGATCGGTTTTCTGTTCGTTTTCTTTACTCATGTTATTTCCTTTCCTTGCCGAACGGCGGATTTATATGGGCATCGATCATCACGGCAAAAAAGTGCTTTTGCTCGATGCGCGGTACAATGCAGTCGACAAAACCTTTTTTAAGCTGAAATTCGGCACGCTGAAAACCTTCCGGCAGTTGCTGATGAATAGTGCCTTCGATAACGCGTGGTCCTGCAAAGCCGATCAGCGCATTGGGTTCCGCTGCGATAATATCACCGAGCATCGCAAAGCTTGCCGTTACACCGCCGGTCGTGGGGTCGCACAGCATGATAAAAAGCGGGACGCCCTTATCATCCAGTTCTGCCGCCGCGCTTGAGGTCTTCGCCATCTGCATCAGCGAGAAAAGACCTTCCTGCATACGCGCGCCGCCCGATGTTGCGTAGATAATTACCGGTATCCGTTCTGCGGCTCCTTTCATCATCAGCCGTGAAATCTTTTCCCCGACAACCGAACCCATCGAACCGCCGAGGAAGTCGAACGACATAATGCCTAAAAGCGCATCCCTACCTTCTATCTTACACTTGCCGGTAACGACCGCCTCATTCATCGAGGTTTTTGCTTCCGCAGCGGAGATTTTTTCTTCATACCCTGCCATCTGAATAGGATTCATCGTTCGCAAAGTAGGATCAAGTTCTTCAAACGTATCTTTATCGGCAAGATAGGCAATTCGCTCTGATACATCCATTCGGAGATGGCAGCCGCAGTCGGGGCATACCATCAAGTATTTCAAAAGTATTTCTCGCTCATATTGTTTTTTACAATGAGGACATTCCATTATTTTTCTCCCTCAAATAATTGTGCATAGAGACTGGTGCCGAAGGTGCCCGATTGGAACTGAGCCGACCGCAAAATAGTTTTTTGCTCTTCGATATTGGTTTGGATACCTTCGATGTGCAGCTCATCCAGCGCACAGAGCAGCTTTTTAATGGTCTGCGCCCGGTCTGCGCCGTGTACAATCAGCTTTGCAATCATAGAATCGTAGAAGGGTACCACCTTATAGCCCTGATAGAGAAAGCCGTCGAAGCGGACGCCGTTTCCGCCGGGTATCCGTAACTTGGTAATCAAACCGGGGGTACGCGCATTGATGCGGGCTTCGATTGCCCAGCCCTTTACCGGTAGCACGCCGTCGGGCAGCGACATTTTGCCGCCTGTACATACGGTGATCTGCTCACGGATAATATCCGTGCCGGTTACCATCTCGGAGACGGGGTGTTCAACCTGCACACGCGCATTCACTTCCATAAAATAAAACTGATCACCGGAGACGAGAAATTCGATGGTACCCGCTCCGCAATACTTGAGCGTGGAAAAAAGCTTCTTTGCCCCGGCACACATCGCATCGTACATTGCGTCGCTTACTGCCTGTGAAGGACTTTCTTCTATTAACTTTTGGTGATTCCGCTGCACGGAACAGTCCCGTTCGCCGAGAATCGCAACACCGCCAGCACCGTCGCCGATAACCTGCAGCTCAACATGGCGCGGGTCGCTCAAGTATTTTTCGATGTACACCGTCCCGTCGGCAAAATTGGCTTCTGCCTCCGAGGATGCGATGGCGAGGTTTTCGGCTAAGTCGGCTTCTTTCCAGACAATGCGCATTCCCTTGCCGCCGCCGCCTGAGGCTGCCTTGATGATAACCGGATAACCGCATTCCTTCGCGGTTTCCGCCGCTTGTTCTTTGGTTGTAATTGCGCCCTTAGAGCCGGGGGTAATCGGCAGTCCGCTTTTTTGAGCGGTTTCCCGCGCTCTTACCTTATCGCCGAGCATTTCTATAGTGTCTGGTTTAGGTCCAATCCAGAACATACGGGATTTTTCTACCTCACGTGCAAAATCCGCATTTTCCGACAGGAAGCCGACCCCGGGGTGCACGGCATCGCAGCCGGTACAGAGCGCGGCGGTGATCAGCGCATCCTTGTTCAAATAACTTTTGGAAGAAGGCGGCGGGCCAATACACACCGCATGGTCCGCTAACTGTACGTGCAGACATTCTTTATCGGCAGTTGAATACACAGCGACCGTTTCAATGCCCATTTCGCGGCAGGCGCGGATAACGCGGACGGCAATTTCACCGCGGTTTGCAATCAGCATTTTCCGTATCATACTTAGATCCTGATTGTAAAGAGCGGCTGGTCAAACTCAACCAAATCACCGTTTGCCGCAAGAATTTCTTCGACCGTTCCGTCGTATTCGCACTCAAGGGTGTTCATCATCTTCATTGCTTCAAGGATGCACAGCGGCTGTCCCTTTGAAACCTTGGAACCTTTTTCGACATACGCGGGGGCGTCGGGGGAGGGTGAACGGTAGAATGAGCCGACAATGGGGCTTTTAACGGTAACGAGGTGTGCATCGGCGCCGGACATTCCGGCAGTTGCATTAACCGTTCCCGCCGAAGTTGTACCGAGCTGATTTGTTCCCGTACCGGTAGAACCGGCAGCTGATCCCTGCATACCCGCTGCAGCTGGATTTGCCGCACTATTCGGTACTCCAACTCCCGCTGCGGCGTATCCGTTCGCATCTGCAGGTAAAACCGGCTGCGCAGGGGGATTTTGCAGCGCAAACGGCTGTACCGCCGGTACGTTCTGATAGGCTGCCTCTTTTTTTAAGGTCAGCTCCGCTTCTCCTTCCTTTATATGGAGCAGCACAGCCGAGCTTTTTTCAAATTTGTCAAAGACATTCAAAATAAATTTTTCGTTCATGTTCTTTCTCTGTGTAAATCCTAATAATCTTCTTGGGTTTGTCCAAAAATGTTAGTTTTCGGACAGTTTCCCTGTTATATCCGGTCGAACCGGTCAATCTCGGTATCATAATCGATGCCGGCAATATCGAATCCGTTAATAGCCAAAAAGTCGTGCCGGTACTCGTCCACGTCAGTGAGTTTGCGGCTGGTCTCGTCGGTAACGGTTGCCATAATCTTTGCAACGGCGGATTGCACTCCTTCGTCCAATTCCCAGTCGTCGATGCGGATACGGTTTTCGTTATCTGTCGGGATAACACCGTCCGCCGTGTAGAGACGGCTGTCAAAGAGGCGGTTGATCTGTTCGATGCAGCCTTCGTGGGTGCCTTTCTCCTTCATCACCTTAAAAAGGCTTGCCAAATAGAGCGGAATAACGGGGATGACGGCGCTTGCACGGGTTACCAATCCTTTGTTAACCGACACAAATGCCTGCCCTTTTAAGGCTGCGAGCTTGGTGTTCAACGAATGGGCGGTGGCTTCCAAATGCTCCTTTGCCTTGCCGATGGTGCCCTTGCGGTACAGCGCCTGTGTCGCTTCCGGCCCGATATAGGAATACGCAACGGTGATGCAGCCTTGCGCCAGTACATCCGCAGCGCCGAGTTTTTCTATCCACCGCTGCCAGTCCTCACCGCCCATGACCTTTACGGTAGCGGCGGCCTCTTCATCGGTAGCCGGTTCCGCCGTAATTTCGGTGAGTGCACCGGTAAACGGGTCGAGGGTTTTTCCGGTAAACGGTTTCCCGAACGGCTTGAGCGCCGAGCGGTAGGTAACGCCGGTGTCGGGGTCGGTACGCACGGAACTTGCCACGCTGTATACTATTAAATCGAACTTAATATTGAGCTTTTTTGCTTCGTCAATCACTTGTGCCTTGATAGCATCGGAGAACGCATCGCCGTTTATCGTAACGGAGATAAGCCCTGCCTCTTTCGCCGCGGCGTCAACCGCTAAGTTGTTATACCAGCCGGGTGTTCCCCACTTTTTTTCGGAACCGGCTTTCTCATACGAGACGCCGATCGTTGCAGCACCGTATCCGAAGGCTGCCGTAATGCGGCTTGCCAGTCCGTATCCGCCCGAACAGCCGATCACAAGAACATTTTTCGGTGTTGCCGTTCTCGCCGGGTGAGAAGCCGCCCGTTTTCTCGTATATGCGATTTGATCTTCAACCGCTTTTTTACATCCTTGAGGGTGCGCGTTTAAACAGATATTGCTCCTCAACATCGGTTTCATACTCATACTTTTCTGCTCCTTGCTATATTAGTCATTTATAATGCATCATTACGCCATGATTGGCAATGCACGGTATACAAATTATTGCTTGCCGGGCATCTCTAAAAATCTAACAGGGCTCTTAGAGAACTCGATTGCTTAGTTTATCAGTTTTTACCGTTTGCCGATAGTACCTTCCATTTTTCCAGCAAAGGAGGAAACGCATCAGACGGGTAAATATAAATCGCAAAATCAGGGGGGCTGGGCGAGCATTTGAACCGCGAAGAGGTTCAATTCTGCTTGAACAGTCCCCTGATTTTGCGGGGAAATCCGGAAAGGAGTCTGGTGCGTTTCTCCTGATTCAATCGTGTTTTTTTTCTTGACTGATAATACGATGTTTTATATAATAAAAGAATGAGTACTAAGTCATTTAAGGGGGGCTGTCACCCTCCAGAGCGGAAAGCGATTTCCGCCGAATCCGAAGTCTTGGCCGTCATGCCATCTACAAAGATGGTATGGATTCCGGTTACCCAAGGCGGTGCTCCGAATACTCCGTTAGTAAAGGTTGGAGATACGGTTGTACGAGGTCAAAAAATAGCGGAAACAGACAAGTTTATGTCTGCGCCGGTACATGCTTCGATCTCCGGTACCGTAAAGAAAATAGAACCCCATCTCGTTACCGGTAATACGGACGCACTTTGTATCGCAATTCAAGCGGGCGAGGACACTTCCGAGTCTTTTATGGAACCGCTTGATCCCTTCACCTGCACAAAAGAGGATGCCCTTAAACGTATCCGCGAGGCCGGTATAACCGGTATGGGCGGTGCTTCATTCCCTGTACATGTTAAATTGAGCCCTCCTAAGGATGCAAAGATAGACTACATTTTAGGTAATGCCGCAGAATGCGAGCCGTATCTGTGCACCGACGCTGCTACGATGTATCATCCCGCTGAAACGATTATTGGAATGGCGATTATCATGCACGTTACCGGCGCCGACAAGGGGATTATTGCACTTGAGGATAACAAAACGCACTTGGTTCCTGTGTTCGAAAAAGCGATTGCAAAAATAAAGCAAAATCCTGTCGGTCCGGGCGCTTACGACATTTCCGTTGAATTATGCAAAACAAAATATCCGCAGGGCGGAGAAAAAAATCTGACCTCCGCTGTTGTCGGCAGAGAAATTCCTTCGGGCGGACTTCCGTTTCAGGTTGGTTGTATTGTCCAGAATGTCGGAACAATGAAGGCGATTTCCGATGCGTTCCGTAAGGGAATGCCGTTAATCGACCGTCCGCTTACGATCGGCGGAGGAGCTTGTGAAAATCCGATAAATGCGATAGCGCCTATAGGTACCTGTATCGGTGACCTTATTCCCGAAGTAGTGCGTTTAAAACCGGGCGTTACAAAGATTATTTCCGGCGGCCCGATGATGGGCTTCGCGATGAAGAGCGCGGATTTCCCTGTACAAAAGAATACGTCGGGTGTTCTTTTCTTAACGCGCGAAGAAGTCAATCTTGATGAAGAAAGCCCCTGTATCGGATGCGGAAAATGTGTCACTCATTGTAGTTGCCAACTGTCTCCCGTTCTTATGATACGTGCGTTAAAAGCCAATAAGCTCGACGAAGCAGTCCGTTGCGGTCTTATGGACTGCGTTGAATGCGGCATTTGTTCTTATGTGTGTCCGGCACGTATAAAGCTCGTCCAACGGTTCAAGGTCGGAAAGCAGCTGTTGCGTGAAGCAAAGCAGAAAGAAGCGGCAAAAGCAGCCGCTGCGCAAGGAGGAAAATAAACTATGGCAGAAGCAGATAAAAACGAAATTTATCTTTCCCCCGCGCCGCATATTGCGAGTCCCGTAACCACTAGAAAATTGATGATACACGTACTGATTGCGCTTGCTCCGCTTGCGCTGTACGGTATTTATTTGTACGGTGTGCCGGCGCTTATCCGAATAATCGTTTCCGTAGCCGTTGCAGTCGGCGCCGAAGCCGCATTCAGAAAGGTGATGGGTAAGGACATCCGCATAAAGGATTGTTCCGCCGCCGTAACCGGTTTGCTGTTGGCGCTTGTGCTGCCGCCGCTTATTCCTATCTGGATCGTTGTTGTTTCCGCAATTTTTGCGATTGTCGTCGCAAAAGAATTCTTCGGCGGACTCGGCGCAAACCCGTTTAACCCTGCGTTGGTAGGTCGCGCGTTTGCCTTTGTCAGTTTTTCACGCTTGATGACGTCGTGGGTTGCTCCTCATCACGGTTTTGATGCAGTGAGTACTGCCACCCCGCTTTCGTACCTCAAAATGTCGGAAGGCGGTATTTCCACCGCGGCAGCAATCGCAGAAAAGATGGGGTTATCTTCTTCGAGCGATGTATACCTGAAACTCTTTTTAGGAGATCACGGCGGCTGTATCGGCGAGTCAAGCGCGGTGCTTATCCTTATCGGTTTTGTTTATTTGCTGGTAACCCGCGTTATTGAATGGCAGATTCCGGTTTCAATGATTGTAACGGCCGTGCTGGTAACATGGCTTGCGGGCATCGATCCGCTTTTGACGCTGTTAAGCGGCGGTTTGCTGTTCGGCGCCGTGTTTATGGCCACCGACTATGCAACCTCTCCGGTAACCTTTAAAGGGCAGATTATCTTCGGCGCGGGCTGCGGTTTGATCACCGCCTTGATGCGTCTGTTTGCCGGAATGCCGGAAGGCGTTATGTACAGTATTTTGATTATGAATTCTGTTGTTACGTTCTTAAATAAACTGATTCAGAAAAAATACGGATATGTAAAGCCCGTTAAGCCTGCCAAGGAGGGTGCAAAATGAAACAGATGATAAAATTATCCGTTACGTTGGCGCTGTATACGGTTGTGGCCTGCCTTGCGCTTGCGGCGGTTAACATGTTGACCTCTCCCCGCATTCTCGCGGCAAAAGAAGCAAAAACAAAGCTGGCACTTCAAGCGATTTTCCCCGATGCGGATTCTTTCCGTCCTATCACCGAAGGAATGCCGAAATCGGTTGATAAGGTATCGTTCGGCGATGCCTTTCTTGCACTGAACGGAGATAAACCTGCAGGAGTTATCGTAACGGTAAGCGGCCATACGTATGATCAGGCAACCATTCTTACCGGTATCGATATGGAAGGAAAACTGAGGATGATTCAGTTTTTAGTCTTAACCGATTCACCCGGTATCGGAACAAAAGCGAAGGATGAACCGTTCATCGGACAGTTCCGTAATAAGCCTATCTCCGACGCCTTTGCGCTGGGAAGCGATGTTCAGGCGATTGCCGGTGCGACGATTACCTCTACCGCTGTTACCCGCATGGTAAAAATTGCCGTCGATGCCGCTTCTTCATATATGAACAGCCAAGGTATCGGCAGCTCAGGCAGCGGAAATTAAGAGGAGAACGGCTATGAAAGAGTATGTACGCATTTTTACGAACGGGTTGGTAAAAGAAAACCCTCTGATTATGCTGATGATCGGACTATGTTCCGCACTGGCTATTACAACCTCGGTTGCGAACGGTATCGGTATGGGGCTCGCAATGACCTTCGTTATTGTGTTGAGCGAAATGATTATCAGTATGTTCCGGAAATTTATTCCGAATGATATCCGTATTCCTATTTTTATTATTGTTATCGCATCGTTTACTACCATTGTGGACCTTTTGATGCAGGCTTTTTTACCGGAGCTTTCCGAATCGATGGGTATTTTCATTAAACTTATCGTTGTAAACTGTATCATTATGGGACGTGTCGAATCTTTTGCCTCAAAAGAGTCGCCGATAAAAGCGATGGCTGATGCTTTAGGTATGGGCTTGGGCTTTACATGGGTTTTGGTTGTGATGTCCGCCATCCGTGAACTTTTGGGAAGCGGTACCGTGCTCGGTGTACGTCTGCTGCCGGACGATTACCTTATTAAGTTCTTTGCAAACTCTCCCGGAGGCTTCTTTGTATTCGGCTTGCTGATTGCCTTAACGTATTTAATACAGGATCAGCGCAAACAGCGGAAAATACGGAAAGCGGCCGCGTTAAAAGAAGCGGCGCTGAAAGAGGCTGCAGCATTACGGGAAGCTGAGCTGGCGAAAGAAGCCGCGCTCAAGGCAGAGGCAGCACAAAAAGAAGCCGCATTAAAAGCTGAAGCGGAAAAACAAGCTGCCACTGCCAATATCGAGCCTGCAGCTAAAAACGAATCTGCGGCTACTGCGGCGCCTGCAAAGGAGGGGAACTGAGAATGGAACTGTTTAAGATTTTTCTTGCTGCGGTATTTGTTAAGAATATCGTTTTTATCCGCTTCCTTGCGTTGTGTTCGTTTATCGGTATGACATCCGATGTTAAGAAATCTACCGGTATGGGATGGGCGGTTCTCTTTGTTACGGTTATTGCAACTGCCGCTACCTATCCGCTTTACAAATTGGTTCTTGCACCGTACAACCTCGGCTTTTTGCAAACCTTGCTCTTTATCTTGGTTATTGCGAGTTTGGTTCAGCTGGTAGAATTCTACTTGAAGAAGTCTGCACCTGCGCTATATTCGGCGATGGGTGTGTATCTTCCGCTGATCACCACGAACTGCGCTATTTTAGCGGTTACGCTCGATGTTATCGCTGCCGACTATACCTTTATCCAATCGATGGTATATTCAATCGGTGTTGCGCTCAGCTATCTGTTGGCAATGGTATTGTTTGCCGGTTTACGTGAACGCATCGATATTGCTCCGATACCTAAGTACCTCAAGGGTACTCCCATCCTGTTTATCGCTGCAGCGCTGTTGTCGTTGGCATTCGGCGGTTTTGCCGGCATGATTTAAAGGAGTGGAAAGAGTATGCAAATAATCATTTTAACGCTTATTGTTTCGCTGGTATTGTCCGTAGCAATAGGCTTTTTACTAGGATTTTTTAAAAAGCTGTTTTATGTTGCCCCTGATGAAACGGTGGCAAAAATTCGTGAAGTGCTTCCGGGCGCTAACTGCGGCGCCTGCGGTTTCCCGGGCTGCGACGGTTTTGCGGCAGCGGTTGCAAGCGGTAATGCGCCGGTAAATGGCTGTTCCGTCGGTGCGGGTCCCGTTGCGGCAAAGGTTGGCGCTATTATGGGTGTTTCCGCATCGGCCGATGCAAAGGTTGCGGTGCTGCTGTGCCAAGGTTCGCACGACGTGTGCAAAGAAAAGGCTGATTATGTCGGTGTTAAGACGTGCCGCGCCGCAAAGATTTCGGTAAACGGATTGCGGGAATGCGATTGGGGCTGTATCGGACTTGGCGACTGCGAAATGGCGTGTCCTTTCGATGCCATTCACGTTGAAGCGGATGGTATTCCGCACGTAGATTACGAAAAGTGCACCGGTTGCGCCGTTTGCGTTGCAGCTTGTCCCCAGCATATTTTGACTACCGTGCCGACGACCCGGAAAGGTTCCATTGCGCTTTGTTCATGTCGCAATCCTAGAAAAGCCGTTATTATGAAAAACTGTAAACGCGGCTGCATCAAGTGTATGAAGTGCGAAAAGAATTGTCCCACAGGTGCGATAAAAGTTATCAACGGTATTCCGGAAGTTAATTACGAACTTTGCGATTCCTGCGGTATCTGTATCAAAGGCTGCCCGACCAAGGTACTTGCCTTAGTAGAAGATAAGATTGCCGTGCAGTCTCCCTGCAGCGCGTGCCAAGCGAGCTAGGCAGCGGTAGCAAACGTGCCGGATAAACCAATGCGGAGCGGCGTTGTCTGTATTATCGGACGCCCCTCCGCCGGGAAATCAACATTTCTAAACAGCGTCTGCGGCGGAACAGTGTCGATTGTTTCGGCACTGCCGCAGACCACGCGCAGCTCCGTCCGCGGCATCCTCACGGCGGAGCAGGGGCAAATCATCTTTATTGATACGCCCGGCTATCATATCAGTGAAAAAAAAATAAACCGCCGTATGCAGCTCATTGCGGAAAACCGTCTGCAAGAAGCTGAGGCGGTGTTGTATCTTATCGATGCGGCGCGCCCGTTCGGGGAAGAAGAACTTGCTATCTGCGCATTACTGAAAGATAAACAGAACCGCGTAATTGCCGGTATTAACAAAACCGACAGTCCGGCTGCGCGGCCGGGTCAAACTCGTATCAGCCTTATGCAGACATTACCCGATCTGCCGCAGGATCGGATTTTCGAGCTTTCCGCGCAGGAAAAGACGGGGCTTGAGCCCGTGCTCGCCGAGCTGTTTTCTCTCCTGCCCGAAGGCGACCTTTTGTATCCCGAAGACTTTTATACCGACCAGCCGGTGGATTTCCGCATTGCCGAAATTATCCGCGGGCAGGCGATCAGCCGCCTCTATGAAGAAATTCCCCATGCGCTGTATGTTGATATTCAGGATATGGAGATGAAGAAGAACGGCAAGGAGCTTTTTGTCCGCGCCTTTTTGTGCGTAGAGCGGGAAAGTCAAAAGGCTATGGTTATCGGCAAAGGTGCGGCGCTCATTAAGGCAATCAGGGTGGAATCCCAAAAAGAACTTCGGAAAATCTTCCCCTATCGGGTGCAGCTCGATTTACAGGTGCGCGTCGATAAAAATTGGCGCCAAAAAGACCGGGTGCTGCAAGCTGTGTTGCAAGAGTAGGGGGCTAGTACTTTTCACATACAACTATATATTCTTTAGTCATTGTTCCTTTGCGTTGACCTGCAATATTTGTTGGAGAGTTTTTCAATGGCATTGATTTATTTCCTAGCAGTCGCTCATATGTTGTACAATGTTTAAATCCATTATATTCAAACTGCTCTGCAACAAATTGATCGGTAGGGAGTTGAATATCTTTTACACACCTATTTCCAACAACGTAAATTGCTTTTCCTTTTCTATTTATACTTTTTGCAACAAACTTAATTGATTTTTCTAAATCAAAATAAAATGATGAAACTTCCAAAGCACGCTTTTTTGATTTTTTCGCTATTTCACAAATATAATTTTTCATTATTCCTTTTGAATAGAGGTCTTTTACAGTTGTCCCGCCCATCAGCATATTATCAACTTTACGTGCATCTTTTACACCAATCCATTGATTACCAAAAAAAGAAAACTGGCCATAAGCAACGGTTGTTTTGCTATCACCATACGGAGGACTTGTTAAGACAACATCAAATTTTTTATCATCTCCATAGAAACAACCATTCTTTATTTCAATTGTCTCTATATTATTAAGCTTAGGCAGATAATATGCCACATATATATGTGATATAACTTGTAATTTATAAAAATACATTGCATATACATCGGGATTAAAAGAAAGAACATCTTTTTCCCGCATTTTATATAACTTAAACTCATTATTTCTTGTATACGAACACTCTCTGGCTGTTTCAGAAAATGGTAATAAAAAGAGCCTTCTGTATTCTAATTCAATTTTATCAATAAATTTTTTTAAAACTGTCAAACTTTTAGAAGTGTTTTTAGAAAACCAAAAGTCTATATTAAAAAATTGAGGTACTTCTATATCTATAATATTTTTCTCATATTTTATAAAGTCATATACTTTGTACCGCAAATCTTTTCTAATCGATTCAATTTTTTCAGGGACCAGTTTCGTAAATTTTGCTTTTGAAATAAGTACTGCAAGAGGATTTAGATCAAATCCATACATCTCTTTAACACCTCTGTCTAATCCGACGGTGAAAGACGAGCCTGAACCACAATATGGATCTAATAAACTATTTGCTTTTATATTAAATTCTTTAAATAAATCTATCCCAATTTGTGGCAACATTGTAGCCGGATACTTATGTAAATTCGGATATGCATCAGAGTATGAACTGCCTACAAAATCATATTTATCATTTCTAATAACTTTATACATCATAAATCCTTTATACTTTCAAATAAACATGGTAGTTTGTTTTCGTATGTACGAAATCCTGTACCATGATTTCGTGCCATAGTACCTTTATCATGCAATCGCAAGTCAACTAATATATTTTCTTGCCTAAATTGGTTTCCAAGTAAGTCTGGTGATGTTCCTTTCATCAACTGTGCTCTAAAAAAACGAAAATATTCTATACCATCACGTTCTTCAGTCTCAGCTGAAACAAAAATCAATGCCGGTAGCTTTTGTAAAAATCTTTTTGCAATATCTTCTAATTTCCATATAGCAATAATTTCACCAGATATATGCCGCACAGAAATAGCACTCTCATCTACATATAAAAAAAGTCCTACACTATTTGGCTTTAATGACATTGTATAATATAATCCTTGCCGTCCATTTTTATCTAAACTGCCGTATTTTTTGACAGCATCTAACGGTGGCATTTTCCATGCTTTATTATTAAATGTAAAAAGTGTGATAAGATTATTACTTGTCGCTCTATGAGCTTTTAACTCTGCGCCTGCAATATCAGGATTTGCATAATTATTCTCTGCAAGTCCAAGGTATGTTTCCAATGTGTGACCAATTCCAGTAGGGCCATTTCGAGTGCTTTTAATAAAGCCCATAGATTTTATTTTATTAAATAATATTTGGAATTCATCAATAGTCATATATACCCCTGATTCTTTATATTATATTTCAACCTAAAATTCAATATATTTATTTACTAGCGTTGCGATAGCAACATCCGTCCAACAAGGTTTATTAATGGTTGTTAGCGCCGCCTATAGCTCCGCAGCTTTTTTATAATCAGCACCAGCAACAGCATAAAAACGGAAATAAGCGCGGTAAAGCCGCCGGGGGCTACGTTTAAATAATACGAACAGATAAGGCCGAGCATAATATCCGCGATGCCGAAGCAGATTGAAAAAAATACCGTCCGCTTGAATCCCGTGTGCAGCTGCAGCGCGGCTGCAACCGGTAGAGCAATCATCGAGCTGAGCACCAAAATCCCCACTATCTTAATGGAAACGGCGATTGTCGCCGCTACTAAAACCGAAAAAATGTAATTGATTGTCTTAACGCGGATTCCGATAACATACGCGATGTCCTCATCAAGCGTTATATAAAGAAGCTTATGGTACAGCACTGCCAATACGGCGACGGCAAAAAAGCTCAATGCGATAACAGTGATAACATCGGAGGTCGAAACCGTTAAGATACTCCCGAATAAATAGGCTTCCGCGTTGGTACGTATGAGCCCCGAACTCATCAGGGTGATGGCGATACCGACGCTAAGCGAAAGAACGATGGAAAGAATGAGGTCGCTGTATTCTTTAAAATAGCTGCGCAGCGCTTCGATGAGCGCTCCCGCTGCAGAGGTAAATGTGAACGCACCGAGTATGGGATTAACGCCGGTAACCAACCCAAGCGTAATCCCCGTCAGAGAGGCATGCGCAAGAGTGTCGCCGATAAGCGAATACCGCCGTAACACAAGAAAAATGCCGATCAATGGGCAGAGAATACCGATAAAGAACGATACGATAAAGGCATTCTGCATAAAAGCGTATTTCAACATAGCGGTTATATTATCAAATTTTATGCGGAAGGGCTATCGGCTGCGTCGCAGTTAGGCAGTCAGATCGAAAGAAAAAAGTCTATCGTTTTTTTAAATACTAAAAAAAACGGGGCTGCCCTAAAAGTCAATTACTTTCGGGACAGCCCCGTTCCCTTTAGATGTTATCTTCCGGTATGGCGGAGCGTTGCCCGCTTTTCCAGTTCTTCAAGGGTAAGCTGCGGATAGCGTACTTTTGCAAGGAAGATCATTGCGGCGATGATGTACGGCTTAAAGCTTGCCTGCTTGTAAAGCGGTATACGGTAGCGGTCGAACACCGAACCGGCAACTTCGCCTTCTTTGCAGCTGACACCGGTAATATCCGCCGGTAAGCAGTGGAGGTAGAGTGCTTTACCGTCTTTGGTCAGCTTCATCATATCTTCGGTACATTCCCAATCCTTGTGGTTACCGTTCTGTGCGAGCAGTTCTTTTTCGAGGGTTTTGATGCCGTCAAAGTCGCCTGCGCCGTAAAGGTTCGTCCGTTTTTCCATTGCAGTAAAGGGCGCCCAGCTCTTGGGATACACGATATCGGCATTCTTAAATGCTTCCTTCATGCTGTTGGTCTTGGTAAAGGAACCGCCCGATGCCTTGGACTGCTTCTTTGCGACTTCTTCAACCTCAGGCATAATCTCGTATCCTTCCGGATGTGCAAGTACAACGTCCATGCCCAAGCGGGAGAACAAGCCGATTGCGCCCTGCGGAACGGAAAGCGGTTTTCCGTAAGAGGGTGAATATGCCCATGTCATAGCGATTTTCTTGCCTTTCAAGTTTTCAAGTCCGCCGAATTCATGGATGATATGGAGCGTGTCCGCCATAATCTGTGTGGGGTGGTCTATATCGCACTGCAGATTGACGAGGGTAGGGCGCTGTTCAAGTACGCCGTCCCTATTGCCTTCGGCAACCGCATCCATAAAGGTGTGCATATAGGTATTGCCCTTACCGATGTACATATCGTCGCGGATACCGATAACGTCCGCCATAAACGAAACCATATTAGCAGTTTCGCGGACGGTTTCTCCGTGGGCAATTTGAGACTTTCCTTCGTCCAAATCCTGTACTTCCAAACCGAGCAGGTTACAAGCAGACGCAAAGCTGAACCGAGTACGGGTTGAGTTATCGCGGAACAGCGAAATTCCGAGGCCGCTTTCAAAAATCTTGGTGGAAATGTTAGCTTCCCGCAAGGTGCGCAGCGCATCGGCTACCGTCCATGTCGCAAGAATTTCATCGAAGGTTTTTTCCCATGTCAGGAAAAAGTCATTGTTGTACATCTTCTTAAAGCCCAAACTATTGAGCTTTGTAATGTACGGATCCATAATCAAGGCCATAATTACTCCTATGGGCGTGGGGATGGTTTTAAAATCGCTTAGTTCTTTGCCATCCCCGCTTTTTTATAGTTTTTCAACGTATATGGACGGCAGCGCGGCATACACAGCAGCGCACGTTACCAAATCCTGTTTCCAAGTAATTTCGTTCGGGGCATGAGCCTGTGCTTCCGCTCCCGGTCCGAAACCGACGCAGGGGACTTTGTTCCGTCCCATGATGGACACGCCGTTTGTGGAGAATGTCCACTTATCAACGAGCGGGCGGGCTTCGCGCATCGCAAGTTGATCCTTTGCACCAATACGCTTATCTCCGTACAGGTTGTGATATGCTTCTACGATTGAGCGGGCAACGACGTGCTCTTTCGGCAGTACCCACGTGGGGAAGAAGCATTCGATCGGGTATTGTTCTCCCGTCCATGACGGCCGGTCGTAATTGTACATCGACACCTTTACGTCTTTTCCGTACTTTTTGACGGCGGGAAGCTGGCGGATTTCTTCCAAGCAGGATTCCCATGTTTCTCCGGCCGTCATACGGCGGTCGAGCGAAACGGAGCAGGAGTCCGCAACGGCGCAGCGGCTCGGGCTGGTATAGAAAATTTCGGAAACGGTAACGGTTCCGCGGCCGAGGAAGTTTGCTTCTTCCCATTCCTTGTTGTATTTTTTATCGAGCATTTTGACGAGACCTTTGATTTTGGTACCGTCTGCAGCGTCGTTTTCGTTTAACTGGCGAACTTCCTGCAGGATGTCGGCCATCTTGTAGATGGCGTTATCGCCGCGCTCCGGTGCGGAACCGTGGCAAGAAACGCCTTTAACATCCACACGGATTTCCATGCGTCCGCGGTGCCCGCGATAAATACCGCCGTCGGTCGGTTCGGTTGAAACGACAAAGTCGGGTTTGCAGAGTTTTTCGTACCCGGGGACTTTGACGTCTTTTTTCAGGATATACTCCCAACACATACCGTCGCAGTCTTCTTCCTGTACGGAGCCGACTACCATAGCGGTGTATTTATCGTTGAGGAGACCTAAGTCCTTCATAATCTTACAAGCATACATTGAAGAAACAACACCGCCGGTCTGATCGGAAACTCCGCGTCCGCCGATGAATATATCGTCTTCAAAACCCTCGTAGGGGTCAAACTTCCAGTTGTCGCGGTTACCGATACCGACCGTGTCGATATGACCGTCAAAACAAACGATGTGCGGGCCGGTGCCCATCCATCCCATTACGTTACCGAGCGGATCGATCCATGTTTTGTTAAATCCGAGCTCGTCCATTTTCTTTTGGATGCGCTTTGCTTTTTCCCCTTCCTGACTGCTTTCGCTCGGAAGGCGGATGATTTCGCGCAGAAAGGCGGTCATATCGGCCTTATATCCTTCTGCTGCAGTTTTAATTTTGTTAAAATCCAAACTCATGCTTCCTCCTCTATCGTTTTTCAAGTATACCGCTTGATACGATATTGATTACAACCCAGCTCCTATAAAAATACGTAAAAATATATCCGGATGAAGGAACCTTAGGTTAATTTAATTATAGAAGCGAAAAATTCTTCTGTCAAGCATAATCTTCTAAAAATTTTTTAGCCATGCTAATTCTTTTTTAGCTTTGTTTACAGGGATGTTCAGCATGCAGAACGGCTGTCTCTACGGCACCGCAGTAATTTAAAGGCGGTAACGTCCGTATGTAAGATTCGGCATCGGAACGGTTGCTGCAACCCTTACAGGCTTTTTGTATTTGCTTACCGTTTTGCATGTAATAGTAATACCATTTGTAGACTTTCTTACCGTTTTTGATTTGCGGCTTTTTAAAGACATGATAATCCATATATAAACTCCCGACTTGACCTGTTAAAAATCAATTAAAAGCAATGATTAAAAGCAATGATTTGATAAGTCTATATATAGCAAGGAAGGGAACTATGGGCGCTGACGGGATCGAACCGCCGACATTTTGGGTGTAAACCAAACGCTCGTACCAGCTGAGCTAAGCGCCCTAACAATGAAAAGACTATATATGAACCGGATAAAAATGTCAACAGGGTTGTTTCATTTATCGACAATAAACAACCCCGGCGTGAGCGTCGGGGCGTTAAATCCTCCACACGAATAAAGTGAAAAGGTGAGCACACCGGGATAGTCAAAAAACGTCTGACGCATTTGTCCTGATTCAGTCCCCTCGGTAACCTGTACTTATATGACATGTTTTACTATTATTATGCAAACGGCTTATACCTTACATAAGCCGAGCAACGTCTGTCTTATCCCATATTGGAGGGAAGCATGAAGCAGAAACTCATCATACTTGCGCTGTCGATCCTACTTACGTTCAATGGTTTTGGAGAAGAAACACAAATCCCCGATAAAATTATCGATGTAGAAACTGCCGTACAATCAGCCTTACAGACTCACCTTTCGGTTAAGCAAAGCAGAATACAGCTGGAGCAAGCTAAAAGGAAGTATGATCATTCGTGGAATAACTTTTTGCCGTCTCTTTCGGCGAATGTAAACGGCGCGGCAAACGGCGGCTTGACCTCTACGGCAGCCAATGCGCTTACGTTTTCTACCGGAATCAATGCAAATTTGAATATCAGCCTTGGCGTCGGTAAAAAGATTGCCGCTTTAAAGGCTGACTATGAAAGCGGGCAAAAAAATTATGAAGATGCCGTCCGCGAAATTGAAACGGAAATCCGCAAAAGCTTTTATTCGCTGTTATATATGCAGGGACAGGTAGAAATCAGTAGGGCATCGGTAAGTGCTAATGAAGCTCAATATAATCAAACGAAGATTAAAAAAAGCCAAGGCCTTGTTACAGAGCTTGATTTACTGACCAGTCAGGTAAATTATGAATCGGCAAAAATCAATCTACGGAATACCGAAAAGTCATATTTTAATGCAACGTTTACATTCTTAAATGAAATAGGAATCAACGTGGAGCCGGGACAGCGCGTTTCTTTTGAGGGAAGCCTTGATGATTATGTAAATGCCAACGATTTTGAGCTTTCGCAAGGAAACTTGGATGAATTAATAGAAAACAGTCCCGCTATCCGCACTATAAAGAGTACCTTAAGTAAAAATAGTATATCCCGTTCTCAACTTGCTCTATCGGCATATCTTCCCAATATAATGCTCAGCGCCAATATCAATCCTTATTCGTATTCCTATAGTTTGCCTAATAAAATAGGAATTACAAGAGACAGCTGGTCTGTTTCTGCAGGTCTCTCGTTTGCATTGGATAATTATATTCCGGGGTCTGCCGTGCGGGACAATATTGCAGATATGGACGATTCAATTAAAACGCTCGAAATGCAGCTTGATAAAAAAAGACAGCAGATAAAAACAAATATCATCGAAATACTGAACGAAATTGAGATTGCGAAGGAAGGTTTGGAAAATTGCCGTTTAAATATTGATTTGGCAAAGAAGAGTTACGAAATGGCAGAAGTTGCCTATAAAAACGGAACGAAAGATTTGAATAGCTTGCAATCTATTCACAATGCCTATAGCAATGCCGAACTTCAATATCGGAGCCAGCAACTGTCGCTGATAAACAGCAGATTAACGCTTAAAAGTCTTATCGGCAAATAAATCGGACAAACGCCTCTTAATACTGAGTCAAAGGAAGCTCTCTAAAGAACTTCTGTAATCTATTCGGAAATGACGGAGAAGAACATGAAATTAAACAAAATTACGCGGCGGATTATATTGGTAGCGGTTGTTATTGCGATTATTGTGATAATTGCAATATTGCCCAAAAACAAAGGTAGTATGTCCGGCGGAAACGGCGGGATGCCCGGAGGCAATATGCAGGGCGGTGATGCTGCCGAAACCGTATATTCCGTAACAACACAAGTGTTGGCAAAAACGGATTTGCAGGAGTATTTAACCATGAACGGAAATGTCCAAGCTAACAGTACTATTTCCGTTTATCCCGGAATTGGCGGAAAAATTACCAGAGTTTATGTAACGCTCGGCTCTGTGGTAAGACGGGGAGATAAGCTTGCAGAAATCGACCCTTCGACCCCCGGAACGTATTATGAAATAAGCCCCGTGTATGCACCGATTTCAGGTACAATTACGGCGCTGCCGTTAACGGTAGGAACCTCCGTCAACACAAACACCGCTGTAGCTCAGATTGGAAATATCCGTGAGCTGCAGATTAAAGCGATGGTACCGGAACGGGATATTTCGGTTCTAAAAACCGATTTGAAAGCTCAAGTTTCTCTTGTCGCATATAAAAATCAAACCTTTGATGCCCATGTCATCAGAGTTTCACCTATTGTTGATGAAGTTTCGCGAACCAAAGAAATATATCTGGCATTCGATACCATCGATCCGAAAATAAATGCCGGAATGTATGCAAAAATTAAGCTTTTGACCGTACTTCATAAAGGTGCGCTCTGCCTTCCTATCGATGCAATTCAAACGCTGGACGGTACAAATTTTGTGTATGTAGTTCAATCCGATTCAACGGTAACAGTACGCAATGTTGACATCGGCGTAAATGTGGACGGTATTGTTGAAATTGTAAACGGGCTTTCCGTAGGTGATAAAATAGTTGTAGACGGAACACAAAACTTGAGCGAAGGTGCGCACATAAAAGAAACGGCCGCAACAGATACGGCAAGCGCTTTATAGGAGCAACTATGAGCATATCGAAAAAAATACTCGAACATCCGGTATTAATGCTTTGTACTTTCGTCTTGATTGCGATTGTATCAGCGTTTACGCTGGGGAACATAAATATCGCTTTAATGCCGGATATGGATATACCGGTAGCCATGGTCAGTACCTCATATCCCAATGCCGGTCCTGAAACGGTTGAAAAATCGGTTACGCAAGTATTAGAGAGAAGCCTTATCAGCGTAACGAATCTCAAGAAGATGACTTCAACTTCATCGGAAGGAATGTCTTCAATCTCGCTTCAATTTAACTACGGCACGGATATGGATGTAGCGGTAAATGAGTTACGGGATAAGATTGATAGAGTAAAGCAGGCATTGCCGACTAACGCAAGTACACCTTCTATTTTTCAATTTGATATGTCTTCCATGCCTATTATCACGCTTGCCGTCAATGGCAACCGTTCGGAAGAGTCGCTAAAAAAAATAGCCGATGAACAAATCTCCAGTCTATTAGAGCAAGCGGACGGTGTTGCTCAGGCTTCCGTCCGAGGCGGGTGCAGTGCAATCGTAAGAATTGAACTTGATCAGAATCGGCTGGAAGCATACGGCCTTACGCTTTCTTCTATTGCGAGGAGCCTTTCTTCTCAGAATATAGAAGTTGGCGGCGGAAATGTAAGTGAAGGAACAAAAAGATATACGGTTCGCACCACCGGAGAGTTTGAATCAATCGATGAAATCAATCAAAGTGTTGTCGGAACATATAACGGGTATGATGTAAAACTTGAAGATATAGGGACAGCCTTTATGGGGTACTCCGATGTGACAAGTAAAATTTACATAAACGGAAAACCCGGCGTGTATGTTTCGGTGCAAAAACAGAGCGGTTCAAATACGGTTAATGTTGCAAAAGCGGTAAAAGAAAAAATTAAAGAAATTCAAAAAACACTGCCTGCAGATATCAAAATAGAAATCATCAGTGATGATTCTACAATGGTAAGCGATACGCTGACCGAGCTTATCAAATCGATTGTACAGGGTTTTATTCTTTCGGTGTTAGTTTTGTTCATATTCCTACGCAGCGGAAAGAGTACCTTTATTATGGCTATTTCCATTCCATTCTGTATCTTAGTTACGATTACCATTATGTCGTTTGCCGGAATAACCATGAATATGATAACTATGACGGGTCTCATTTTGGGGCTCGGTATGGTTGTCGATGCTTCCGTTGTTGTATTGGAAAATATTTATGTTTACCGCAATCGCGGAACGCAGGCTTTGACTTCAGCAGTAATCGGTACTCAAGAAGTTATGACTTCCGTAGCGGCCGGCAACCTTACGACTATTTGTGTATTTATTCCCTTTTTCGTATTTAAAAATAGACTTGAAATACTTGGGCAGATGTTCAGCAGCTTGATGTCCGTTATTTTAATAGCGATCCTTTCATCGCTTTTTGTTGCGATATTCTTGGTACCCGTCTTGGCAGGAAAGTTTTTACCGGTCAATAACAGAAAAGAACATCCCATTAAAAATAAATTTCTTGCAAAATGCGATAAAGGTATTGAAAAGGCGCTCGATTGGGTAACCTCTCGGTATCAAAAAGGTTTGCATTTTGTTTTGCGTCACCGCTTTGCAGCGATGGTAATTGCTGTCGGAATTTTTGTAGCATCACTCGTATTAATAGGCCGGCTGAACATAAGTTTTATGTCCAATTTTAATGATTCCTCGGTCTCCTTAAATGTTACCTTACCCTTGGGTTCAAAACTTGAAGAAACGCAGTCCATCCTCGATGACTTTTATCAGTTTGCGCAGGATGAAATTAAGGGATATGATAATATCGTTGTCAGTATCGGGTCCGGCGGCGGAATGTCCATGTCGGATACATCGTATAAAGGTTCCTTAACCGTGTATTTACCTGATGCTTCCAAGCAGATTGATAATGCCGAAACGGTAAAAGAGAAACTCAGAAGTCATTTTGATTTTTATCCTGCAGCAACGTTTACCTTTAACGAAGGTATGATGCAGCAAATGAGCGGCAACGACATCGATATTGTTTTCCGTTCAAATGATTTGGATGCAAGCGTTGCCCTAGCAAAGGAAATTCAAGCGCTTATAAAAGAGCAGCTTCCTGCGGTTACCGAACCTCAGATTGATATGCAAGACGGATTACCGCAAGTAGAAATTAAAGTTGACCGCGAACGGGCATATAGTTTTGGCATTTCCATCATGTCGATCGCAAATGAAATTAACTATTGCATCAACGGGATGACGGCTACAACCTATCATAAAAACGGCGATAGCTATGATGTTGTTGTTTTGCTTAGGAATGAGGATAGAGATGAAATTCCCGATTTGGAAAAGATTTATGTTGCAGGGCGATCCGGTCTTTATTCCGTAGCAAACTTTGCGGAAATTATTCGCGGTACGGGACCTGTTTCCATCAATCGGGAAAACCAATCGCGCATTATTCATCTTACTGCAGGTATTAAAGATGCAAGCAGCAGCGCACAAGAGATAGAAAATCAAATAAAGCAAATTATCAGCGATAATCTGGTAGTTCCGGACAATGTAACGCTTACGTATGAAGGTTCATGGAAAAACACAATGGAGACTGCAAATGTTTTTGTGTTAATTATTGTATTGGCGATTATCCTCGTATTCGGTGTTATGGCAGGAACTTATGAAGATTTTAAAAATCCTTTTATCAACCTCTTTACGATGCCGTTCCTTGTTGTCGGTGTTGTTCTTATTCATTTGGTAACGGGGCAGGCCTTCAGTATGGTGTCGTTAATCGGCGTTGTTATGCTTATCGGGATTGTTGTAAATAACGGTATTATCTTAGTAGACCAGACAAACCTATTAGTGCGGCGGGGACGCCCTGTACTGCAAGCATGTGAGGAAGCAGGTACCAGCCGGTTGCGTCCCGTTTTGATGACAACGTTGACTACCATTTTGGGAATGATACCTATGGCGTTTTTTGGAGGAGACAGCGCAAGCGTAACGCAGCCGATCGGTTTGTGTATAATCGGCGGTTTGTTTTCCAGTACCTTAGTAACCCTATTTATTATTCCGGTTATTTATTCTTTATTTAATAGCAAGGCAAATGCCAAAGCAGTAATCCCTCTTCCTCCGGAGCTTGCAGCAATGAGGGCTGAATATTTTGCAGCAGAAGGAGAAAATAACAATGATTAGAATTGAGATAATCGCTAACCAATCCGTTTATCCGGAACTCGTTGCAAACCTTGAAGCTTGTTTGCCGGATTTCTTATATACGTCCATTCCTTTGGCTTACGGCAGAGGACGGGATACTTATAAACTGGGAGATAGTACGTGGCCGGAGACTAACTTTGTCTTAATTGCGTATGCAGACGATAAGGTTGAACAGAAGGTTGCGCAAATTGTTCGGTATATAAAGCTAAAGTTTCCGACCGACGGTATCAAATTGTTTGTAATGCATGATAAAAATGCATAAAGACATCTGCAGATAATCACTGATAAACCTCTTGAAGCTTGATAGAGCTTTGAGAGGTTTATCTTACCATGAACCGGAGGAGCCGCCGCCCCCAAAGCTGCCGCCGCCTCCGCTAAAACCTCCTCCGCCGAAGCTCCCTCCGCTGAAACCGCCTCCGAAACGTCCGCCGCCGCGGCTCGAGTAACCGCCTCTCCGCCCCGACAAAAGAAGGAATAACGGCCAAAGTAAACCGCCGGGCATAAAGCGGGAACCGAATAGAAGGATGATGACAAGAAAAATAATGAGAGGCAGCGGGATGGAATCCTCCTCTTGATCGTCCGATTCTTTTACGGATTCGCTGATAAGGCTTTCATCTTGGAGTGCCAACCCTGCAAGGTTTTTTACCCCCATCAGAACGCCCTTCCCGTATTCTTGCTTTTTAAATTGAGGCGCAATTACCGAGCGGATAATCCTACTACTTTGAGCATCGGTGATACGGTCTTCGAGGCCGTATCCAACCTCGATGCGCAGCTTTCGGTCTTGAGCGGCAATTACCAAAATAATACCGCTGTCTTTACCTTTTTGTCCGATCTGCCATTTTTCCGCAACGCGGATGGAGTAATCTTCAAGGCTTTCACCTTCCAAGGAAGGAATGGTCAATACCGCTATTTGCAAGTCGCTGTTACGATCGATATTATACAGATATGTATTTAATTCCTGAGTTTCACTTGCGGTGAACATTCGTGCATAGTCATTAACGGGGCCGTTAAGCGGCGGAACGTCGAGTGCAAAAAGAAAAGCGCTGTGGAGGCAAATATATACAATTACAATAAATCTAACCGGATGGTGAGAAAATTTCATAGACACTCCCTAAAGTTTTATGATGCGGCGGAAGAAATACGCATGATACAACGCTTGATCATCGCAAAAGGGAACCCCTTGCGTTGAAGTGCGCTATAAAGTTTTTGTTCGGTGTAGCCTTTGCGGATAAGACTGCGGGCAGCCCCTTCGCATATATCCGCTTCATCAACTTCTGAAAAAAAATTACTCAACGCCTGCTTTGCCGTATCTGCAGCAATCCCGCGTTTACGCAGCTCGGAAAAAAGGCGGGTATACCCTTCTTTTTTTGAGAGGCTTCGTGTATGTAAATACGCCGCGGCAAAGCGGGAATCGTCAAGCACGCCTCCGGCTGATAAATAATCCAATGCCGGCTGATACTCGTTTTTCACGTAGCCTTTTTTCTGCAGTTTGACAGTCAGTTGATATGCGGAATGTTCCGCACGGTTTAGATAAGCGGCAGCTTGCTTTTCAGCTAAGAAACGCCGGCCTGCCTGATAGAGATCTTCTGTTTGGGATTCTGTAAGAGGTAGCGGAAGAATATCCACCGCAAGCGGCTCATCGAAGTAACAGAGCCGACTTACGATAGATACATCCCCGGCCAATACCATTTTGACGGTATCCGGAGATGTATGTTCCGCAGCAATAATAGTAGGATTAACGCTTGCTGAACTGGAAGCGTCGGCGGGCGCCGCGTTGGCCATATTTTTTACGTTCAACCATTCTTGAATCGCGGGTTAATAAGCCGTTTGCTTTAAGCGAGCTGTGGTTAGATGCATCTACCTGCGCAAGTGCACGGGCGATACCGTGTGAGCAAGCTCCTGCCTGTCCGTTTAAGCCGCCGCCGTATACGGTAATTATAATATCGTAGCGGGTGTCGCTTGCAGTAACAAACAACGGCCGTTTTGCCATTTGAACTTGTTCGGGAGTCGCAAAATACTCGTCCATACTTTTATTATTGACGGTTACTGCCCCTTTGCCTTCGCGGATATATACCCGTGCCACCGAGGTCTTTCTTCGTCCTGTTCCTATTCCGATATTTTTCACAACCATTTCTCCTAAAATTATAACGCTACTGCAACAGGATTTTGCGCCGCATGCGGATGTTCACTGCCTGCATAAATTTTTACATTTTTAAGCAGTTTACGTCCGAGTGAGCCCTTAGGCAGCATACCTTTTACCGCGATATACAGCGGTTCGGCCGGTTTTTTCCCGATAAGAGTATTAAAATTAACGGATTTAAGACCTCCGGGAAAACCTGTATGGTGATGATACATCTTATCTTTGCCTTTATTTCCCGTAACGGCAATCTTATCGGCATTGATAACGATAATATAATCGCCCGATTCCTGATGAGGGGCGTAGGAAGCCTTGTGCTTCCCGCGAGCCATTGCCGCAACTTTTGCAGCGACTCTTCCGAGCGGCTTTCCTGCAGCGTCAATAACATACCAGCTTCGCGGTATTTCACGCTCGTTATAAAAAATTGTCTTCATCTTTTGTGTACCTTATATATTTTTATTGCAGATAATGTGGGTAAAATACTATATCAGAAAAATGCCTATACAGTCAACCCGCAGGGTTTTATTCGGCTTTATTTTCACCTGCTTTCATTGCAGCTTCTTCTTTTTTAGCGTCTTGTTTGTCTTTAATGTCGGCAATGCCGATAAACACGGAAATAAGTCCGACAAAGGCTGTAAAAATGGGTAAACCGCCGCGTAGGAAGAGCAAAATGTCTTTTCCCCAGCCAAGTCCTATACCGGCTGTCTCCGGCGGGAGCGCTGCAAAAACCGTAAAGAGAATCATAGCAGCCCCGATAATAAGCGCTATCATAGCAACCTCCTGTTTTCACCTCTAAAACTTGCAATTTTTAGAGGCTTGCTGTAAAGATGACCCGTACACGATTCGAACGTGCGACCTGCTGCTTAGGAGGCAACCGCTCTATCCACCTGAGCTAACGGATCATGGATGACGCTGCTTATATCGGCATATCAGCTATGCTTCTTAAACAGCTTCTATTTTATAGAGTATAGAAAAAAAATAGGCTTTTTACAAGCCCTCTATTTTAGAAGAAGGGAAAAACATATCGAAACAGCAGATACTACAGGGCATCTCTAAAAACTTCAGTTTTTAGAGATGCCCTACAAATTATCTGAGGCGGTTGCCATTAAAAGCCTGTCTCCAAAACTTATATTCCGTGCTTGTCGTTATAAAGTTTTATCGGTATACTGCTGGTGAATGCACTTTCTTAATACGAGGTAATAGAGTAATAATGACACTTGATGCAAAAGTACACGGAAAGATTCTTTACGAGGATGAGAATCACAAGTTTATCTGGCTGGGCGGCGAAACAAAATATCGGAAAGGAGCCGTACAGACCATGCAGTATCTGATTATCGATAACGGCCGCGGCATTTTACTTGATCCGGGCGGAGTACATCTTTTTTCACAGGTAGTAACTGCTGTAAGCAGGTTTATTTCGGTAGACAAAATCGATATTATCTTTTTTTCGCATCAGGATCCGGATGTCTCTTCGGGAATTGCGCTATGGCTCGGTATTACGCAGGCTCAAATTTATATTTCTTCTCTCTGGCTTCGATTTATGCCCCACTTCGGTATCGTGGATGTTTCGCGTATGACCGGCATTCCTGATAAGGGTATGAGCGTCTCTTTGCCTTCCGGCAGCAAGATGCGCTATGTGCCTTCCCATTTTATGCATTCGCCGGGGCAGTTTTCGCTTTTTGATGAACGTTCCCGTATTTTATTTAGCGGTGATATCGGTGCCGCCGTTTTTGAAAAAGAAGAAGATGAAACGCTTTTTATCGACGATTTCCAAAAACATATTCCATTGATCGAACCGTTTCATGTCAGATATATGGCTGCTAACAAAATTGTCAAACGATGGGTTGATGCGGTACGGCTATTAAATCCGGTAATTATTGCGCCGCAGCACGGAGCTATTTATACCGACGATAAAGTCGAACTTTTCTTAAATTGGCTTTCCCATTTGCAATGCGGGATCGATTATCTGGATAGGTTATTTTAGGAAATAGGTGTATATGGAAATAGATGAACAGACAGCTCTGCAGAATTTTTCCGATTTAGTAGATAAAATTGTAGTTAAATACAATAAAGGCGTTGTATTAGACTTTGTAACGCGACATTCGTTTCAAATTATCAATAGCTCGATGGAACAACTGGAAAAGCGGTTTGAAACTATCATTTCGGCTTTTGAACAAATCGAAAAGGAGAGTAGTTCTTCCGCATCCAATATCGACCGTGTGGACGATATGTTGGAGCAAACACTGTTAAGTAGAAAACAGCTGCAAACGGATATTCATCATCGGGTAGAGGAGATCGATGCTGCGGCTTTAAATGCGCAAAATACCGCCTCGTCTTTTCAGCTTTTAAAAGAACGTACGGGGGAAGTTAAATCGATGCTTGGGGATATACAAGAAGTATCGATAAAAACAGGCATCCTTGCGATCAATGCCTCCATCGAAGCTGCCCGTGCAGGAAAGGCGGGGGACAGTTTTAGGATTATTGCAAATGAGGTACGGACTCTTTCTACCAAAACAGGAACTTTTGCAAAAACGATAGAAGCAAAGCTCGCAGAATTACAGGCATCGGTAAACGATATCAGCGAAAATATGTCTCTTTTTATTTCGCTATTTTCAAAGTTTCAACAATCGTTTAACGGTGTACTTACCGCTTTTGATAAGGACTCTGTCGTTTTAAATGATGCAGGGCTCGCACTGACGGAAGTAACG
Source organism: Treponema vincentii F0403 (assembly GCF_000412995.1). NCBI lineage: Bacteria > Pseudomonadati > Spirochaetota > Spirochaetia > Treponematales > Treponemataceae > Treponema > Treponema vincentii. Next base: position 1,146,670 of record NZ_KE332512.1, on the reverse strand, counting down.
TCTTCAATTAAAGAGCAGGATACTACAATCCATGAAGGATTTGCCTCTTTAAAAGATATCGAAACCTTCTTAAAAGAAACAAGCGCTATCTTGGAAGTGGTACAGACAAGCCACAGACATTTAGGGACATTACTTCAGAAGAAAGAATAAAACTTATACTTTAAATTTTCCTACTTCGGCTGCAAGCTTTTCTATACTTTGCCGGTTTTTCTGCGTCATTGCATTGACTTCCTGTACGGCATTGTTAATCTGTATTGCGCCTGAGGCCATTTCGTTCATACTATCGGTGATGGTGCGCGTTAAGTCGTCAAGTGTATGCATTTCTTGCGCTGCACCTTCTCCGCCTTTCAGCATCTCTTCGGAGCCGGCCTGTACTTCGGTTGTTACGATATTAATATTTTTAATTGCCGATAGAATTTCCTTGCTGCCGTTTTCCTGTTCTTTCATTGCTGCAGTTAAAAGGTCGCTCATCGATTTTATTTGTTCCGCAAGTTCGAAAATTAAATTGAATTTTCCCTCTACGATTTTAGATGATGCCGATAACGTTTCGATTTCTGCGGTTAAAGATTTAAGCGTTGCGGTAATTGTTTTTCCTTGTATTGCGGAGTCTTCCGACAGCTTACGGATTTCATCGGCAACGACGGCAAAACCTTTTCCTGCTTCGCCGGCATGCGCCGCTTCGATGGCTGCGTTCATGGCAAGCAAGTTTGTTTGGCTTGCAATGTGCTGAATGACATTTGAAGCTTCCATCAAAGAGCCGGATTCTTCGGCAATCTTTTGCGTTACGGTATTTGAAGTTACCAACGTCGCTTTTCCGTCTCCGGTGGCGGAAACAAAATTTTTAATAATTTGGTCGGTTTTTCCGAGGGTTTGGCCGATCGAAGCGATGTTTGCAACCATTTGCTCTATCGAAGACGAAGATTGAGCGACGCTGCCGGCTTGCATTTCGATGTTGCTATTCAACTGTTTTATTGTTCTGATAATCTCTTCAACGGTTGCCGCCGTTTCGGTAACACTCGCCGCTTGATTGATCATTTTTTCTTTTACGGTTTCGGTAGTTGCCGTAATCTGCCGTATTGCACTTGCCGTTTCCAGCATATTATCGGCGAGATTAACGCTGGTTACTTCCATATCGGCGGTGTTTGCTTCTATCGAACGGATTGCTCCCGCTATCTTTCCTATAGTCTCGTTAAAATACCGCGCTATATCGGTCAGTTCATCCTTTCCCTTTACCGGAAGAGCAACCGTTAAGTCGCCTGTTCCCTGCGCTATCTCTTTAAGAGCGTCTGCCGTTTTTTGGAGCGCACGGGAAAGTCCTGATGAGACAGCAAAAATAATACATACAACTAAGATTACGAGCACCGTATCGATGATGATAATTAGTCTAACTGCAACCATGTATTTTTGCCGATAATCGGTTGTAATAAGTGTCCAGCCCGTTGTCGGGATCTTTGCGTATGCGGCGTCTTTTATTGCTCCTTCATATTTGTATGAACCGGATCCGGAAGATGCCGATTGAACTGCTTTATGTTCAAAAAGACCTACGCTTTCAAGACTTTTATCGGATTGAGATTTGATATACGAATTTTCTTGCGAATAAATCAGCGCAACATTACTGTCGGCAATCGTAACGCCGTTTTGATCAAGGATATAGACTTCGCCCGTCTCTCCTATTTTGATGTTCCGTATTGTTTCGTATATTTTGAGCCCGTCATACACGGTTGCGATTGTTCCGATAATTGTTTTGTCTTTTCCGTAGATAGGAGCCGCTATTGTGCAGACGAGGGAGCCGTCTTTATTCGAAGGATATGGAGTGCTTAAAAAAAATTCACCCTGCAAACTTTTTTTAAACCATTCAAATTCTCTAGCGTCTGCCGTCGTCCCGTCGGTTCTGTAAGCATTCCCTTGGGTATCGGTTATCAACATCCGTAAACATCCGTCTTTTTTGGCCAGTTCTACCTCATCCTTTAAAACTTCTATTTTCGAGGATAACGGGATGTCTTGATGTGAAATGATCGATTCCCGTGATAGGGTTTCCATTTGTGTTCTAAATTTTTCAATATATGTTTGCTCAAATATTGTTGCTTGATTCTCCGCAAGCGTTATCAGATGGGAGGCTGCTTGCTGTTCAAGTGCAAGGCGAGAAGTACGAATAGAAATGACATTGATAATTGTCATTGAAACGGCAAACAGTAAACCGAAGCTTACCGATAAACGGGCTTTGAGGGGAAATCTTTTAAGCATAATTATTCCTTATACTTTATTTATCGTTAAACTAGGATTTATTGTTAAGTGTTTTACGGATTTTTCTCGATAAAAATGTATCCAAGGTATTCGAGGGCGCTGTAGAGTGTAGTAAAAGTGTCAGTGTATCCATAGCTGACGGCATAAAAGTTTACGCACCAGTATTCTTCTGCCCCCCCTGATACGGATGCTTGCTGTACATCTGCATCGCCTACGGCAATATCATTCCTATCAAAGTTTCGTTTGGTATTAGTGGTATTAGGAATTCTGCTGTCTCTGAGGGGTATACCTTGCGGACTTCCTGCTACTCTGAGTTGTACCGGATCCGTAACGGGTGTACCATAATCCTGCAATCGGAAGCGAACGGTAACGCTGGAAGACTGCCTGCCGATTAACGGACGTGTAGAGATTGTAGTTGTCTCTAAGCGATAGTATCTTTTAGTTGTTTCCAAGTACTGCACTGCCGAGAACGGATTGTCATCATTATATTGATTAATTTGACTCCTATCGTTTTCGCAGTCATTCTTCCGTTCATAGATACGGTAGTAAATTTCGGTTCCCCGGAAATAATCACCTACTGCGGCGAGATTTTGCGTATCGGCGGTAGCGAATTGGCAGTAACGGGCACTTAAGTCTGTAATATTACTGGGGTCGTGCCCTGAACGCTGCGGCTTCTCAAGGTAGATAAAGCTTTGGATGCCGCAGGAGGTAAGAAGCATACTACCGAGAACGCAGAGAAGGAAGATATATCTCTTATAGTCAAGCTGCACCGGCTGCATCATCCCTCATAGTATGCTTGCACCGTTATTGAATGGAAAGCGCGATAATCCGCGACTTTGCAAGCAGTGCCCAATCGTTGTCGGGGTATAATTCGGTAAGCTTGGTATATGCTTCGACCGCCTTATCCGAATGGGAAAGACTTTCCTCAAGCCGGCCGATATTAAACAGTGCCCGAGGTTTTAGCGGAAAATCATCGGAGGCTGCCGATAACGTGTAGAGTTCCAATGCTTTTTCGTGTTGCTGTAATTCATCGGCGCAGGCAGCCGCATTAAAGTAAGCAATACCGGCGGTATACGCTTTAGGCAGCGCTTCTCCTGCTTTTTGGTAAGCGGTAAGGGCTTTTTCCCAATCTTTGCGGAGTACGTAGATTTCCCCAAGAGTTGTATATGCCCGGAATCCGGAATAAGTACGGCCGTTTGATGCAGCTTGCTTTTCAAGTTTTTCGACGAGCGCATCTTCCTGTGCCATCATATCTTCGCTATTTTTACTCCGTAAATCGGTCCATTCGGAGATAATCGTTTCCGTTTCCGTGGATGCATTTTTTGCTCCGTGTGCAGTAACCGCAGATGCAGCCAAAGCGATAGCAACAACGACACAAACCGCTCCCAGTATAATAATAATCGGTTTCCGATGCCTCGTTAAAAATTCCCCGCAGCGTTCGGAAAAAGAAAGTGTCTGTTCATTTTTGTCTGCCATATATGTCTCCCGTTAGTTCTTTATGTTTAATTCTTTCATCAACCGTGAAAGATATGTTCTTTGAATGCCCATTATTGAAGCGGCAGCCGTTTGATTGCCGCCGGTAGTTTCAAGCACCGTCCTGATGTATTTCCGTTTAAATATATCGGTTGCGTTTTTGAGGCTGCCTAATTCGCCGGTAAACGCAGCGGTATGGTTGGGGAATAAGCACTCAGCGGTAATGAGCGGCGGATACCCGTTTAAACATCCGTATTCTATACTGTTTTTTAGTTCCCGTATATTCTCTTTCCATTCCGCGTTTTGCAGAGCTGCTTGGGCGTCTTCCGAAAAACCGGAGAAGGGCTTTCTTATTTCTTGCGCTGTCTGACGTAAAAAAAATTGAGCAAGCGCATCAATATCTTCTTTACGCTGCCTGAGCGGCGGTATGTACAGCGGCAGGACATTTAACCTACCGTACAGTTCCGATAGAAAGTCCCCTTCGCGGGTTAAGCGCTCAAGATCACGGGCGGTCGAGGCGATTAAGCGTATGTTTCCGCCGCTTTGTTCAAGCGCTAAAATTCTGTCCAAAAGCTTCTTTTGTAGATGAAGCGGAAGGACAGCCGCTTCGTCCAAGAACAGTGTTCCGCCGCCGGCTTGTTTAAAACAATCCTCACCGGCAGTGCTGCCGTCCTCGCCGCCGAATAAACGGTGTGCAAGCAATTCCTCTGCCGGTTCGGCGCAATTCACACGAATAAAGGGATAAGCCGCACGGCGGCTGTGAATATGCAGCTGTCTTGCAACCGATGCTTTTCCTACTCCGTTTTCACCTACAATTAGTACCGGTATATCGGAAGAAGCCAGCTGTTTACAAAGCTCAAGTTTCTCCCTCATCACCGGACTTGCCGCTATAAAGGGCTCTTCTTTCGATATATATCCGCTTCTTTGCTCCCCATACTTTACGGCATCGGCATAGAGCCGATATGCGCATGAAGTACGGTAAACCGGAGCGGCGTATCCGGCAACAATACCCAATAATGAAAGGTCGGATTCCGAAAAATCTCCTCCATTTTGTTTACCGACCGCTTCAAGAACTCCGATACACGCATCTCCTATGGATAGCGGTACGGCAATAAATCCTGATGCCGAATAAGGAGTTCCATCCATACCGTTGGAAGTAAACCCATTTTCAGCATCCGGCGTATTCATTCTTAACGGTTCGTTTTGCCGTAATACCCACGCCGCTGCTGCCGGTAATTCCTTTTTTGCATCAACGCGATAAAAGGTATCGTCGCATATATATGCAGCCGTTTGAGCTTTTTGCAGCATTTTGTCCGCCAAAAAAAGACAAGCAGCGGTACTATCCACTGCTTGCATACTCGAACGGAGAATAATTTCGAGCAACGTATCACCGGCAGCCGAAGCGCCGCCGGTAAATAAGGGGGTAGTTATAAGAGCAGCTAGTTTTTCGGGTAAAATACGGCCTGAAATATACATACGCTGCTCTTACAGCAACACTATTCCGATGCTTTATTCTTCATTAAATCACCCAACGTAAAGGCTCCTTCGCCGTCTTCCTGTTTGGTAGACATATAGCGGGAAAGCTCTTCTTGCTGGAGACGTTTCTTATAATCGCGAATTGAAAAAGCCGTTTTCTTATCCTTGACATTTACGTCAAGAACAGTCGCTTTTACTTTATCGCCGACAGCATATTTCTTTAATACTTCATCGGGATTATCTTCGCGGTTTTCTACAAGATTTTGCTTGTGAATAAGGCCTTCGATACCGCCGGGAACTTTAACAAATATACCGAAATCGGTTACCGAAGTAACTTCGCCTTCGACGATTGAGCCGGGCTTATATGCTTCTGCAAAGGTCTTCCACGGGTCGTCGCTCAGCTGCTTTACACCGAGTCTGATGCGGTGTTCCGCAGGGTTGCATTCGATAACGATAACCTCAAGCTCTTGTCCTACTTCCAGTTCGCTGTTCGGATGGCGTACCCGTTTTGTCCAAGAAAGGTCGTCAACATGCAGGAAGCCGTCAATTCCTTCTTCAAGCTCAATAAAAGCGCCGGCATTGGTCAGTTTAACCACTTTACGGGTTAAGCGGGTTCCGACAGGATACCGTTCATCGATGTTATCCCACGGATTTGCCGTTACTTGCTTTAATCCGAGCGAAACGCGTCCTGCCTGAATATCGTAGCCGAGGATCATGCATTCGACTTCATCGCCGATTTTAACCATATCGCTCGGTTTGCTCACCTTTTTCACCCAGCTGAATTCGCTGATGTGCACAAGGCCTTCGATACCTTCCGACAACTCTACAAAGGCGCCGAAATCGGTAATCTTGGTAACATGGCCTTTGACAATGTCATTTACTTGGAATTTATCTTCAAATTCAAGCCACGGATCAGGTGTAAAGTGTTTTAATGAGAGATTAATGCGTTTTTCGGCAGGATCAAGTCTGATAACTTTTAAATCGATTTCCTGTCCTTTTTTAACAAAGTCTTTAGGACGGGTAACATGACCCCAGCTCATATCATTGATATGCAGCAAACCGTCGAATCCGCCGAGGTCGATAAAAGCACCGAAACTGGTAAAGCTCTTTACCGCTCCCTTTACGACGTCTCCGATATTGGTATTTTCAAAAAATGCCTCGCGGTTCTTTTCTACCGTATCTTCAAGGTATTTTCTTCTATTAACTACAATGTTGTCCCTGTTTCCCTTGCGGTCGAACACCATTTTTTCAATATAGAACGAGCCTTTTTGGCCGAGCAGGGATTCAGGCTTATCTACTTTTTGAGCGGCAGCCTGACTGATCGGCAGGAATGCAATCATGTTTGCGCCAAGATCGACATCGTATCCGCTCTTATTTACAAGCTTTGTGATGACGCCCGTTACCGGAGTTTTATCCCGGTATGCATTTTGCAGCTTTTTGCGTAAAACGGTTCGGTCTGCTTTCTGCTTGGAGATAATCAGCTTTCCGTCCGTCGCCTCGGTCTTTTCGATGTATACCTGTACGATATCGCCGAGCTGAGGCTCTTCGGTAAATTCTTCGCGTGCAACGCGTCCTTCCGATTTACCGCCAACGTCAATAAAAACCGAATCATCGGTTATCGCAATAATACGGCCTTCTTTTAATGTTCCGACTTCAGGAGATTCAAAATTTAAATACTCCTCTGGTAATTGTGTTTGGATGCTCTGATCGGAATTTGTAACCGCATCCATTGCCACTTCCTTCTTTTCCATAAACAACCCTTTTTCGTGTATTTTGTCTTTTATTTTCTCACAAACCTGCATTATGGTCAAGTCCGATGTATCTAAATAGAAAGCATCCGTAGCAATTTTTAAACTGCCTTCTTTTTTATTCCGGTCGATGGTATCCCGCTCTTCTATGTTCTTCCGTATTTCTGCTTCCGAAAGGCTGCTGGTACCTTGCCCGAAGCGGCGCTTTGTGCGGGCTTCTACGGACGCGTCGAGGTATACCTTGCATTCGGCATCGGGAAAAACGACGGTGGTCATATCCCGGCCTTCGCAGACAATGTCCAGTTGAGCCGCCGCAGCGCGGATTTTTTTATTGATAAGATGCCGAATAGGGACAATCGCGGAGAGAGCGGCAACGATCGATTCTACGGCATCGCTGCGGAGATACGGTTCCACGCAAGCGCCGTTTAAATACATTCCGTCCCGTTTATATTCAAGCGGTACGGTTTCGGCAAAATTTATCCACTTTGCTTCGTTTTCCAAATCCGGTTTTTCCGCACCGGCGCCGCTTTCATCCCCGCCCAAGGAGCGGAGCACCGCGAGCGCCATTGCACGGTAAAAGCTACCGGTATTCATAAAGGTAAACCCTAAATCCGCTGCGAGCATCTTTGCAACGGTACTTTTACCCGAACCTGCCGGGCCGTCTATCGCAATAATCATTTTTTACCGCCTTTTAGAGCTTCCGGAACTTCTTTTAATAAGAGATTCGTTTCCGTCCGTGTCGGAAGATGTTTAAGCCGCACCGGCAACTCGTCTCCGCCGGCGCTTTCGGAAGAAGATTCGATAAAGAGCCCCCATTCGATGCCTTTCTTTTCGGCATAGCCGTACTGCTGCTGTATCTTTTTAGGTTCGGGGAATACTTCGACGCGGATACCGTTCCGTTCGAGATAAGCCGCCGCCGCACTATTCAGGCGAATGGAGTTGCCTTTCTCGTAAAAAATAACGGCGTCGATAAAACCGGCCTCTTTGGAGACGATACCGAGCTGTTCCAAGCCTGCGAGGAGGCGGTCAAGTCCGATCGAAGCGCCGACCCCGCTGACCGTATCCTTCATGTAGAGCCCCGTTAGATTATCGTAGCGGCCGCCGGAGCAGACGGAGCCGAGCTGCGGAAGGTCTGTTAAAAAGGTTTCGTACACGATGCCGGTGTAGTAGTCAAGGCCGCGCGTAATGGACGGGTCAAGCACAAAGTTTCCGGCAATGCCGGCATCGCATAAAAGCTGATATACTTCCCGTAAGCGGCCGGTATCGGGGGCGGCGCCTCCTGCAAGCGATTCTATATGCGCAAGAACCGTTTCAAAATCGGCGCCTACCGGAAAGCTGTTGCTGTATTGCACAATCTGCTCGGCCTTTTCCGCTCCGGCAATCTCGCTCAGCTGTTTGATTACCTCTTCTTTGCCAATTTTTGCGAGTTTGTCGACGATGCGGAGAATATCTTCGCTTTTATCCTTTAACTCCAGCCGAGCCAAGAAGCGGTTGAATATGCCGCGGTGCGAAATATGAATGCGGAAGTTTGTTACGCCGAGCGCTTTGAGGGCGCTGTACATAACTTTCAGGATTTCAAAATCGGTATAGGCACAGTCCGAACCGACGCTGTCAAAATCGCACTGAATAAATTCGCGGTAACGTCCTGCCTGCGGTTTTTCTCCGCGCCAAACTTTTGCAATATGATATCGTTTAAACGGAAAGTATAATTCGCTGTAGTGCTCCGCTATAAAGCGGGCAAAGGGGACGGTAAGGTCAAAACGGAGCGCAATGTCGCGTCCGCCGTTATCGTTAAAACGGAATACTTGTTTTTCGGTTTCCCCATTGCTTTTGCGCAGCAGCACTTCGGAATATTCCAAGGCGGGGGTGTCGATGGGAACAAACCCTGCATTTCTGAATACGTTTGTAACGGTTTCGATTAAAAGAGCCCGCCGTATTTCGTCGCGGGGTAAAAAATCTCTAAATCCTTTAAGAACTTTCGGTTGTATCAATTCACTCATTTTTTCAGTATACTGAAACTTTCCGTTTGTTACCAGTGTAATTCACACCGCCTGTTTTTAAAAGGAAAGGTTGAGCAGCCTATCTGCCGCTTAACCTGCATTGCCGCAAAGGCGATGTCAGGTTGAAGCGGGTGTTAGATGATTCTTATTTCGGAAAAGCAACTTCCAAGTGTCTTCTTTCTTTTACACAATCCTTTAGATAATAATTGATTATATTCTGATACGGCATACCTGTTTCCTCTGCCATATTTTTAAAATAATTGACTACTTCGTCATCAAGACGGATGGTAATCTGTTTCTTTAATTTATCTGCATAGGGATTCTTGATTCCATTTGAAAAATCATAATCGGCTCTCATATTAATTACCTCCGTATTGTTGTGCTTCGTGTAAATTTGCTTTTCTTGCAGAAATTATTCTAATTCTATCATTTTCTCTATAGCAATGACAAACGAGCAGCATATGCATTTCTGAACTCAAACCAAGCATAATAAACCGATCTTCATCAATATTTGAATGATCAGGATCTGCAATCAATACCGCATTTTCATCATAGAATACGGTTTTTGCTTCCTCAAAAGTTACTTTGTGCTTTGCGTAATTTAAATCTGCTTTTACCGGATCCCATTCAAATATTATTGTATCCATAATTATATTATAATTATGCTTCTGCATTTGTCAACATAAAAAAAGCTAAATTTTTACTTAAATTAAACTTGAGGAACTTTTTCAATAAGAACTTTCTTATTTTTCCAATACAAAAAATCATACGCTATTGCAGCATCGATCACTGCTCTATTCATAAAAAGCTACCGAGACTTGACTTTTTAGACAAAAATATATCGAAAGATTTTTATTATAAAGAATAAGTGCCGCTGTGCGGCATCCGTCTAACTATTATTCTGCGGGGCTGTTAAAAAACAATCTGATGCGTTTGCCCGGATTTTTTCGCTTGCATAAGGGGAAAAAGCAGGGTATTCTTTGTACATGACTGCACATAAACGCCTCGGCATCTTAACATCGGGGGGTGATGCTCCCGGTTTAAACGCCGCTATCAGAGCTTTGGCCCGGACAGCAATGAACCGTTACGGCATGGAAGTGGTCGGTATTGAGCAAGGGTACCGCGGCCTCATCGAAAATAAGTATCACATATTAACAGAGCAGGATCTTTCCGGTATTCTTGCACGCGGCGGAACGATCTTGGGTGCTTCCCGTGAAAAACCGTTTAAAGACCGCGGCTGGCGTAATGCGGACGGCAGCGGGGCGGTGGATTGTATTAAAAAAAATTACAAAGACTTACGGTTAGACTGTCTTGCCGTTCTCGGTGGCAATGGGTCGCAGACTACTGCCGATATGCTCGTAAACGAAGGACTGAACATCATCGGTATTCCGAAAACCATCGACAACGATATCGTGCATAATGATATGAGCTTCGGCTTCCACACTGCGCTTGATATTGCAACGGATGCTATTGATCGATTGCATACGACGGCGGCAAGCCATAACCGTATTATGGTGATAGAAATTATGGGGCATAAAGCGGGATGGCTTGCCCTGTATGCAGGCATTGCCGGCGGCAGCGACATCATTATTATTCCGGAAATTCCCTATAGAATTGAATTAATTGCGGAGCACTTACGGGAACGCCGTATAAAAGGAAAAAACTTTTCGGTGGTTGCGGTTGCCGAGGGTGCCGTGTCGTTTCAAGAAAAGGATATGAACAAAAAGGCCTTAAAGGAAGCGCGCAAAACAATGGCCGGTTCAATAGGATACCGGGTTGCAAGAGAGATTGAAGAGGTTACCGGCGCAGAAGCGCGGGTAACCGTGCTCGGTTATTTGCAGCGGGGCGGCACTCCCTCCGGCTACGACCGCATATTGGCGACACGGTTCGGCGCCGCTGCTGCGGAGCTTGCTGCAGCAGATCAGTACGGCGTTATGACAGCTCTGCAACAGGGTGTTATCACTGCCGTACCGCTCAGCAAGGTCGCCGATAAGGTCAAAAAAGTGCCGGAAGGCCACCCGATGATTCTTGCTGCGCGGGACGTCAGTACCTGCCTTGCCGGTTAGCTGCCGAGGCCGCCTTTTTTAATTTCAAAGTGGCTAAAGCTCATTGTAAAAGAGGCGCGTCCCTGCGTAACGGAGCGGAGATCGGTAGAAAAACCGAAGAGCTTTGCCATCGGCGCCTGTGCATGAACAACATCGATGCTCGGTTTTGAATCCATGCCGAGTACCATACCGCCGCGCTGCGTCATCTGACTCATCGCATCTCCGACAAATTCCTTAGGGCAGAGAATGTCGACATTCATCACCGGCTCCAGCAGTTCGGGAGAGGCTTTACGGCAGGCCTCGTCAAAACCCATCGCGGCGGCGGCTTCAAAGGCAAAGGTTGTTGCAGTCAGCTCGTCGTATTCCGCATCGATAAGGGTTACGCCGATGTCTACGCAGGGGTAGCCGTATTGAATACCCGAATTAAAGGCGCCGCGGATTGCGTGTTCTACCGCCTCGACAATATCTTCGGGCAGGGAATGCGCCTGCGGAGTTCCTCCCGTCGAAACTTTCACTTTGTTCTTAAAGCTGTTCCCCGAACCCCGTTCAAGCGGTTCCACACGGAGTGTAATCTGTGCGGTTTGTTCTTTACCGGCAAGCACCTTACTGAACCGTTCGGTATGTTCCACTGTCTGCGTGATGGATTCGCGGTAAGTTACTTGGGGTTTGCCGATACGGGCTTCCACCTTAAAGTCCTGCAGCATACGGGTTGTAAGGACATCCAAGTGCAGCTCTCCCATACCGGAGATAATCAGCTGCCCCGTCTCCGAATCCTCGCGGCTTATAAAGGTCGGATCTTCCCGCGATAAAATCGCGAGCGTGTCTTTTAGTTTATCGCTTTCAGAAAGGCTTTTAGGTTCTATGGCTACGGAAATAACCGGTTCGGGGAACTGCATGGATTCAAGCAGTATCGGCATTCCTTCGCTGCCGAGCGTGTCACCCGTTTGTGCCAGCTTGAGCCCGACAAACACGGCAATGTCGCCGGCTTCTACGCTGTCCATCGGTTCCGATTTATTGGAGTGCATCCGCAAGATACGGCTGACCCGTTCCCGTTTTTTCTTTCCTGCATTGTATACCTGATCGCCTGATTTTATCTTTCCCGAATACATCCGCACATAGCAGAGCGCTCCTGCTTCCCTATCGTATTGAATCTTAAAGACAAGGCCGAGCGGTACTCCGCCGACCTTACAGGGGATAGAAACGGGTGTGCCTTTTTTCAGTTGAATGCCTTCGGCAGGCGCCACCTCATCGGGGGCAGGCAAATAGTCTACGATAGCGTCGATGAGAGGCTGAATACCGATATTGCGCCGCGAGGCTCCGCATAAAAACGGAATATAATCGCGCTGAAGTACCGCCTTTCTGATCTCTTTTTTTATCAGTTCTGCAGGAATGGGTTCTCCTTCAAGCATCAGCTCCGTTACCGTGTCGGAATAGGCGGAAACGACATCCAGCATTTTTTCGCGGTATTTTTCCGCCTCCGCACGGTATTGCTCTGAAAGCGGGCTGCGGGTGAATTTTTCCCCTTCGGTTTCCGCATCCCAGCGAATCTCTTCCATTGTAACAAGGTCGATGACTCCTTCAAAGCTTTCTGCGCTGCCGATGGGGATTTCAAGCGGCATTACCGTGCAGCCGAATTTTTCTTTAACATCCTCCATCGCCGCAAAAAAATCGGCGCCTATTCTGTCCATTTTGTTTACAAAGCAAATACGCGGCACGTGATAACGGTCGGCTTGTCTCCACACCGTTTCGGTTTGCGGCTGCACCCAGCCTACTGCGCAAAGCACAGCGACCGCTCCGTCGAGTACACGCAGCGAGCGTTCCACCTCAGCGGTAAAGTCGACATGTCCGGGTGTGTCGATAATATTGATTTGATGGTCGCGCCAATAGGTTGTCGTTGCGGCACTTTGAATGGTTATACCGCGGTCTTGCTCCTGCTGCATCCAATCCATTGCCGCAGCTCCGTCATCGATTTCTCCGATACGGTGGATTTTTCCGGTATAAAAAAGAATGCGTTCTGTTGTGGTGGTTTTTCCGGCATCGATATGCGCCATGATGCCGATATTCCGCATAGTATTAAGCACGTACTGCTCCTTTTTAATTCGTTAACGAGGTGTTGATTGATTTGCACTCGAATTAATAGGCGGTTTTAGTTACAACCGTCTATTTGATCCATCGTTGTATCATAAAACACAACCTTATTTCTTCCCGTCTGCTTTGCACGATATAGCGCGCAATCAGCTTTATGAATCATCTGCTCAAAGGTATCTTCTTCAGACGGTGTTTCCGAGAAAACTCCGATGCTGATTGTGGCTTGTCCTACTATTTCTTTCGGATGCCTTTCATGCATTGTTTCTACCGTTTTCCGGATGCCTTCCGCGATATGCATCGCTTTGTCGGGGAAGAGGTTATACATCACAATGAGGAATTCTTCACCGCCGTACCGGCCGGTTAAGTCCGTTTCCGTACGGATACGCTTTTTTAAATCCGCTCCGATTAAGCGTAACAGTTCGTCGCCTGCTTGGTGTCCGAAGCGGTCATTATAGTTTTTAAAAAAGTCAATGTCGAACATCATAACCGCTATTGCAGTTTTATGCTCCATTACCATTTGCCATATCTTTAAGCCGAGCATATCGATATATCGGCGGTTGCCTATTCCGGTTAAGTGATCAAGCAGGGAAAGCTCTTTAAGAGTAAAGTTATCTTGTATCAATACCAGCTGCTTTTCTTCAAGCAGATCGGCATACCGCTGCAGCCAATACAACTTATGGATTTTGTAGGCTAAGAAAACCATAATCGAGACTACTACGATATAAAACCAAATCATAACGGGAGAAATGAGAAAACTTTGCTGTATGGTAAATGAAACACTGTCGTGTACGACATCTTGCCCTTCCGCCGCATTTTTTACTGAGAACGTATACGATCCGGGTGGTAAGTGTGTATATCGTACATAGTTTCGGTCGGATGAAACGATCCAATCTTTGTCGATACCGCTTAGTTTATAGGCGCAAACGGGCTTTTTGCGCCGGGAAGAGTAGGGGGCGGCAAATGAAATTTTAATATCATCTGTTTTATAGCCGAATACTAACGGCTGCTTTTTTGCATATAAATTGACCGGCTCACCGTCGGCTGTCAGTGCCCGTATCTTGATAGGTGCAAATTGGAGGCGGAAGGTATAGAGTTTTTCTTGAGAGATTTTTAATATACCCTTGTCGGTACCGAAGAAAAACAGCCCTTTATCTTTTAAAGCGATAGGAGAACATGAAAAATAGCCGTATTGACGTATATTGGCGATATTATATGCTTGAGCCGTTTCATGTGTCATATCGAATAAATTTAAATATTTAAGGGCGGCTATCCATAAAAAGCTGTCATCCGCATCGGTAATCCCGATAATCTGATTGGAGGAAAGCCCTATATCTTTTGTATAGGTTCGGAAGAGTTCTGTTTTTGGGTTAAACCGGCAGATACCGCCGTCGTTTGTGCCGAACCAGAGGAAGCCTTTTGTATCTTCGCAAAAGGAATCGACACGGTTGGAAGAAATACCGGTCGGCTTGTTTACATCATATAAGTACGCGATAAAGTCTTCTGTCTCCGGCACATATCGGCATAGACCTTTATTTGTACCGATCCACAGCGTACCGTGACTGTCCCGGTTGACAAAAAAAACAATGTCGTTGCTCAACGAGCGGGGGGTATCGGAATGGCGGTATTGTGCAAGTATCCCTTTTGTAGGAGAAAAATGAATAAGCCCCGCGCCATAAGTGCCGATCCAAAGTGTATCATCAAGGTCTTGATAAATAGACCGTATCAAAAAGCTTGAGGTGTCGGATACTCTATTATTGTAGAGTGAAATAGGTGTAAACGAAGCGGCTGTTGAATCAAAAAGGTACAGTCCCTTGTTGGTACCTATCCAAGCTTCCGTATCGCTGATAACACTGATGGAATAAATGAGGGCGCTGTTTACTTGGTTTTCGTCCACTATGAAGGGAAATTCTTTCGGTTCCGATCCGCCAAGGCTGTACCGCGCAAGGATGTTATGTGAAGCCGCCCAAATGTAGTTGGCGCTGGCTGCTAAACAAGAAATGGTATCCTCAAGATGTGCTAATTTTTTTTGAGCTTCGGCAGGTTCGGTATAGAGAGGTACTGCAATATCGCCCGAAAGCCGGCTTAAATCCGCTATGTTCAGCGAATCGGCCGTACCCACAAACAGCATATTATATTTGTTTATAAAAAGCGAATAAATGACGTTATTGGTAAGAGAGCCCGTCAGATTTTGATTGGCTTTATAGGGAGTTACTTCTTTTGTCTTCTTATTGATGATATACATGCCGCTGCCCCATGTACCTACCGCAATATAATTGTCGGTGATAAAATTATTGTAGAGCGTGTATATCCGTGCATCCGGTAATGAATACACTTCGTATTTGTTCTTGCTCGGTGTAATACGGATAAGCCCGACACCCCAGACAGAAAGCCAATACGTGCCGTTAACGTCTTCGATAAAATGGTATACAACCCCATGTTTTCCGGGGCATCCTTCGGGTATCAGAGAGCACGGTTCAAATGAGCCCTCTGCTTCATTATACTGCCATACTCCGTCATACGTTGAGGCATAGATGATGCCGCGGGAATCTTCGCTGATCGAACGGATGGTATTATTTCCGATAAAAGAATTGTATTGGTGATTATTAAAAGGGGTAAAGTTTTTACAGCTGCCGTCGCGGCAAAAGTATAATCCGTTGATTGTCCCTATCCATAAGTGCCGTTTTGAGTCTCGGAAAACCGCTGTAATTACATCATCACTGACAGGAAAATGGCCGATCGTTCCGTTTTTGATATCAAAACGCTCCAGCCCGCTGTATGTACCGAGCCATAGGATATCATCGGTGTCCATATAAATGGTTTGGATTTGGCTTGACCGGATAGTTGTGTTGTCAAAGGGCAGGTGCTCATATTTTTCGGACGTAATTCCATTATACTTAATAAGTCCTGAATGGGTA
The DNA here is from genome assembly GCF_000412995.1 of Treponema vincentii F0403. Classification (NCBI taxonomy): domain Bacteria; kingdom Pseudomonadati; phylum Spirochaetota; class Spirochaetia; order Treponematales; family Treponemataceae; genus Treponema; species Treponema vincentii. The sequence goes on along the minus strand of NZ_KE332512.1, from coordinate 1,130,681 downwards.
GCGAAGTACAGACAATCATGGCTGTCTTCCGCAACGCCGACTACCGCATTAAAGGGGAATAGAGCCGGTTCGGTATAAAATGAAAGCGGTATTAAATCCGTACAAAATACCAGACCGGCCATTAAAAAAAGTGTGCTAACGAATGTTATAAAATATTTCATGCCTGCTCGTACGATCCTTTTTATAGAGGAACAATCCTAGAATGAAATGAAGATATATTCATCTCGCTGCAACTTAACGGACTTCATGTTTCACAAAAGGTTATTAAATGCAAAATTTTACTATTTAATGAGAAGTATTATCGGCAGCTGTTCCTTCGGAAGATTGCGGTACGGTTTCGGTATTCTCCGTATTGCCGGTTTCATTGGAGTTCGGCGTTCCTTCCTTCCACCATTCGGTTGCGGTTTCGGCTTGCTGCAGTTGAGCATCTTGCTGTAAACCGGAATCTCCCGGGCTTTTGTTCAGCCATGCGAGAAAAAATGTAACCACAAAGAACAGCGTTATCAGGGTATACGTTGCTCTTGTCAGTATGTTGCCGGAACGCGAGCCGAAAGCCGAATTCGATCCGCCCGAAAAAAGACCGCCGAGGCTGTCTCCTTCTTCATTCTGCAATAATACCAATCCGACAATCAAAAACGCAACTATAATAAAAAATACCAGTAATGCAATACTTACTCCGCTCATAGATACTCCAGAAATTTAACAAATTACCCTATATTATATAAATAATTGACAGCTTATGCAACACCATCTTCAATACTTTATTTTTTTATATGTAGGAATAGTTACCTTGCGTTAACACGTCATTGACAGATAGAAGCGTATGTACTACCATTATTCAACTTTAAAATGCTGCCCGCCTTTTAGAGTGCCGTTTAACCGGTTTTCAAATGTAAGGAGTTTTAAAACGATGAGTTCGACAACACAATCCGATAAAAAAATGAGGACAAGAGATTTTATCTATGCGGGAGCGTTTTGCGCAATTTACCTTGTGCTGATGCTGATTATCGTTATGGGATCGTCAATGATTAGCCCGCTGCTTTATTTTATGGCGCCGCTGACGGTAGGTCTGATAGGCGGTACCGTCTATATGCTGTATGTGCTTAAAGTACATAAATTCGGGGCGGCGCTTATACTCGGTGCACTGTTTGCACTGATAGCCTGTGCACAAAGCTGGTATGGCGTGCTGTTTGCACTAACCGCAGCGCTTTTGGCGGAGCTGATCCTTTTCTTAGGCAAGTACAAATCGCGGATTATGTATCTTATATCGTTTGTTTTTTTTAATTTAACGATGGCCGCTCCCACGTTAATGATCCTTTTGGACTATGACAAATTCATGTCCTTTACAAAGGGGTATTATAACGATTCATCCGCGCAAGCGTTTGCCCGGTTTGCCTTTCACGGGAAAATATGGTATGTCGTGTTAGGCTGCGCAATACTCGGCGGAATAGGCGGTGCGCTCATTGCGAAGAATTTGGTCAAAAAACACTTTGAAAAGGCCGGAACCGTTTAGATGTCCCCCGCGCTGTATGGAAGCGGTGAAAGCGGTAACGGTATTCTCTCGCTCGATCCGCGCACAAAGCTGCTGATTTTCTTTTCGAGTATGGTGCTCAGTACATTTTGCTATAACGGCCAACCTTTTATGATGTATTGTACTGTGGTCTGTGTGCTTTTGGCATTGTGCGGCGAAGTTTGGTTTGCCGTAAAATGCTTCCTTTTGATTGCCGTTATGGAATACATCAGGTACGTTATGCTTTCTTCAGGCACGGGGGCTCCCGCCGTAACGGGCATCATACTTGGGATTGCGATGCTTTTTAGGTATGGGATTCCTCCGTTTCTTGCGCTTGCCCTTTTAATCAAAACGACACGGATTAGTAAGCTCATTGCAGCCCTCTCCGCCATGCGCCTGCCCGTTTTTGTGATCATCCCTATCGCTGTTTTACTGCGTTTTATACCGACGGTTCGAGAGGAATGGAGTGGCATCAGAAAGGCGATGGCGTTTAGAGGTATATCCCTTGAACCGGGTGCAATCTTGCGCGCTCCCGGTAAAACCGTTGAATATATGCTGATACCGCTCCTTTTCAGCTGCATTTCCGTAATGGAAGAACTTGCGGCCGCCTCCCTTGCGCGCGGGTTGGATGCGGAGCGGAAGCGCACGTCATACGAAGCGGTAAAGATGACGCTTCCCGACTATATCGTGATGCTGCTGTTTGTGGGGATGGCAATCTATGCCGCTACAGGCGTGGGGTGGTAGAGGTGGCCTTTCTCCATAAAGCGCTATCAATAATATTCTGTCATAGTAAGAAACCCCTCAATACTATCGGAGAGTAATAGTGTGATCAATTTTGAAAACGTCTCTTTTTCCTATAGTGGAGAACACGGTACGGGAGACGGCGTATACGGAATAGACCTTACCATAACAGACGGCGAATTTGTTGTTTTGTGCGGAGAATCGGGCTGCGGTAAGACGACTGTAACCCGGCTGATAAACGGACTTGCCCCGCACTTTTACGAAGGCGAGATGACGGGAACCGTGCTGATAGACGGGGTGTGCGTGGATAAGACGGCGCTATCCGATACGGCGGCGCTGGTAGGCAGCGTTTTTCAGAATCCGAAAAGCCAGTTTTTCAATATCGATACGACAAGCGAACTGGTATTCGGCTCGGAAAATCTCGGCGTACCGAGGGAAGAAATTAAAAAACGGCTTGAGAAAACCAAGTGCGATATGCAGCTTGCGAACCTGCTGGATAGGGATATTTTTGAGCTGTCCGGCGGAGAAAAGCAGCAAATTGCCTGCGCATCCTGCTATACGTCAAACCCCAAGGTGTTTGTCATGGACGAGCCTTCCTCTAATTTGGACAAACGCGCCATTGAACGGCTCCGTTCCATGCTTGTTAAAATAAAGTCTGAAAAGAAAACCGTCGTTATTGCCGAACACCGGCTGTACTACCTTATGGATTTGGCTGACAGGTTCATCTATATGAACGGTGGAAAAATCGAACGCATTTTTACACGGGACGAAATGAAGGGACTCGCCGAATCCGATTTAGCAGCGCTGGGCTTGCGTATTACGGATATGCGATCGCTTCCGGCTCTTGCGCAGAAAGCGGAAGCGTCTGTGCGGCCGAAATCCGATGCGGTAAGAGCGGAACAGCCGACCGCGACTCCCGCCGAAGGAGTAGCTTTTGAAGCGAAGCCTGCGCTGGAGCTGCTCGATTTAAACTGTGGCTACGGTTCTGCACGCATTCTCGATATAGAGCGGATGGCGCTGCCGAAGAACGCAATCGTTGCGCTGATCGGTAATAACGGTTCGGGGAAAAGTACCCTTGCCGAAGCGCTCGCAGGGCTTATTCCGTCAAGCGGCAGTATCGCTTTTGACGGCATGTATATGTCGGCAAAGGAACGCAGCAGGCGCAGTTTTATGGTGATGCAGGATGTCAACTGGCAGCTGTTTGCCGACAGCGTATTGGAAGAAGTGATGATGAATACGGATATTTCCCGTGAGGAAGCAGAAGCGGTGCTATCGAAGCTCGGGCTTTTACCGTTTAAAGACCGTCATCCTGCCTCGCTTTCAGGCGGACAGAAACAGCGTACGGCGATTGCTTCCGCGTTATGCGCAAAAAAAGAAATACTCATCTTTGACGAGCCGACTAGCGGACTTGACCGGCGCGGTATGGAACGCTTCGGTACGCTTTTAAACGAGTTGAAAAGCAGCGCTTCCCTTTCGCTCATTATTACGCACGATCCCGAATTGATTATGCACTGCTGTACGCATATCCTTCATCTTGAAAACGGCAGAGCGCAGGCCTTTTATCCCTTGAACGAAGCCGGAATCGATCGGGTTTCGGCATATTTTTTACGGCAAAACGACGAGAATACAAGCAGGAAACGGGAAAAGCAGAGCGCCGTCGGGAAAATTTTGCATTACGCAGGCGTACATCGCCGTACGATATACCGCGCAGCCGCTTGTATGGCAATCGCTTCTATTGCGAGTATCGCGCCGTACCTTTTTGTCTACAGCATTTTAAACGGTTTATTGAGCGGCGCTTCTCCGACTTTAGAGGGAAGTGCGAAAACACTCGCACTCATCTTATTGTGTGAGCTTGCATATTCTATTTTATACGTTTACGGCTTGCAGCTTTCTCATCGGGCGGCGTTTAGCACGCTGGAAAACATCCGCTGTTTTTTGCAGGAAAAGCTTGAGCGCATACCGCTCGGGAAAATCAAAGAGATGGGAAGCGGCGCGGTAAAAAAGCTTTTTACCGATGATATTGAATCGATCGAGCTTTTGCTTGCGCATATCATCCCCGAAGGAATTGCAAACCTCACCGTTGCAGCCGCCGCTCTTTTGTGCCTCATTGCCATCGACTGGCAGCTCGCGCTGCTTACCGGCCTCGTTGTGGTGATGGGGGTGAGCGTTTCAACGCAAATGTTCCGAATCGGTACCGATCAGATGGGAAATTATTTTGCCGCATCAAAACGCCTCAACAATACCATTGTCGAATACGTAAACGGGATGGAGGTTATCCGCATCTTTAACCGGCAGGGAGAATTCGGCGAACACTTCGCCTCGTCGGTTACCGCTTACCGCGATTTTGCACTGTCGTGGTACAAGGTGTCATGGCCGTGGATGGCCTTGTACGGAAGTTTGTTTTCAAGCATTTTATTGTACAGCTTGCCGTTCGGTACGCTTTTGATTGTGCTCGGTCAATTGACACTTGCGCGCTATATCCTCATTATCTGCATTTCTTTCGGCATCTCTCCGCTTCTTTTGCGAAGCGTGAGCTTTATCGGCGCCATACCGCAGGTTAGCTATAAAATTCAATCGTTGGAAAAAGCGCTCGATTACCCTGAGCTTAAAACAGGCAGCGCACCGTTTGCCGGTACCGGCAGCGGCATCGAATTCCGCGATGTCCGTTTTGCCTACAAGGATACGGAGGCGTTAAAGGGAGTAAGCTTTACGGCAAAAGAAAACCGGATGACGGCTTTTGTCGGCGCATCGGGCAGCGGGAAGAGTACGGCCGCAAAGCTGCTGGTTCACTATTACGATATTTCGGACGGCGGTATTTTTATCGGCGGGCAGGATATTCGCGAGATGACTTTGGAGGCGCTCAATGAAAAGATTGCGTATGTTTCTCAGGATGTGTTCTTGTTTAACAAGAGTATTCGAGAAAATATCCGTATCGGGAAAAAAGGCGCATCCGATGCGGAGGTAATCGAAGCGGCAAAAAAAGCGCAGGCTGACGATTTTATCCGTGCACTGTCCGACGGATACGATACGCTTGCGGGAGAGGCAGGCAGTAAGCTTTCAGGCGGGCAGCGCCAGCGGATTGCTTTTGCGCGTGCAATACTCAAAGATGCGCCTATTATCGTGTTGGATGAAGCGACCGCCTTTGTCGACCCGGAAAACGAGCAAAAAATGAATCTTGCAATCCGCGAGATCGTGCGGGATAAAACGGTTATCGTCATCGCGCATAAACTGTCTTCAATTATAAACGCCGATTGCATTATCGTATTCAAGGACGGCGGCATCGTAGGACAGGGACGCCATGAACAGCTGATGGAAACCTGCGGCGAATACCAAAACCTTTGGCACGCTTCGGAAGATGCCGCGGATTGGACGGTGAAAAAAGAAGGAAGCCCTCTATGATTGCAATGGTTCATCGTATTCTGAAGTTTACCGGCACGTATGCAAGTAAAATCCGCTGGGCGTATCTCTTTACTTTTTTAAAAGCGGTTGCCGCAAATGCCCCGCTCATGATTGCCGTAAAGCTCATCGACATGCTTATGAAAGGGGAAGCCTCGATTGCGGCGGCCGGTTACGCGGTGCTTGCCATGCTACTGTTGTTTGCCGTCCAAGCAGTTTGTCAAAATATCGCCGACCGGCTGCAATCGGGAACAGGGTTTCAGGTTTTTGCTGAAAAAAGGCTTGCGCTCGGACGGCATCTCCGCTCGCTGCCGATGGGATACTTTACTGCGGGAAATCTCGGCAAGATAAGCTCCGTGTTATCCGCCGACATGGTATTCATCGAAGAGCAGGCGATGATGATTGTTTCGGATGTTACCGGCAGTATCATTGCACAAATCATACTGACCGTCTTTTTGTTTGCCCTGCATCCGCTTTTCGGTGCGGTTGCTCTCGTCACGGAGCTTACCGCGGTTCTTTTTGCGCAGACTGCTATCCGCCTTTCGGCGCGTAACTCCGTCATACGGCAAAAAAGCATAGAAGATTTAACGGGCGCCGTGCTGGAATATACGGAAGGGCTCGGCGTGATAAAAAGCTACAATCTTACCGGTGAGGGTGCCGAGGATATCAGAAACGGGTTTGCCCGCTTGAAGGATACGAACTTGACGTTTGAGGAAGAATACGCACCGAAGGATCGCAATCTTTTAATTATTTACGGCATCGGCATGACGGCGCTTCTTGCGGCGGATATTTTTTTACTCCAAAGCGGATCCGTATCGCATTCCGTGTTTGTTGCGGTAATGCTTTTTGTGTTCAATGTTTTTACGCCGCTTAAACAGCTCTATCAAAAGATTGGGATACTGACGATTATGCAGGCGGCGCTGGATCGTATTCAAGAACTGTTTAACGAAAAGCCGCTTGACGATACGGGAACCGAATCGGTTCCGCCGGCCGGAAACACGGAACTTGCGTTTAAAAACGTTTCGTTCGGGTACGGCGGCGATGAAGTGCTGCATAACCTTTCGTTTGATATAGCGCAGGGGCAAACGGTTGCCTTTGTGGGGGCATCGGGCAGCGGGAAAAGCACCGTCGCAAATATAGCGGCTCGGTTTTGGGATATATCGGACGGGGAAATTCTGCTGCGGGGAAAAAACATCAAAACGCTTCCGCTTGCGGCACTGATGGATCATATCAGTATGGTGTTTCAGCGGGTGTACCTGTTTGAAGACACTATCGCAAACAACATCGCGTTCGGTATACCGGATGCAGACAGGACGGCGGTTATCGAGGCGGCAAAAAAAGCCTGCTGCTATGATTTTATTATGAAGCTTCCGTACGGATTCGATACGGTGATAGGCGAGGGTGGGGCGACCCTGTCAGGCGGAGAAGCGCAGCGTATCTCCATTGCGCGCAGTATGCTCAAAAACGCCCCGCTTATCATTTTAGACGAAGCGACCGCGAGCCTCGACGCCGATAACGAGCAGGCGATACAGAAAGCGCTCAGCGAGTTGTGCCGCGGAAAAACAACGCTCGTTATTGCTCACCGGCTTAAAACCGTCCGCAATGCAGATCAAATTTTTGTTATCGACAACGGTGAATTAAAAGAGCGCGGCACTCATGCGGAGCTTTTCGCGCAGCAAGGCCTTTATTACCGTATGATTCATGCGCAGCCGTCTTCCGATGCTTGGTATGAACAAAAAGGAGCGCACTCCGATGTCTGAAACAACCAAAAAACTCTGCGGCCTTAGCCTTATTATCGTCAGTATCTTTTTACTGCTCGCAGGCCTCTATCTTCCTGCAACCGTAGCGCCGCCTTGGATGATGCGCATATTGGATGCCGCCGGTCTCCTTTTTTTGATCGGCGGTCTTATTGCGTACAAAGTGCTGAAGACGTAAGAAAAGGGGGCGGGCTTAAGGAGTAGGGGAGTGTCCTGTCGGCCAGCATTGCCGTACCGCTTCTTTAAAGCGGAGTCCGCGGTCGAACTCGTTTTTAAACATTCCGAAGCTCGTAGCGCCGGGGGAAAATACGACAATTTCTTGCGCCGCTGTGCTTCCGCTGCGCAACGCATGTTCCGTCTCGTTGCGGACTGCTTCAAGCAGCGTTGTAAGGTCTTGAAAGGGGCCGAAGTACGGAGTGTGCTCGGCTTGCAGCAGCGGTATTAGTTTATCGGTACCCGTGCCGGCAAGCAAAAACAAGGCCTTTGCCTTTTTAAGTTCCGGCGCAAGTCCGGTAAAGTCGAGCTTTTTGTCGGTGCCTCCGGTAATCAGGATAACCGGCTTATCGAAAGCATTGACGGCCGCCGCTGCCGCTTCGGGAATCGTTGCCGCAGAATCGTTGTAGAATTTAAACTGTTCCGTTTCATAAAAAAATTCGAGTCGGTGGGGGATTCCTCCGTAGGTCTTCATAACGTCCGGGATTTTTTTCGGCTCAACGCCGTATAGCGCAAGGGCAAGCGATGCAGCCATGACATTCTGTTTAAGCGCCGCACCGGGTACCGCAATTTTGGGCGGCAGCAGCAGCCGGTCATCGCCAGCTTTTAACCGTATCCGCGCGGAACCGTCGGGGGCTATCCATGCGCCGAGCAGATGCGGCGGCAACGGATGTGCGCTATACCAAAAGACCTGCCCTGCAGTCTCTTGGGCAAAAATTTTTCCCCAGCCGTCATCGTAGTTGCAAATAGTGTAATCGTTTTTGTCCTGATTGCGGTAGATAATTTTTTTATCGGCTACATACTGCTCCATCGACCCGTACCAGTTTTGATGGTCGGGCATGATGTGAGTGATAAGCGCTATTTTCGGCTTTAACTGCGGGCAATGCGCGAGGTCACCGAGCTGCCAGCTGGAGAGCTCCAGCACAACCGGCGTATCGGCACGTGTTTCCGTTAAAAAGGTAAGAGGACTCACCGTGATGTTACCGCCGAGGAATGCCGGTATGCCGCATTGCTGCAGCCCGTAATACAGCGCGCTGACGGTTGACGATTTTCCCTTGCTGCCGGTTACGGCAAGTACCGGCGCGGAGCTCAGCTTTAAAAAGATTGAAATATCCGTTTCGATGCAGCGCGCAGCCGCAAGATACGGATTTCCTTCCGATTTTACGCCGGGGTTTTTAATCACCATATCTGCCGTACGGAAGTCTTCTATATTATGGCCGCCGAGGGCAAAGCGTACATTCGGATAAGGCTTCAACTCCGCAACGGAGGGGGCAAGCTCCTCCTCGGTTTTCATGTCGGTTACGACAACCTCTTTTGCGCCGTGTTCGGCAAAAAAACGCGCGGAAGCAAGCCCTCCGCCGTTTAAACCGAGTCCCATAACGGTTACCGAAAGGCCTGCAATATCGTTCAAATTCCGTATCATCATTGGGCAATAGTATCAAAAAAAAAGTGTTATGGCTATAATTCGCGTTACCTTGACTATTATACCTTGTAAAGTTAAAATGTTAATATGAAAGATATTTTGATTGATAGTGCCGTCCGTAAGATTCCGGATTTTCCTAAAAAGGGAATTTTGTTTTATGATATTACGGGGCTTCTGATAAATCCTGAAGCATTTCACTATTGTTTGGACAAGCTTACGAGCTTTTATAAGAATGAAAAAATCGATGCGGTTGCGGCCATCGAATCGCGCGGGTTTATTTTTGCCGCGCCTTTTGCCGACAGGCTCGGTATTCCGCTCATTCTCATCAGGAAAAAGGGCAAGCTGCCGGGAGAAACGTATTCCTGTTCTTACGACCTCGAATACGGTCAGGCTACTATCGAAGTACACACTTCCGATATACAAAAAGGCCAGCGGATATTGCTGCTTGACGACCTGATCGCCACCGGCGGTACGCTGAATGCCGCCCGGAAAATGCTGAATCAGGGCGGTGCGGAAGTGGCCGGTTTTTGCGGTGTTATCGGATTGCCGTTTTTGCACTACGACAAAGTTCTAGGTGATTTACCGATTAAAACACTGATTGAATACGACAGCGAATAGGGATGAGATTTTAAAATGATTACATTGATTAAAGATATACTGATGCAAAAACCGGACGGACAAGAGGTTGCCGTCTACGGGTGGGTGCGTACCAAGCGTGAAACAAAGAACCTTATTTTTATTCAGGTAAACGACGGTTCATGCTTTGCATCCATTCAGCTTACCTTTGACCGCGATAAGGGAATTGATTCCCAAACCGAAAAAGAACTAAGCAGGATTACGACCGGTGCTTCGATTAAAGCAACCGGCGCATTGGTTGAATCTCCCGCATCGGGACAGGCTGTAGAAGTTGCCGCAAAAACGATTTTTGTGTACGGCGAGGCTTCCGGCGAAACGTATCCGCTGCAAAAAAAGCGGCACACATTTGAGTTTTTGCGGGACATAGCCCACTTGCGTGCCCGCACCAATACGTTCGGAGCGGTTGCCCGTGTGCGGAATCAAATGGCATTTGCCGTGCATAACTTCTTTCAAGAGCACGGCTTTCAGTACGTGCATACGCCGCTGATTACCGCCTCCGACAGCGAAGGCGCCGGAGAGATGTTTCAGGTAACGACGCTCGATATGCAGGAGATTGTGCGCAAGGCGCTCAAGGATAAAGCCGATCCTGCTACCTTTATCCTCGATTATAAGCAGGACTTTTTTGAGCGGGCTGCCTATTTGACGGTTTCCGGTCAGCTTGAGATAGAAACGTATGCAACGGCGCTTTCCCGGGTGTATACCTTCGGGCCGACATTCCGTGCGGAAAACTCAAACACGACGCGCCACCTTTCCGAGTTTTGGATGATAGAACCGGAGATGTCGTTTTTCCGGCTTGAAGACAACATGGAATTGGCGGAAAATTTTATCGTCTATCTCCTTAAATGGGCGCTCACCCATTGCAGGGCGGATCTTGAATTTTTTAACGCGCAGATTAAACCCGGACTCATCGGAACGCTGGAACACGTGGTGAAAACTCCTTTTACCCGCATCACCTACACGGAGGCGGTGAAGGAACTTGAAAAGCACGCTGCCGAGTTTGAGTTTAAACCCTTCTGGGGCTGCGACCTTCAAAGCGAGCACGAAAAATATTTGACCGAACAGGTGTTTAAAGGCCCCGTTATCGTAACGGATTATCCCAAGGAAATTAAAGCCTTTTATATGAAGCAAAACGATGACGGCAAAACGGTGAGGGCGATGGACGTTCTGGTGCCGGGACTTGGCGAGATTATCGGCGGTTCCGAGCGGGAGGATAATCTTGCTGCGCTTGAAACCCGTATGAACGAGCTTGGGCTTGATATGAAAAACTATTGGTGGTATTTGGATTTACGCCGTTACGGTAGCGTACCTCATTCGGGTTTCGGCCTCGGTTTTGACCGGCTGCTCCTCTATGTTACCGGAATGGCGAATATCCGCGATGTTATCCCGTATCCGCGCACTCCCAAATCCGCGGAATTTTAACCCCGGCAGCGTGTTGTACCGCGATGCGATATACTTGTACGTGATGTACTTACACGTTCTAACCATAAAACCGGCAGTATGAGTAACCGCTCGTGGAATACCGAGGCGCTCGTGCTGTCGGTTTCTTCTTTTAATAGCGATCATCGGAACGTATCGCTCCTTGTGCCGCAAGAGCACGGGTGTACCATTGTGCCTGCAACGCTTTTCGGCGGCGCACGGAGTAAACTGCGGGGGATGGTTGCAGCCTATCAGAGCGGAAAAGTCTGGCTCTATTCCAACCCGATAAAAAATTTAAATAAAATTACCGATTTTTCAGTGAGCGCCTATCGGATGGAGCTGCGCGAAAGTTTAGCCCGCAGCTGGTGCGCCGCCGTGTGCAGCGAAATTACGATAAAAACCTGCGGCACGGTGAACTGGCAGCTGGTTAACGCTTTTTTGGACGGGCTCTGTGTGTCCGACGACGAAGGATGCGAGCGCGGGCTTTTACGCTTTTTATGGCGGCTGTTACAGACGGCCGGCGTTGCGCCCGATATATTTCATTGCGGTTTCTGCGGCGCAGAGATCGCAATTGGCGCCGGTGCGGGGAGCAGCGGCACCAAGAGTATAACCAATCCTACAGGGTGGGGAAGTGGCGGCGCTGAAAATACTTCAAGAGCCGTGTCTTCTCCGGCGGAAGCGTGCTGCGCCGTGTATAGCCCTGCCGAGGATGAATGCTTTTGCAGCTCCTGCCGCAGCTTCGATGGACATAGCTTTCCGCTTTCTGCAGAAGCTTTCGGGTATTTGTATGCGGTAACGGAAAAAGCCCCCGGCTATTCACGGCACTTGCCGCTCAGCCCCGCTGCCTATGGGGAGCTCAAACGCTTTCTCTTCTTTTTAACGGAAAAGCTGGCAGGCGCGCCGCTTAAAACGTTTCAGGCCGGTTATGTGTAATCGGTAAAATCTCAATTGGTTTTCAGGTTTTTAATATTAAATCTAGATTTATGCCTTAGAAATTCAGCTGGTGCAGTAACACGGGTCAACCTAACTACCGCTTGACCTGCATTTGCGGCTTGTCCGCAATGTCAGGTTGAAGCGGGTGTTAGATGTTTTCATCTATTTTATTGGCTTTTAAAACTGCATGTATCATATCATCATTTTTATACTGCTCGCCTAATTCTTTTATATTCTCAATAAATTTTTTACTATCTTCAATATATTCATAAAAAGAATACACCTCAATATTTCCTTTTGCATAACAATAAAATATTTCATTATATTTTTTACACAATTTGAAAAATAACTTATAGTTTTTTGTTTTAATTAAATAATATAATAAATGCATTACAGGATGTATAATAGTATCCATTACCATATACCGCCATAATTCAAATGAAAAACCTATTGGCAAATCTTTTCTTTGTAAATCCGCTTCTGTATACAACAACACAATATTTTTATATTCATTCAGTTCAAAGATTAGTTTCTTCTGTAATTCTATAATATGCCTATTTTTATTTTTTATATAATTTTGTTTATTGAATATATCGATATTACTTATTTCTTGAAAATCTTGGTTATGTACAATAGCGTTTAGTTTGTTTTTTGAAAACATAATCCATTCAAAAAGATGCGCAATGACATCTTTATAATTCCAATCATTGTAATTACTGACAAGTCGTTCACTTCTGTAACTACTTATAAAATCAACAATATCTATTTCTATTTTATTGATTTCTGTTATTATTTCTTTAATTGTCATTTTTCTTTTTTTTCTGTATCCATGATTTTTATCAGCTGGTTCTTAAATTTAGGAATAATGTTTTTTGCAACATCCCACACAATTTCATAATCAACGGAAAAATAACCATGAATGAGTTTATCTCTCATACCGGCAATATTTCTCCATGGAACTTCTTTATATTTAATGATTATATCATTTGAAATATTTTTAACGGCTTCTCCAATAATTTCAATACTCCGTGCAAATGCCCGTTGCGTTTTTTCATCTTTTAGAAACGCCTTTTTTGTCATAGTACCTGTTTCAGATTCCAAAAAAATGATTTCATCAAAAATATGATTATACAAATCTTCATTGGATCGATACATATTCAACCTCATTGAGTATTCTCTGACCAATATACGGACTTAAACTTTCTATAGTTAATAAATCTATTTTTGTATTCAAATTATCTTCCAAGTAATAAACTAAATTTATAAAGTTATTATAGTTTTTTTTATTAGTATGAAATTCTACTAATATATCAATATCGCTATTTTTATTTTGTTGATTATGTACATAAGAACCAAAAAGACCTATTTTTTTTACGCCATAGGACTGGAGAATGTTTTTATTATATTCTAAGAAATTAAAAATCTCTTTTTTTTCTTTAGGTTTCATCATAGCTCTATTATACGTTTTTTTAATATTAAATCTAGCTTTATACCTAAAAATTCAGCTCGTGCAGTAGCACGAGTCCACATAACATTGTTTTAAACCGCAACGCATCTTGTCTGCCTTGTCTGTTTTGAAAACGGTGTTATACTAGTTTCTAAGATCTTTTCTTAATTTGTAATACGTCCCTCTCAATAGTTTTCATTAAGTATTTTCTTACAAAGTTCATCAAATTTTTTAATTATGCAGGGATCTTCTGAAATATTAGAAAATACCGTATCTATTTCGCTATATGAAATTGTTGTAAATTCACTAAAAAATCGTTCACCTCGAAAAATATTTGTTTGTTCTGGCACATAAATATTGCCTTTCATCTTCTTATTATTAAAATACATGAGAATCGGTTTTAACTGATTTACTTTTTTAATGTTTAATTTATTGACTAGCAAAGCATAACTAAGCAAAAATTTTCGATTTATATCTATAAACTTTCCTGTGTCATGGTCATCGTTATATTTGATTTCCGCATAAACATATTGTTTCGTGGAGTTTTGATAAAAGAGTAAATCAACATCATGAGAAATTTTTTCAGATTTTGTAGAATCTTGCTCTGCTTCAATTATGTCATTAAGCAATGTATTAAACTTATGGAGAGACTCTTTTTCGTTAAATGGTATAAGTTGACACTCGGTAATATAATTGTCTACAAGTGAAAACGATTCTTTTGTTATGCTAAAAAAATTATTTTTCTTCTTTATCCGGCTATTATTTTTCGATAGTTTTCGCGTATATCTTTGATTGATTTTCGTTTATTATTTCTTTCTACATACCAAAAATCAAATCCGTTGACTCTTGCAGCTTTTTTATTGCCAAGTATCGCTGCTCCTTTGTGAATATCGGTTACAATATTTTTTGAGGGAAGTTCAATTTTTCCATCCGATTTCAGAATTGCAAAGCTATCACTATTTTTTAAGAAAAATTTTTCATCAGGCAATAAAAAATTATTTTTTATTAGATCAATAAAATCTACTTTTATAGGTTTTATATCAAATGTTGCTTTTTCAATATCGCCTATCATTTCTTTCGTTTCCGATAATCTCTTTTCTCCATATTTGCAATACAATTCAGAAGCATCTATCCCTATAAAATTCCTTCCACATTGAATGGCGGCCGCACCGGTAGTAAATGTTCCTCCAAATGGATCAAGAACCGTATCGCCGATGTTTGAACATATAGCAACGATTCTGTGAAGTAATGCAAATGGTTTTTGCGTAGAGTGAAGTTTTTTCCCTGTATCATCTTTTATACGTTCGTTCCCGGAGCAAACAGGAAATCGCCATATAGAACCCATTTGCTTACGTATACCTTTTTCATAATCTGAAACGAGAACCGTATCCGTATTTAGTTCTTTTGCTGTCTTATAGTGAAATGTATATTTTGCTTTTTGTGATTTTGTTGCCCATATAAGAGTTTCATGACTGTTATTGAGCCGGGTACCCATAAAATTAGGCGTAGGATTTGTTTTATACCATATAATATCATTTATGAGCCAATATCCGATTTCTTGCATAGTATTCCCGATAGTATAAATACACTGCATCCCTCCGATAACCCAAATCGAACCATTCGGCGATAGAACTCGGTAACATTCTTTGAGCCAATTACGCGTAAATTCAATATAGTCATCAAGGCTTTCAAACTGATTATCCCACTCATCAGCACAGCCGTCATAATCAGTTCCTTCGACACGTTTTAAAACGCCTGAAACACGCATCCAATACGGTGGGTCAGCAAATATGAGGTTAATACTATTTGCTTCTATTTTTTTAAGCTCCTCGATACAGTTACCATTGATTATCTTATAGGTTGACATAGGGGAATTATACTAAATTTCCTGAAAATTTATAGTAGAGCCTCTTATTTGTAATTGTACGGATACCCCCCCACTACGTTGCTGCAACTTCTACGGTAATCGGTTCCGTCAGCGGGCGCAGCGTTTCGGCGCTGAGCGGGATGTTGATCATTTCCGAGGGGATCATGCGGGCAATCCGTTTTTTTGCGAGCACCGTATTTCCCGATTTTACCGATACGGTAGAGTTTTGATAGATTGCGTCGACCCGCATAAAAAGATTTGCCCCGTCGGGTGTCTGCGTTAATACCTTGCGCGGCATGACATACCGGATACCGTGTCCAACTTTGCAGGGAACGGAAGCCGAGCTGCTTAGTGCGCCGAGCGCGTATAGCCCGGCGTGTTTACCGGCGGTTCTGCTTTCCCGTGTTACAAAGTCCACGATATCGTGGACGTGCAGCACATTTCCGCAAGCGAAGATTCCCGGTATTTCGGTTTGCATAGCGCTGTCAACCATCGGCCCATTGGTAACAGGATCGAGCTGCACGCCTGCTTTTATCGAAAGCTCGTTTTCAGGAATTAAACCTACCGAAAGGAGGAGCGTATCGCAGGGGTAATACACGTGCGTGCCTTCAATTTCGTTAAAGCGCGAATCGATTTGCGAAACGGTAACGCCTTCCAGCCGGTCTTTCCCGTGGATAAAGCTGATATTATGGCTCAAAAGAAGCGGGATGCCGTAATCTTCCAAGCATTGGGCGATGTTCCGGTTCAGTCCGCTGGAAAAGGGCATGATCTCCACAACGGCTTTTACCTTTGCGCCTTCAAGCGTCATACGCCGCGCCATGATCAGCCCGATGTCGCCGGAACCGTAAATAACAACTTCGCGACCCATGCGGCAGCCTTCCATATTCATCATCCGCTGCGCCATGCCTGCAGTGTACACTCCCGCCGGACGGTACCCTTTTACGGCAATCGCACCCGCAGTGCGTTCTCGGCATCCCATCGCGAGCACCACGGCGCCTGCGTGAATGGTTTTAAGCCCGTCCGTTGCCGCCGCGGTGATAACCCGCTTGGGCGAAATATCCAGCACCATGGTATTCAGCATCACCTGAATGTCCGTCTGTGAAGCCTGTGTGATAAAGCGCTGCGCATATTCCGGCCCGGTCAATTCTTCTTTAAATTCATGCAAACCGAAACCGGCGTGGATACATTGGTTGAGGATTCCGCCCAATTCACGGTCGCGTTCAATAATCAATATTTTTTTTACGCCGGCTTCCCGTGCGGCGAGGGCTGCCGCCAAACCTGCGGGGCCGCCTCCGATAACTACGACATCATATTCCATCATATTCTTTTTCCGATTAATCTGTTCGGAAACTTCCGTTTCTGAACAGATTACCTTGAATGCTTTGAGGAATCACCGCTGCGGCTTTTACTCTCAACGGGATTCTTTAATTTCCCCAGCACGATTTCCGTGCCTTTGTCCGATTTGGGGATGCTTTCCATCGGCAGCCGTAATTCCCTGCTGAGGATTTCCAAAACCCGCGGCGTACAAAAGCCTCCTTGGCAGCGTCCGGTTCCGGGGCGAACCCGCCGTTTAACCCCGTCGACAGTGCGCGCTCCCGCAGGGCGGCGGATGGCTTCGATGATTTCTGCTTCGGTTACCGTTTCACAGCGGCAGATAATCCGTCCGTAGAGCGGATTTTCCGCAATTAAGGTCGCCCGCTCCTTGTTCGGCATCGCGGAAAATTGACCGATGCCCTTTCGTCCGGTAATGACATGCGGCTTTTTTATCAGCGCCATACCCTCTTGCCGTAAAAGTTCCGCAACATATTCGGCAATCGCCGGTGCAGAACTCAAACCGGGAGATTCGATGCCTCCCGCATGGATAAATCCCTTTGCCTGTTTTGAAGCATAAATCATAAAGTCGCCGGTACTCGGGCGGGCGCGTACGCCGGTAAAAGTACGGATAGTCTTCCGGAAATCGAGCGAGGGCACCGCTTTTTTTGCCGAACTATCGATTTTATTCAAGCCTGCAAGCGTTGTCGAGGTATCCTCACGGTCGTCGATATCTTGTGCCGTAGGGCCTGCTAACAGGTTGTTATCGTAGGTGGGTGTTACCAGTACGCCCTTTCCCATCTTGGTCGGCGCCTGAAAGATGACGTGATGTACCAAATCGCCGCACACCTTATCCAGCACGCGGTATTCCCCTTTGCGGGGCAGAATTGTGTAATCGCAGTCGCCTATCATCGCGGCAATCTTGTCGGCATACAGACCTGCGGCGTTGATAACGTACCGCGCCGTAAAAACACCTTGCGGCGTTGTGACGGAAAAGCCGCTTTCTTGCGCCGAAGTTTGTGCAGTTACAGTTTGAGCTGCACCATCCCGTGTTTGAACGGCGGCGCCATCCGTCCCTGTGCCGCTCCCGATTTTTTTTATACCGGTTACCTCGGCATCGCATATCAGCTCAACGCCGTTTTCTACCGCATTTTCGATAAAGGCATACGTCATGCCAAAGGGACACACGATACCGGCAGTCCCGCAAAACAGCGCCCCCTGCGTTTCGGGTGAAAGATTCGGCTCTTCCGCTAATGTCTTTTCCCTATCCCACAGTTCAAGTTCCGGTACGCCGTTTGCAATACCTCGGTCATACAGTTTTTTGAGTTCTTCCATATCCTCATCGGAAAAGGCAACAACGAGCGAACCTATTTGCTTAAAATGAAATTGAAGCTGTGGGGCAAGGCGGCGTATCAGTTCGTTTCCCCGTACATTGAGGCGGGCTTTTACTGTTCCCGGTTTTGCGTCGAAGCCGCCGTGCACGATAGCGCTGTTTGCCTTGGAGGAACCTTCGCAAACCTCCGAATGCTTTTCCAGCAGCGCAACGCTCAGCCGGTACTGAGACAATTCCCGTGCAATAGCACACCCTACAACGCCCCCGCCGATTATAATCACATCATACATATTCTTCTTTATCTTCCTTGGCTGCACAAAATTTTAGATAAAATTTTGTGCAGTTTTTTTCCGAAAAGGTCAAACACATCAGATCTGTAATTCAAATACCGTAGAATGAGAGGAGGGGCAAGCATTTGAGACGCAAAGCGGCGAAATTCTGCTTGAACCGCCTCTCATTCTGCGGGCGTATATTTTCAAAAATCTGATGTGTTTGACCGATGCTAGCTGTCCCAATTCATGGCACGTGTTATCGCTTTTTGCCAACCTGCATAACGCTGTGTGCGCGCCGCTTCGTCCATTTGAACGGTAAACGCGCGGTCTACTGCCCAGTTGCGTTTAATTTCTTCCATGTCCTTCCAGAAACCTACTGCAAGTCCCGCCAAGTACGCGGCGCCGAGCGCGGTTGTTTCCAGCACCTGCGGCCGATGTACCGGCACGTTCAAAATATCGGCTTGGAACTGCATCAAAAAATTGTTGACTGCCGCGCCTCCGTCCACTTTTAGCGCTTTAAGCATAATGCCGGAATCCTTTTCCATTGCGGAAAGGACATCCCGCGTCCGGTAGGCAATCGATTCTAGGGTGGCGCGGACGATGTGTTCACGCTTTGCGCCGCGGCTCAAGCCTACAATCGCACCCCGCGCATACATATCCCAATACGGAGCGCCGAGGCCGGTAAAGGCGGGCACAACATATACGCCGTTGGTATCTTCCACCCGTTCCGCATAGTATTCCGTTTCTGCAGCGTCGTACACTAGCCTTAATTGATCCCGCAGCCATTGTACGGCAGCTCCCGCTACGAAGATGCTCCCCTCAAGCGCGTAAGACACCGTATCTCCGATGCCCCATGCGATTGTCGTTAAAAGGCCGTTCTGCGAAATAATCGGCGTAGTGCCGGTATTCATCAGCAGAAAGCAGCCGGTACCGTAGGTGTTCTTCGCCATGCCCGCATCGAAGCACGCTTGTCCGAAGAGTGCTGCCTGCTGATCTCCCGCAGCTCCTGCAATAGGGATATCGGCACCGCCGAAAGTATGCTCATCCGTATTACCGTATACACAGCTCGACGGCTTTACCTCAGGCAGCATCAAACGGGGAATATTCAATTCTTTAAGGATTTCATCATCCCATTGCAGGGTATTAATATTGAATAGCATTGTACGGGATGCATTGCTGTAGTCCGTCACATGCACTTTGCCGCGGGTTAAATTCCAGATAAGCCACGTATCGATATTGCCGAACAGCAGCTCTCCCCTATTCGCTCGCTCGCGCGCTCCCGCTACATTATCGAGTATCCATTTTATTTTTGTACCGGAGAAATAAGCGTCGAGAATAAGCCCTGTCTTTTGCCGTATGGTATCCGTCCAACCCTTCGCTTTGAGCTCATCGCATATCGAAGCGGTGCGGCGGCACTGCCACACAATGGCATTGTACACGGGTTTTCCGGTATGTTTATCCCACACGACTGTGGTTTCCCGTTGGTTGGTAATCCCGATCGCCGCAACCTCATCGGGGCGTGTTCCCGTTTCTTCCAATACCTGACGCGCAACACCGCTTTGCGTACCCCAAATTTCCATTGCATCATGTTCCACCCATCCCGATTTCGGAAAAATCTGGGTGAACTCCTGCTGCGCAGTTGCGATAATTGCTCCCGTTTTATCGAATAAAATAGCGCGGGAACTGGTTGTTCCCTGATCAAATGATAAAATGTACTTTTTCATACTACAGTATACTATAAGACGGTTCCGACAATTTTGCAAGTTCGGTATGTTTGTAAGTTCGGCATACACCCTTGAAATAAACGATGGAAAATTATATATGAGGATGTGCATCAATGATATGGGCATCTCTAAAAACTCAGTTAGATTTTTAGAGATGCCCGACGAGTTTTAATTTAAGTCTTTATATCGCAATGACTTAAATTAAAACATCGCAACTTAAATCTAAGGAAAACCCCTAAAAACTGAGGTTTTTAGAGGTTCCCATATGCGGCAGAATGTGAGATAAACGGAGGTTTCTATGAGCGATGTGTTAGCGGTTATCGATATGCAGAATGATTTTGTCAGCGGAAGTTTGGGTACAAAGGAAGCTCAGGCAATCGTTCAAAATGTTGTAAAAAGGATTGAGACCTTTAAGGGGGACATTGTTTTTACGCAGGATACGCATTCAAATTCCTATTTGCAATCACAGGAAGGAAGGTTTTTACCTGTTCAGCATTGCATAAAAAACACGGCAGGATGGGAGCTTGTCGAGCCGGTTAAAAAACTCATAATCGGGCAAGTCTATGAAAAACCTACGTTCGGTTCACTTTCGTTGGCGGAAGCCTTAAAAAATTTAAATAAAAAAACACCGATTCATTCTATTACGCTGATAGGATTATGTACGGATATTTGTGTCGTGTCGAATGCGCTGCTGTTAAAAGCTTTTTTCCCCGAAGTGCCCATTCATGTTGATGCTGCTTGCTGTGCAGGAACAACGCCCGAAAATCACAAGGCGGCGCTGCAGGTTATGCGTATGTGCCAAATTATTATCGAAAATGAATAAAGAGGCTTATTGAGGTTATGGATTCTACAATTAAATTGCTCCCTGCCGATGCGGTTCACACGGTGTATGAACGGCTGAGGCAGGAGAACCCCGACCCGCGGAGCGAACTGCATTGGAAAAATGTCTACACACTGCTGGTTGCCGTAGTTCTTTCCGCACAGGCGACCGATGTCGGGGTAAATAAGGCAACGGCGCCTCTTTTTGAAAAGGTAGATACGCCGGAACAAATGCTCGCCCTCGGTGAAGAGGGGTTGAAAGGCTATATCAATTCCATCAACTTATACCCGACAAAGGCGAAGCGGATTATAGCGCTTAGCCGAATTTTGATCGAGCAATATCATTCGGAAGTGCCGCATGACCGTGCCGCATTGGAGAGTCTCCCGGGCGTTGGGCGGAAAACGGCGAATGTTGTGCTGAATGTAGGCTTTGGAGAACCTGCGATAGCGGTCGACACGCATATTTTGCGGACTGCTCCGCGTATCGGGCTGTCGAACGGAACAACGCCGCTGGAGGTGGAACAGGATTTACTGCGCATAACGCCCGAAGAATTTTTGCTGGATGCTCACCATTGGATACTGCTGCACGGCCGATATGTCTGCAAAGCCCGCAATCCCGATTGTGCAGGATGTAATCTCAATGATGTATGCCTAAAAAACGGGGTGACAGTTCTGTCTTAAATCTATAAAAAATGAATGCTTGACAAGAGCATTTTCAACGTGTAGGCTATAAATTAAAGTTAATGCTACCATTATATAGGAGCTTTTGGGGCTGCCAAAAACTGCTGTTTTTGAACGGTTCCCTTAAATTTAACTCCCAAATATCTTAATTATAAGGATGTATTATGAAAAACGCAGTGATTAAAGGGGCGAGCTATACGTTAGCATACAGCCCCGATCTGTTAAAACGGAACGGTTCAACTCAAACCGCAGCGATTGCGAAAGATCCTGCGGATCCCTATATTGCCGCTATTCCGTCTCATTTAAGAACTTTTGAACAGGCTGTTCAATATCCTCCCAATCAAGTGTATATCGGGAATAAAAAGCCTGAAGATTTACCCAGTATTCCCGAACCGTGGTTTAAGTGCACGGAAAAAGCCGAGCGCTTCGGGCCGTTCGGTGAAATTGCAACTCAAAAAGAACTCTATATTTTGATGAAGTACGCCGACGTTTTTGAACTGGTATACTTAACCGAAGAATTTACTAAAGAAGCGGCAACAATTATCCAAAATCATCCGCTCATGAAGGACAAGGCGATCGCGTTGGGCGAAGGCCATCCGAAAGTCGATATAGAAAAATTGGTGCAGTCTCACATGGCGGAAGGTTTATATGACAATGACGTGCTGGTCGGCTGCGTTAAACAAGCGCATGACACCGACCCGAACCTGAGCGCTCATACGATGTTGGAAAACCTTGTTACTAAGGGAACCGGTATTTTAACCGCATGGCATCTTGCAGAACTGGAAGGCATTAATGCGGCGGACATCGACTATATTATCGAGTGTTCGGAAGAAGCTGCGGGCGATGTAAACCAGCGCGGAGGCGGAAATATCGCAAAATCGGTCGGCGAAAAAGCAGGCTGTGTCCACGCTACCGGCTGCGATATCCGCGGTTTCTGTGCAGCGCCGGTACATGCCTTGGCCAATGCGGCAGCGCTTGTGCGGTCGGGCATCTTTAAGAACGTAATGGTTGTTGCCGGAGGTTCCGTACCAAAGCTCGGCATGAACGGTAAAGACCACGTAAAAAAAGATATGCCGCTCATTGAGGATATGGTCGGCGGTTTTGCCGTTTTGATTACGGAAGACGACGGTGTAAACCCCGTTATCAATACCGATGTCATCGGTAAGCATACGATTTCTTCCGGTTCTTCTCCGCAGGCGGTTATGACGGCGCTTATCTACGATCCGCTGAATGCGGCGGGGATGAAGATTACCGATGTCGAAAAATTCGCGGCGGAATTGCAGAACCACGAAATTACCGCTCCTGCCGGAGCCGGTAATGTGCCGGAAGCGAACACGAAGATGATTGCCGCGCTTGCGGTTATGAAGGGGCAGCTTGAACGCGCGAAAATTGCGGAATTTGTAAAGCAATACGGTGTGGAAGGTTTTGCACCTACTCAAGGGCACATTCCCTCCGGCGTTCCGTTTATCGGCCATGCGCGGCGGGATATGCTCGCAGGCAGTCTACACCGTGTGATGATTATCGGAAAGGGCAGCTTGTTCCTCGGCCGTTTGACAAACCTCTTTGACGGTTTAAGCCTTTTAATCGAAGCGAACAACGGCAAGGGAAGTGCCGGTGCTGCGGGCGGCGCCGGTGAAGCGGAAATTAAGAAGATTGTAGCCGATGCTATGCGCGATGTCGCTGCCCGTATTTTAGCGGAGGACGGAGCAAAATGAGCAGTACGAAACAACAACTGGCCGATGCATTCAGCTTGATGGCGAAGGGACTGGAAACAGGCGCCTTTGCGGAAGCTTTCCCGGTCGGCTTAACCGTTCCCGGCAGCGAGCACGGAGAAGCGGAGCTTATCCGCGCCGCAAAACTTGCCGCAAAGGCGAACCCCGGATTGGATATTGTGCTGATCGGCGGCCCAAAAACCGAGGGATTCCGCTGGTACGAAGCGCCGACGCTGGAAGATGCCCATCATAAAATGGAAGAATTGTTTAAAACGGGCGAAATAAAAGCCGCGGTAACAATGCACTACACTTTCCCGCTCGGCGTTACGACAATCGGAAAGGTGGTAACGCCCGGCTTCGGCAAAGAAATGTTTATTGCGTCCACCACCGGCGCCTCCGATGCCGACCGATATAAGGCAATGCTGTTAAACACCTTTGCCGGAATTGCCGTTGCAAAAGCAAACGGTATTGAAACTCCGACGGTCGGGCTTTTAAACATCGACGGCGTTGCAACGATTGAAAAAGCGCTGTTAAAGCTGCAAAAAGCAGGCTATCCGATACGCTTTACCGAATCGCACCGCGCCGACGGCGGCGTACGTATGCGCGGAAACGATTTGCTGCAGGGCACGCCCGATGTGATGGTCTGCGATACGTTAACCGGCAATGTGCTGATGAAGCTTTTCAGTTCCTTCTTAACGGGCGGCAGCTACGAAGCCTCCGGTTCCGGTTACGGCCCCTGCGCCGGTAAGGATATGACCGATGTCGTCGCGATTGTCTCCCGTGCGTCCGGGGCTCCGGTTATCGCCGCCGCTCTGGCATATTCCGCACGGAGCGCTCAAGCAAACTTACAGGCGCTGTGCCGTGCCGAGGTGCAAGCTGCCGAAAAAGCGGGTTTACAAGCCATACTCGATTCCTTAGGTGCTGCAAAAGAAGCGAGCGCCGAAACGGTAGCGGTGCCGCCTAAAAAGGCCGTTACGGAAGAAATCCACGGCATCGACGTTATCGATATAGAAAACGCCTGCAAGACGCTCTGGAAAGAGAACATCTATGCGGAAGCGGGAATGGGCTGTACCGGCCCCGTTATTCTCCTCGCCGGAGAAGATGCCGAAAAAGCGCGTAAGATTTTAACCGCAGCGAACTATATTTAAAAAATCACAGTAAGCCTCCCGTGTTGGGGGATGATGGGGATGTCGCAAAAGTTGGTTACTTTTTCGCCATCCCTCATCAGCATAGCTGATAACGAGTTTAAAATTAAGTCTTTGTACAATAATAACTTAATTTTAAACATCGCAGTTGAATCTAAGGAAACTGTCCAAAAACTGTTACGCAATCCGCTTTAGCGGATATACAAATCATTTCCTTACAGAAAAAGCCGATAGGCTTTCAGTTTTTGGACAGCACCGTTACCGAAATCACCTGCCACGGACGCGGTGCTGCTTTTTTAGCGGATGGAAACGTAACGGTTATCGACATCGGCGGGCTGGATATCAAGGTGATTGTGCTGCAGAACGGGAAGGTGCTCGATTTTGTGATGAACGACAAATGCTCTGCCGGAACAGGCAAGTTTTTGGAAGTCATGGCAAATCGGCTCGGGCTTTTGCTGCCGGAGATGTTCGATTATGCCGCCAAAGGAAAAGAAGTAAAAATTTCTTCCATTTGTACGGTATTCGCCGAAAGCGAAGTTATCTCCCTGATGGGGAAAGGAACCCCGCGAGGCGTTACCGCAGGCATTCGGCGATGTGTATTTATCTCAGAAAAATAGGCCTAAGGCGATGGACTACTTCAATATGGTGGTTGCCGACATTCACGGCATTCGCCCCGCCGAACTGGTAGCATTCCAGAAAAAAGGCGGAAAAGTAGTCGGCAGTTTCTGTATTCACGTGCCGGACGAAGTGGTCATTGCCGGAGGTGCCATTGAGGGACTTCCGTATCTTCACATTGAATCGGATTATTCGCAAGGCGATGCCGGTCAGTTTGCTACAAGAATAGAAGCCTTTTTGGAACTGGTCCGTGAGAAAATGTAAGCGTAAAGAAATAGCTTGGGGAAAAAGAATAAACTTCCCTATGCAGGGCTTCCGCATTATAGCACCTACCCGGCTTTTTTACGGCAATGTTCCCGTTTGTCGCTCAGATGCTGCTTATGACAAAGCGGTGTATCCTTTGATTTCTCGCTACCTATAGGGGCATGCCGCGAACTGATGCCCAATGCGCTTACAATACTGAAAGACGTGTAGGAGAGATGGACAGTAGAGTTACTCGATCGTGTATTCGATAAAACCTTCGGCTTTCCGTTTGATAATTTCGCCGATTCCCGCTCTGACGGTTCGGATATTTTTGTACTGTATATCTTCCATACCCTGTCCCGATAGTGCATTGTGGCACAACGCTATATCCGCATCGAGTTCCGTAAACTCATTGTCAAGGTTTTGAAAATATTGTACGACGTCTCCGGCGAACACGATTTCGATTTCCACCGTGTCCCCCGTTTCTTTGCAGTAGTTTTGGTAATTCGTCAATTTATTTTGCAATTTTGAAATTAACCGAAGCTTTTCTATTCTGAATAAAACTTTATAGTGCATAGCGGCAGAACTATATAGTGCGGTTCCGCATCTGTCAAGCCGATTTTGAAGAGCTAACCATTGTAGATGTGGCCTATAAAGCACTCGACGATAGCTTTATTCTCTTTGTTTGTTTATTTGATCCTATCGGCAGCAACAGAGCTGTTTATACATTTGAAAATATCTGTGTTGAGGACAGCTGTAGAAATCAACAAAGGTGTTCGGCATGTAGCCGGTTACGGCAGATAATAATTTCCTCGTATTTTTTCTTTTTTCTTCTTAAGTGTTTTGCGATAACTCCGATATATGTAATAAGCACAGTGAAAAGGTTGCGCACCTTTCAGTGTGTTACGTTCTTCTGTGTCGGATAGCAGAGGATCTGGAAAATAATTATTGACATATCGGCAGGGATGCCGTGACGGACACCGTAAGGTAAAAAACTCGTCAAAAATCGCCGAAGGAGTAGCAATATGATCATTAATCACAACATGAGCGCTATGTTTGCACAGAGAACTGTTGGACAGACCAACGTATCTACTCAGAAAAACATAGAAAAACTTTCATCCGGTTTACGCATCAATCGTGCAGGAGATGATGCTTCCGGCTTAGCAGTTTCCGAAAAAATGCGAAGCCAAATCCGCGGCTTAAACAGAGCAAGTGCCAACGCTCAAGACGGCATTTCCTTTATTCAAGTTGCAGAAGCCTATCTGCAGGAAACAACTGATGTTATGCAGCGCATCCGTGAATTAAGCGTTCAGTCTTCAAACGGTATTTACAGTGCCGAAGACCGCTTGTACATCCAGGTTGAAGTATCTCAGCTTGTTGCTGAAGTTGACCGGATCGCAAGTCACGCACAGTTCAACGGTATGAATATGCTTACCGGCCGTTTCGCTCGTGAAACAGGAGAGAACACTGTTACCGCTTCTATGTGGTTCCATATCGGCGCCAACATGGATCAGCGCGTACGTGCGTATGTCGGTACAATGACCGCCAAAGCACTCGGTGTTCGCGACATTGGTGACGAATCGATTCTTACTATCGATACGCCTGAAACAGCAAACCGTGCAATCGGTACCCTTGATGAAGCCATCAAGAAGATCAACAAGCAGCGGGCTGATCTCGGTGCATACCAGAACAGACTCGAAATGAGTGTTGTGGGTATCAACGTTGCAGCGGAAAATCTCCAAGCTTCGGAATCACGCATACGTGATGTTGACATGGCTAAGGAGATGGTCGAATACACCAGAAACCAGATCTTGACGCAGTCCGGTACGGCAATGCTTGCGCAAGCTAACCAGCAGACACAAAGCGTGATGTCGCTGTTGCGCTAAGAGCATTAGATAGTGACGGAAAAGGTTGCCTCCTACTAGGAAGCAACCTTTTTTTTTATTATAATCCCCCTCGTTATACATTATGCGCCAGCTTACCGAACTTGATGTTTATATTTTAAAGCAAGAATTTCCGCAGCTCAGCTTGACCGAAGACCCCGATATTGAACGTTATTTTGAATTCCGTTCTTTGAATAGGCAAGGGGAGGCCTTACAGCTCTATAATACTAAACTGGTACGCCGGTATCCCGATGATAAGATGCGGGTACTGCTGATGACGTATTATCGGAAACGTGATTATCGCTTTCATATCTTACTCACCGATTCGCTTGCTAAACTTGCCGATAGAACTATTGTTCAGGTAAAAAGAGTTATCGTTTTTTTTGCAGACACCATTACGCCGCTGAAGCGTGCGGAAGTTTATACGATTATCAAAGTATGTGAAAAAGTCATTAATGCTATTTCGCCGGATCGTTTTGCCGCTATCAGCTTTACCGAAAAATATGTCCGTTATGCTGAAAGGCTCAAGTATCATGCAACCGATATGCACCAAGCTGCCGATATTATCCGTATGTATATTACCGACACGATTTCTTCGGTACGGGAATACCGTGAGGAACAAAGCCGGAAAAACGATTTAGAAAAAACACGTAGGGCGATGCAAAAGGAAAAAGCCTCTGTCGTCGATTTTTCAAAGATTGTTTTTACAAAAGAGCAGATCGCCGCAATTACGATTCCTTCTTCCATAACTCGTATTGAAGATAAAGTGCTCGCGTATACAATAAAATATTGGGATCACTATGCCGATGGGGCTTTTGAAAATATAGTGCTTTTATACAGCAGGAAGTACGGTACCAATCATTATGCTGTTTTCCATGCGCTAAAAATAGGCCGAATCCGCAATTGGAAAGATGAAGAACTGCTACATGCGGTGCTCGCGAATGTGGCGCAGGGATACTACTATAGTATTATGGGGGATTTATATTTACAGCGTGCATGGAAGCAGCTCAAACTTAGAATGGAGCCTCCTGCGCCGCAGGTAAAAGCACAGCCCGCATCGGCTCCCAAAAAAGCTAAGCGGGTAAAATGTCCAAAACAACGGGACAAAAAAACGACGGCTGAAAAAAAGGCATCTCAAATAACCGACACCACATTTGAATCAGTAGTTGAAACCTCACCGTCTAAATCCGAACAAACAGCCATAGAAAGTGCTTCGACTCAAATATACCCTATCAATTCGCCGAAGGAATTGCCCGTGTCCATCGCCGAAACGGTGAAAAAAATAACGGGGAAGAGCTATGGCGTTTACCGCGATCTTTTTTTTAAAGAGGTTCGTTCGGCGATCCGTCCAATACTCCAGCATTCGGCGGTACAAAAATTGTCGTTCTTCGGCACTGAGCAGAATAATGCTGAAAATATTATCTATCACTTTTTAGAAACCAATTACGATAATCCCTATCAGCAATGGCAGGGCAGCAAGGAACAGGCCGATGTAATAGCGCAAGGATTCCGTGTCGATAGCCTTGAACCGATAATCCGCCTTTGGGCAAAAGAAAACGTTTAAAAACGAATGAGGATGTCGAAAAAGCAGCCGATTTTTGAGACATCCATGGAGAATATTATATGAAAGAAATATCGCTTTCCGAGGCAGTCGGGCATGTATTGTGCCACGACCTTACTCAGATTATCGTAGGAGTGTCGAAGGATGCCCGATTTAGAAAGGGGCACATCGTAACCGAGGAGGATATTCCGGTGCTCCGCTCGATGGGCAAAGAGCATCTGTTTGTCTGGGAAAAGACCGAAAACCTGCTGCACGAGGACGAAGGGGCGGAGGTGCTTGCCACGGCGGCGATGGGGGCAAATCTGGAAAAGACCGCTCCCAAAGAAGGCAAGATCGAGCTGAAGGCAACGGTTGACGGTATGCTGAAAATCGATACCGATCGGCTTTTTGCAATCAACAAGCTCGGTAAGGTGATGATTGCAACGCAGCGCAATTATGTGCCGCTCAAGAAGGGGCAAACGGCGGCGGGAATGCGGGTTATTCCGCTCCTTATCGAAAAAGAAAAAATGGCCGAGGTTGCTGCAATCGCTGATGCTTCCAATCCGCTGATGTCCGTCATCCCTTACAGTGTTAAAACTTGTACCATTCTGGTAACCGGACATGAAGTCTTGACAGGGGTGATTAAGGATACGTTCGCACCGGTTGTTCAGGCAAAACTGGCGGATTACGGCGTGGAAACACTCAAAACGGTGAATACCGGAGACGATGTTGAAACCATTACGGCGGAGATACAAAAGGCCGTACAGGCTGGTTCCGATATGGTGCTCTGCACGGGGGGCATGAGCGTCGACCCCGATGATAAAACCCCCGCCGCCATCCGCGCAAGCGGCGCGCGCATTGTCAGCTACGGTGCGCCCGTCCTTCCCGGCGCGATGATGCTGTTAGCCTACGCGGGCGATGTTCCCATCGCGGGGCTTCCCGGCTGTGTAATGTATGCCAAGCGCACCGTCTTTGACCGGCTGCTGCCGCGTATCCTTGCCCGCGACCCCATTACCGTTGAAGATATTGCGCTCTTGGGAGAGGGCGGCTTATGCCCGTAACCGATACATCCCTGACTGCCGGAAGCACGGTTGCCGGGGATGAAGCCGCTGCCGGTAATGTCCGAACCGATAGAGGCGCCCAAAACGACAGCACCGTCCGGTATAGAGCCGCCGTTATCTGTGCGTCCGACCGGTGTTTTCAGGGGGTGCGCAAAGATGAAAGCATCCCTATAATAGCCGAAATACTTTCCGGTCAAGGATATGAGATTACCGCTTCTGCGGTACTTCCCGACGAATACGAAGCGCTGCGGGCGGCGATGATGAGCATAGCCGATGAAAACAGCGCCGATCTGATTATTACGACGGGCGGAACGGGGCTGGCTCCCCGCGATATAACCCCCGAAGCGACCGTTGCGGTTATCGACCGCGCCGTTCCCGGTATTCCCGAAGCGATGCGTGCGGAAAGCATGAAAATAACACCGCATGGAATGCTTTCCCGCGGTATTGCAGGCATACGGAAACGTACGCTGATTATCAACCTTCCCGGAAGTCCCAAGGCGGCAAGGGAAAATCTTGCCTGTGTTTTGCCCGCCTTGGATCACGCTCTTTTGGTGCTTACCGGCGGCACGCAGGACTGCGCTGCTGCCGAAGCAAATATATCTAAGAAGCGCCTCTAAAACGCCGAAGTTTTTAGAGGCGCTCAAAACATGTTTAGGAAACCGCTAAGAGGAATACCTTTAGGGGGGGGCGTAAATACGAAAGGAGTATCTTATGAAGAAAACTATTGTAGCGCTGCTTATCGGCAGCATCATATTTGCCCCGCTTTGTGCGGGAGGTAGCAAAGAAAATGCCGCCCCTGCCAAAAAGACTGAAATTCTGATTTCGGCAGCAGCCAGCCTTACAAACTGTATTCAAGATCTTTCGGCCATGTATACCGAAAAAAATCCGCAGGTAACCATCACCTCGAATTTCGGTGCATCGGGAGCTTTGCAGCAGCAGATTGAACAGGGCGCACCTGCAGACATTTTCTTTTCCGCCGGTATCAAGCAGATGAATGCACTGAAGGAAAAGGGCATGATGCTCGATTCAAGCGTAAAGAACATCCTCGAGAATAAAGTTGTTCTGATTACCCCGAAAAACGCGGCAACCGTTGCGTCTTTTGAAGCACTCGCCGGAGATTCCGTAAAGAAAATCGGCGTCGGCGAACCGAAATCAGTACCGGTCGGGCAGTACACCGAACAGGTTTTTCAGAACCTCGGCCTTACCGATAAGGTTGCTTCCAAGCTTGTCCTCGCAAAGGATGTTCGCGAAGTTCTTTCGTGGGTTGAAACGGGCAATGTCGATGCGGGTGTCGTATACGAAACCGATGCGAAGATCAGCAAAGATGTTACCATCTGCGCCACCGCTCCGGAAAACAGCCATAAAAAGGTTATCTATCCGATCGGCGTTGTAAAGGCAAGCACGCACGCAGCCGAAGCTCAAAAATTCGTCGACTTCCTGTTCTCCGATGCTGCACGGGAAGTATTTGCACGCTACGGATTTACCGTTCTGTAAACGACTTTAACCGTTTTAGGTACCATATTTAAAATTAAGTCATTTTTGTTATATAGATTTAATTTTAAACCTGTTAAACCTGTCGGGAATGTCGAGAAAGCAACCGACTTTTGAGACATCTCCATATCTAAAGATAGTATTTTAAATTATGTTTGATTACTCGCCGCTCTTTATCTCGCTGCGCGCAGCCGTCCTTTCCGGTATTTTCGTATTCATACTGGGAACGGCAGCGGCGCGGCTCTGCTTAAATATACGAGGTAAGTTACTCGTTCTTATCGATGTGCTCTTTACCTTACCGATGGTACTGCCGCCGACCGTGCTGGGTTTTTTTCTGCTCGTTATATTCGGGAGAAACAGCCCACTCGGTATGCTGCTTGCAAAAGCGGGAATTTCACTCATATTTACGTGGCAGGCAACGGTTATCGCCGCAGTTGTCGTGTCATTTCCGCTGATGTACAAGGGGGCAAAGGGCGCGTTTGAGCAGGTAAATGAAGATCACGTATGGGCGGCGCGTACTCTCGGCATGAGCGAATTTTCCATCTTTGTCCGCATTATGATGCCGGAAGCGTGGCCGGGAATCCTTGCAGGGCTTGCATTGAGCTTTGCCCGCTCGCTTGGAGAATTCGGCGCCACGCTGCTGGTTGCGGGAAATATCCCCGGCCGCACCCAAACCATTCCGATGGCTATCTACTTTGCGACCGCCGGCGGCGACATGCACACGGCGTGGGTGTGGGTCGGCGTTATTACCGCCGTTTCCTGCGCGTCGCTTTTTATTATGAATATGTTTTCGAGGGAAAAACGGGTATGAAGCTTGAAGCATCGATTGTAAAAAAGATGAAGGGCTTTACGCTTGACGTTAGCCTTTCCGCGGCGCAGGGCGAAATTGTCGGCTTGCTCGGAGAATCGGGCGGCGGAAAATCCATGACGCTTAAATCCATTGCCGGTATTCTAACGCCCGATTCGGGCAGAATTATCTTAAACGAGCATGTTCTTTTCGATTCCGAACGGAAAATCAACGTACCGGTACGGGATCGGAACGCCGGCTACATGTTCCAGTCGTATGCGCTCTTTCCGTATATGACAGTGCGGGAAAACATTTGCTGCGGAATAAAAGACCGGAACCGCAAAAAAGAGATTGCCGATCATTTTTTGGAGCTTTTGCACATTACTCCCTTTGAAAGCCGCTATCCTAAGGAGCTTTCCGGCGGGCAGCAACAGCGGGTTGCCCTCGCACGCCTCCTCGCAGCCTCTCCTTCGCTGATTATGTTGGACGAACCGTTTTCCGCCCTCGATAACGAGCTGAAAGATTCCCTGCAAGAAGATTTAAAAGCAACCCTCGAACGCGCCGCTTGTCCCGTCCTCTTTGTCTCTCATAATAAGGATGAGGTTGAACGGTATTGTACCCGCTCGCTTTTCATCAAAAACGGCAGAATAACGGAAACCGAAGGCGCAATTTAAATTCTGCACGATTTTTAAAACTTCCCTATAGCAGCCATATTTCGGATTTTTGCCTTGCCCGAAAGCCGAAAAATAGGTATCATATTCAGCATGAAAATTGCAGACAATTGTTTGGTTACCCTTGAGTATACCTTAAAAGATGATGACCAAAAGGTTTTGGATTCATCGGAACAGATGGGACCGCTGGATTATGTCCACGGTTATCGGCAGCTTATTCCCGGCTTGGAAAAAGCGCTTGAAGGGCGGGAAGCGGGCGAAAGCTTTTCTCTTACGGTAGCGCCGCAGCAGGCTTACGGCGAAATCGATCCTCGCGCCGTTTTTGAAGTAAGCCGTGCACAGTTCCCGCCCGACACACAGTTGGAAGTCGGTATGGAATTTGAAACAAGCGGCCATCACGTGGTGATAACCGGCATCGACGGAGACATTATCACGCTGGATGCAAACCATCCGCTTGCCGGTAAAACACTGCACTTTGATATAAAGGTTGCCGGTGTGCGGGATGCTACTCCCGAAGAACTTGAGGAGGTTCAAGCGTCATTCGCGGGCGGGTGCGGAAGCAGCTGCGGAACCGGCGAAGGCGGCTGTGGCGGGTGTTCAGGCTGCCATTAAGTCCCATACGCTATGAATAAAAAGCAGGATGCACTGGTGCCGGTTTTCGGTGCCTTGTGCTTTTTCCTTTCAGCTATTGAATTTGTCATTCCCAAGCCGCTGCCGTTTTTGCGGATAGGACTCGCAAATGTTCCGCTGATGCTGGCGCTTGACGTACTGTCGTTCAAGGCGTTTTTACTGCTGACGATGATAAAAATTCTGGGGCAGGCGTTTATCAGCGGAACGCTCTTTTCTTATCTTGTTTTGTTTTCCGCAGCGGGAACAATCGGGGCGGCGCTTACAATGTATGCGCTGCATAAGATTCCCCGTAAGGTCTTATCGCTTGCTGGAATCAGTATGGCAGGGGCTTTTGCATCGAACTGCATACAGCTTTTTATCGGGCGCTTCTTTGTTTTCGGAGAGGGTATCCGCTATATGGTACCGCCGTTCCTCTTTATCGGTGCGGTAACGTCCTTGCTCCTCGGCATTTTTTGCGAAAATTTTGAAGCTGAATCCGAATGGTATGCCCATATACGGGATGCAGATGCTCCGTTATACGTGCAGTTACCCGGCGATACAAATCGAGCCCCTCATCCAAGGATTCGGCTGATAACCGGTTTTACCTTGCTGGCAGCGCTCCTTTTTATCCCGGGCTTACCGGCAAAAGCGGTTATTTTTTTTGCGGGATTTTTACTCTGTCTTGCGGAAAAACAAAAAATATATTGGATACCGCTTTGTGTTTCAACGGCGGGGATTGTCATCTGTCATGTTTTTATTCCGGTAGGAAGAGAACTTTTCTTAATAGGGAACTTTCCCATTACAAGCGGAGCGCTGCTGAACGGTTTGGAAAAAACCGTTGTTCTGCAGGCGATGATCTTTCTTTCGCGGTGGACGCTGCAGGTGCGGATTCGGATTCCGGGTACGCTCGGCATGGCGCTCGATGAGTCTCTCTACATATTTAAGCAGTTGCTTGAATTTAAAGATAAAATACGTTCCCGGCATATTATCACAAGTATCGACGAGCTGTTGCTCGGTCTTCCCTATATCGTAAAACAACCGAGAGACGTATAAAAGATAAGTTTTTACAGTCCCAGCTCACTCAACTCGGCAGTAAAAATTCCCGCGCGGCCGACTTCGTAGAACACGGTTTCTTCCCATGCAGCAGTGATAGACGTATCCGAGATGGAAAACGCGGTGTAGCTAAAGTTTTCCGGTAAAGACGGCAGATGTGTGTTCCGAATGCCGCTGCCGTTCATGTTAACCGACAAGGCACCATCGGGTAAAAGAAGCGCGGCACTTTGTTTACCGTCGCTTTGGGTGTATTGAACTGCATAAGCATTTACCGGAGCCTTCTCTTCACCGTTGCCGTCGGCTTCGTTCCGTGCGGGCTTTAAGAAAACAATACCGTGCGCCGAAGCTCCGGTGAATGTCTTTAGATACAAGTCCGTATTATTTTCGATTGTGCCGGCCAATGCCTTGAGCATATCCGGCATCCGGCTATAGTGCTGCGGTTCGCAGGCTGCCCTGAATTCTTCTGCAGAAAGCTGTTCGATATGTTTGTACGCATCCTCGTGCGTAAATGAGGCAAACGTATTGCATTTTACATAAAAGAAGGAAATATCCGTTCCGTTATCGGCTTTAAAGCTTGCATACCATTGACCGCCGCCCTGTTCAAGCGATTTGCATTGTGCTTCTTTGGGTAAATGCAGATTCCGTACATCGGCTGCGGGCGTATAGGCTTTGAGATTCGAATCGGCACGCAATAAGAAGTGCGGGTTTTCGGCATCGTCCGATAAAAAGATCGAATTTTGGTAGACGCGGATAAAAAATTGTCCGTCTATCGTATAGAGATCACCGGCAGTAGCTTGCGAAAAAAGTGCGTGGCCTACCGGGAGTTGTGCACCTGATTGCAAACCGGTAAACGGATATAAACCGCATTTATTGATTAAAAAAACAGCGTCTCCGCGATTTAACGCAAGATCGGCAACCCGAACAGCTTCCGTCCACGGCTTAAACGCTGCGGCGGGTATTTCGGAAACGGCATCGGCATTTTTTAATTCCACGGAACCGTTATCGCCGGAAGAAAAATACCGCCAATGGTTGGTATGAGCTTGCTCAACCGATATTGCGGCGGCATTGCTGTGCACTTGCTGCGGGATGGTTTCCGTTTTTTGTTTTGTACAAGCGGAAAAAACAAGCGCTGCCGCAAGCGGCAGCGCTAACATCGGCTTACGCAAGAGCGATAGCCTCAATTTCGACCAAACCGTCTTTCGGCAGGCGGGCAACTTCCACAGCGGAACGTCCGGGATAGTTTCCGGTACCGAATACCTCGCTGTACACTTTGTTCATTTCCGCAAAGTTGTTCATATCGCTTAAAAACACCGTTGTTTTAAGCACCTTGTCCAAACTGCTGCCGCCTGCTTCGAGCACTGCTTTAAGGTTCATCAGCGACTGACGGGTTTGTTCGGCAATACCGCCCGGAACAAATGCTCCCGTAGCGGGATCGATCGGCAGCTGGCCGGAGGTAAAAATCAAGCCGTTTGCGGCTGTTCCCTGCGAATAGGGTCCGATTGCGGCCGGCGCCTTGTTTGTTGCAATAATCTGTTTCATAAATACTCCTTAATCTTAATTAAGAATTCATAATGCATAATTAAGAATTCTTAAACGGGCAAAAATTCTTCATTCATAATTCTTAATTATGAATTGATTAAAATCCGTAGCGTGCGAAGGTTGCGGCGCCTGCATAGCGTGCTTGACAACCGAGCTCTTCTTCAATGCGAATCAGCTGGTTGTATTTGGCAATACGGTCGCTGCGGCTCATCGAGCCGGTCTTAATCTGTCCCGCTTCTACTGCGACGGCGAGGTCGGCGATAAACGCATCCTCGGTTTCGCCTGAGCGGTGGGAGATAATAGCGGTATAACCTGCGTTTTGTGCCATGCGTACCGCATCGATGGTTTCGGTAACCGTGCCGATCTGATTGAGCTTAATCAGAATGGAGTTACACGCTTTTTCTTTAATGCCGCGCTGCAGCCGTTCGGTGTTGGTAACAAAAAAGTCGTCGCCGACAATTTGAATTTTGTTGCCGAGTTCTTTGGTCAGGCGGGCATAACCTTCCCAATCGTTTTGATCGAGCGGGTCTTCTATGGAAACAATCGGATAGGTGTTAATCCACTTTTTGTAGATTTCGATCATTTCATCCGCAGTGAACAGTTTATTGGGATTGGACTTCCAGAATTTATAGCCCTTGCGTCCGCCCTCGTCGAACAGTTCGGAAGAGGCGCAGTCAAGTGCGATAGCAATATCGGTGCGCGGCTTATAGCCTGCCTTATCGATTGCCTTCATAATGTATTCCAGCGCCGCTTCGTTATCGATATCAGGGGCAAAGCCTCCTTCATCGCCGACGGAAGTTGCCTTACCGTCCGCTTTTAAAAGGCTCTTTAACGCATGGAATACTTCCGCCGTCATGCGCACCGCTTCGTGAATGGATTCGGCGCCGATCGGCATAACCATGTATTCCTGAAAGTCGATTTTGTTATCGGAATGCTTACCGCCGTTGATGATGTTCGCCATCGGCACCGGCATTTGCAGCGTATGTGCGCCGCCCAAGTAGCGGTACAGCGGTAAACCTACATAGTCGGCTGCAGCGCGGGCAACCGCCATTGAAACGCCGAGCATCGCATTGGCGCCGAGTTTGGACTTGTTCGGGGTTCCGTCCAGATTGAGCATGGTCTGGTCGATTTCAGCCTGTTCCAAGGCATCCATTCCCTCAAGCTCTTCCGCAATAACGGTATTCACATTATCGACCGCTTTTAACACACCCTTGCCGCCGTAGCGTTTTGCATCGCCGTCGCGCATTTCCAATGCTTCAAATTCACCGGTAGATGCTCCCGATGGAACGCAGGCGCGGCCGAAACTGCCGTCGCTCAATGCAACATCAACTTCAACCGTAGGGTTTCCGCGGGAATCCAAAATCTCGCGTCCTTCAATATAAACAATATCACTCATATACGACCTCCCATTATTGTAGAGATAATTCGTTATATATTACACTTATTTTATGATATAATCAAATGGTATGACGTTTATTTTATCACCTGAAATGGTCGACGATATTCTCTTTTCGATGGAAAATCAGACTGAAATTCTGTTTTTTGATGCGCTTGAGGGTATCTGTGTAGACAAAGATGCGATTGACGATGAAACGGTTATCAGCGGCCGACGCTACTATGATCTTCCCGAATGGAGTTCTGCCCAAGGTTTCCATGTAATGGAACAGTTTACCGCTCAGGTACATAATCCCTTACTGCGGGAAGCGCTGTTGAATGCCCTCGGTCAGCGGAAAGGGGTGTTCCGCCGGTATAAAGAAGTGCTGAAAACCGTGCCTTCCGTAGAACGCGAATGGTACCGCTTTAAGGAGCAGCAGATGAAGGCTGCCGTGTATGAATGGTACAATGAGCTTAGGGCAATCTGGGGGTTGGAAAAAAGCAGCTTTGAAGAGGAGACGGATACCCGGCTTTTGCAGGAAGATTTTACGTTTCAGGTTCAAAAGCGGGAGGCGCTTGATGCTGAGCTTTTAAGGGATTTTATCCGTAAGACGGATTCGCCGGTTAATGATGATAATACGTTTATATCCTTTGACGAAAAGGCGGCGCTTGCCGTAGGCCGGTTGTTCGGGCAGACCTTGTTTTTCGATGCGGATGTGTGCGCTGCAGCTGGACGGGAGTACGGTACACTTCGGGATAATGCGGCCTATATCACTGCATACAATGAGAGCGGGCTATGCGGATTGTGCGCTGTTGTTGTGTTCCCGTGTAATGAATGTTTGTGCATTCCGTTTTTGCGGGTATTGCCTGAATATCGGGGACTCGGGCTTGGAAAGGAACTTTTGCAGCGCGCCTGTGTCTATAGCAAGCCGTTAGCCGCTGCGTTGATATTTGCCGACTTTTGTACGCCACCTTATATCATTGCGCTGCTCGAGCGGGAGAGGTTTGAGCGGAGAGGACTGCTGTATGTAAAAGATTTATCCGAAGAGTGATGAAAGACCGAGGTATGCATTACAATTAAAGAGATGAGGAAAAAAACGTGCGCCCGACACGGCTCGAACGTGCGACCTACGGATTCGAAGTCCGTTGCTCTATCCAACTGAGCTACAGGCGCATTTTCCGTCATGCCAACAATAAGACCGATTGCTCAATGCCCGATAATTGAACATGGACGTAAAAGGGTGGGTGATGGGGCTCGAACCCACGACAACCAGATCCACAATCTGGCGCTCTACCACTGAACTACACCCACCATGAATGGTCGCAATCATGCCAGATAACCTAAAAAAAGTCAAGTAGCCGTGTTTTCTTTGTTGAGCAACGCATAAATGCTATCGAACTTGAACACAAAGATCCGGCCTTTACCGATCTTGCACGCTTCCTGAAAGAAGCCCTGCGAACAAACGGTAACTTGATTGGTTATTATAACTACCAAGGATATCTAAATGTTGCTTCCATGGGTACCATGAAATCCACGCAGTGGAAAATCATTATTACTGCTCCTAAATTTGAATAAGCGATTCTCTTACCGCATCGATTTCTTGCGTTTTTGCATCGAATACTTCTTTCTCACACAAGCGGTATTGATCTTCAATACTGGAAATAAGATCAGATGCAATACTTGAAAATTGATTAAAAGTTTTTACAGGATTAACCGTTATCGCATAAGCTAATTTTCTTGCTTCTTACTTAAATCATAGAGAAGATTGTTGATCCCTTAAAATTAAAATAAGTGAATCGATCTGTTTATCTATATTTTCTTTTAATGTCATTTTGATGAATAGTAGTTTTGGAGCTATCTCAGATATTGCTGCGATTTTTTCAAAAATATTGCCATCCTCAAATATATCACAGGCATTTGTAATAAGTCGTTCAATACTTAGACCTTGATTCATGCAATTATCAAAAAGTTTAATGATTGTATCAAAGGTTTTATTAAATACATCTTTTCCTCTCCATTTATTAGGGAAATTATTAATAAATGCATGATAGTTCTCATAAGATAGGGGGATCCATTTTGATTCATAAAAAACCCGCGTTAATTCTAAATCTACAGTATTGATTGCAGCTTTTATAGCGTGGTTGGAAAAGGCTCCTACCATCGGCATATTATCGATTTTCTGATGCAGATAGGGCTTCATATTTTCAAGCTTATCTATAGCATCATTGCATACACCATATACTAAGTCTTTTCCGATTTTTTCGTAAGATGCGGTCAATATTTTTATTACCGCATCATCTTTTCCAAATGGCTTTATACTGCTTCCATTTCGTTTCTTTTTTTGAACAGAACATACTCGGATGATTTCAACTTTATCTGAATATTTTTTTATTTCACTTTCCGCAGCCTCAATTTGCTGTATCGTTGCTGTGTCACAATTTGTAAGTATGAATACCGAAGAAAGCTTATATTTATTTTGTATCCTGTTTACTAATTGTATTTCACTATTCTCTATTCGCGCACTGGCTGCATTAATTACATAGAATAATACATGCATTATATTATTAGCAGAACATACCAAAGAATTTGCTAGAGTTCCTTGGGTATTCAGTAAAAACTCTTCTAATTTTTTTTGCCATGTCTTAAAGGTGTTAGGCTCCAATCCAACAGAATCATACACATTAATCTCTATGCTATCTTGTAGTAATTGATAGTGTTGGAAATTTTCTTCCCATTTTGTTACCGGTTTACCGGCTCCGGTAGTAAATGTATCAACACCGAAAAGGTAATTTGCAAAAGAACTCTTACCGGATCCTGATTTGCCTATTAATAACACATTACATCTTATTTGAAAATCAAAAACTTTTTTTTGCATATTAAATCCTTTCCATAATAATAGAACCATTGCAGCCCAAACATATCGGCGTTTTTTTGATATGTTTAGGCTTCTTTTTAACATAGTTTAGCGGCTTGCTATTTCTTATTTACCATTTCTTTAACTGCATTAATAAAAGATGCAGAAGAAAAAATAATAGACCAGTCCGGCATCTTACCGGTATTTAAGAATTCTTCTAAGGCTCTTGCATTTGCTTCAGTTAATGCAGCGCCAAGCCCCCATGTTATGCCGCCTGCAACCACACCGTTTATCAATTGTCCAAAACCGGGAATAAGTTTTAATAAACTTGTGGCTGTCTGCTTGCCTAATAATGTAATAATTTGAGTTTTGAGCAGATCGGAGATAGCCGATGATAATCTCGTATTCATCCAAAAAATATTTGTGATTGAAATACACATACCTAATTGTTGAGGAGCAATTAAAATCGAATCGGATACGAGAATAGGATTAAATGCACCTGTTGCTGCGGTCGTCGATGCAATGGTCATAATGATTTTGTAAGCTAATGTCTTTTTTGCAGTAATTGATACTTTTTGTGCCTGAATAAAACTTTTACGCAACTGTTCATTGGGAAGTGAATCTGATGACCATATAATAAGTTTTTCTAAATCAAGTGTAAGACTTTGATCCGAAGCGCATGTCTCAAAATAAACAAGCCCCCTAATACTTTCTGATATTGCGTTTCTGAAAATTGAAGCATCTTTGCCTGTGCCGTTACTATCTTCCTCATCATTATCACACTGTGTAAACACGATAGCGGTTTTCATATTATGATCTATAAAATAACGGATGTTTTGAAGATCATAATCCAGTACGCGATGATTCGTAATTGAAATACAATACCAAACAAGATGAATCTGGTCTTTTAGATTCCCTTGATTCATCTCTTCGATTTTCGGAATAACATTCATTTCAAAATTCGTCCTATCCGGTTGTCCATCTTGTGAAATTTCATAGCCTTCTGCATCCCAAAAAATTAATGGTATATTTTCCGATTCATACTTATCTATACCTTTGGTAATTGGTCGACCTTCTCCTGTTGTCGCTACATTTTTTCCAAAAATCCGGTTTATCAGAGAACTTTTTCCGACACCAGTTCCACCTACAATGAGCAAATTCGGCTTTTGCAGTTCCTGTATTTGCTTATTCAACTCTTCCTCGAACTTTTGTTCAAATTCTGTTTTTGTCATAAAGACCTCCTGATACTATAATATATGATACCGCATGGTAACGATATTTTCTGCAACAGCTCCTTCACATATACTCACCGCACGGCGGAATACGTATTGTATTCTTGCTCCGGCATACCGGGCAGCAGGGACTTTTACACAGCCCTTTCAAAAAGATAGCATCAAGAATACCCCTTTTTTCCAATTTTCCGACAAACCACTCTCCGCACGCTAAACAGTGAAACATTCCCGTATCGCCCGGCTTTGGCGGTATCAAATTCATAATTTTCTCCTTTTGTGTTCAGAGCAACTCAAGATACTCGTCAAGTTTTCCTCCGCAGTCGGGACAATGCTCAACCGTTTTCCGTAGCCGCTTGAAAAAATGTGAGGGCTCATCAGATTGCGTAAACGGATTTGCTTCAAAACTGTTTTCCGGCCGTGTGCCGTTTACCGCACTAAAGAGCTTTCCGCAGTTCCTGCATCGGAAGTGCTGTTTTTGCACGAATGGATTAGTAGGAATCCCGTGTGCCGATTCAGTCGGTCTAAAATCATGCATACTGATCTCCTTCACTTTAAGCCTTATACAGCTTCTTCATTTCTGCTATCTCTTCCTGTACCGTTTGCGCTAATTCCGCAGGCTCCAGTACCCGCACCGTAAACGGCTTCCGGCGGTTTATCCATACGCCGACATTTTTATCGATGTACTGCTCTACCGTAAAACCGGCAGGAAGCTCAAACACCGCATCGTGCAGCACTTCAATATCATTCATCCTGCTACATCCTCTATGATTATGGGTATTGCTAAAAACTGAATGTTTATCGGTGCCCATAACCATAGTCTAGCATCCCGACCCCGACAAATAGCGTCGGCAGTGAAATTTTTTTTGCACTTTTTTTATGTCTTGTGGATATGGAAAATAGATTGCAGTGTGAGCAGAAAGAGCGGGGTTAATGCTGAATGCTGTCCCGATAAATTATTATTTATATCACAATGCTTGTATAAACTGCTTATATGCGGCACAGCGTTTACTTTATACAACATATTATTTATTGTACACCGGTTCTTAGCGAAATACAAGAGATATTTTTAGGTTAGTTAATAGCTGTATAAATTGATTTTTTTGTGTTCTTGACACATCATAAGCGATGCTATACTATGAGCCGCATTGTAAAATGCATAGCGAATTGACTGCCTTTCTGTCCAGCCTCTGCCTCTCTCAGGGCAAAATAGGAGATCTTTATGAACAATACTATTCCTCAACCGCCTAAATCGCTTTTTATATTGAACTTGCTTATTTACTGCGGTGTGTTTGTTTTTATCTTTTTATATGGAGGATATACACAAGTAGTTCCCCCGCATGAACTTATCAGAATTGCGCTGGCGCCGCCGACGGTTATTGCACTTATTATGACCATCTTTTTTCCGTTTATGCTGTATAAAAAATGTATGCATGCAGTACAAACATGGCAAGAATACGCCGATGGACTTGACCGGGCAAATCGGGCTATCGCAATGTATTCAAAGCTGAGTATTGTGGTACCGATTCTGCTTGCAACCGTTATTCCTGTTGTTTCACTCGTCTGGGTTGGCATGAATTCCGTTATCAAATTTACGGCGGCTATTTTCACCTCGACGGGCTGCCTCTTTTTT
Organism: Treponema vincentii F0403; assembly: GCF_000412995.1. Lineage (NCBI taxonomy): Bacteria > Pseudomonadati > Spirochaetota > Spirochaetia > Treponematales > Treponemataceae > Treponema > Treponema vincentii. The sequence goes on along the minus strand of NZ_KE332512.1, from coordinate 1,087,762 downwards.
GTTTCGCTCTTTTTTTATGTAATCTGGATACAAAAGTTTGAGCAGTATCTAAAGTTTTTACCGTTAGAAAAAAAGTATATCACTATGTCATATACAAAGCGCGGTATGCTGGTAAGTTTTTTCCTGTTTACCGGACTGCTGTTTTTAACCATTGCACCCTTCTTAGCATCCGTATATAACGGTTTTGATATTGCCTATACCCTAATCCATTCTATTCTGCCGCTTTCCATTGTGCTGCTTGCGGGAGCTCTCTTTGTCAATTACAGTCTGTATAAAGGCATCAATAGCAAGATAGAAGATATTCTCGTCTTTACCGATAAGCTTGCTGTCGGAGATTTTGTGGCTGATCATCTTGAAATGAACCGCCGTGATGTATTCGGTTTATTGGTAGGTAACGTTAACCGGTTTTATGATAATACAGTGGCGTTACTGACCGGCGTTAAGAATAACACCAAAGCGATGCATAATTCTATCGATACCCTTTCTGTTAATACTTCGCAAAGTGCGCACTCAGTAGACCAAATCAATACGAATATTAAGCACGTAACAGAAAAAGCGGTTACCCAAGCGGCAAGTGTGAGTGAAACAACTGCTGCAGTGCAGGAAATTATGAACACTATTGAACGGCTCAATAGCCGCATAGAAATACAAGCTGAAAGTGTAGCGCAATCTTCTTCTTCCATAGAAGAAATGGTTGCTAATATTGCTTCCATCACGCAGACGCTTGAAAAAACCGATGAGGTTATTAAGAAGCTCGCGTCCGCTACCAATGATGGACGGACAACACTGGTTAATTCCAATACGGTTACGGAGAAGATAGCCGAAGAATCGGGCGGATTGATTGAAGCAAGCAATGTTATTCAGAATATTGCAAGTCAGACGAACCTTTTGGCAATGAATGCTGCAATCGAAGCGGCTCACGCAGGGGATGCCGGTAAAGGCTTTGCTGTAGTTGCCGATGAAATTAGAAAGCTTGCCGAAGAGTCTTCTATGCAAGGTAAAAATATTACTGCAACACTGAAGATGCTCGGTACCGAAATTGAAGGTTTATCCTCTTCATCCAAAACGGTTGAAGGAAAATTCAATATGATCTTTGAACTGTCCGAGCAGGTTAAAGTGATGAGTACCACGTTGATGGATGCGATGAAGGAGCAGGATAACGGCAGCCGGGAAGTATTGACCGCAATAAAAAATATCAATGCAGTAACCCGTGATGTCAAAAACGGATCCCAGGAAATGCTTAAAGAAGGAGCTCAAGTTTCCGGCGAAATGCGGAAGCTCGATGACCTGACAAAAACAATTACCTCCAGTATGAGCAGCATGGCAAGTGAGGCTGTCCATATCAATAATGCGGTACAGGAAGTAAATACCATTACCCAACAAAATAAACAGGCTGTGGTAGGACTCGCAGCGGAAGTTAATAAGTTTAAAATATCGTAAAATCAACAACCCCGACGCGAGCGTTGCCGGGGACGGCGGGTATTAAACCCTCCGCACGAATAAGAAAACGGGGCTAGCGAAAAAGCACTTAACTTTTAAGACAGCCCCGTTCCCCTTAGATTTATTTGTAATCCCGTTAGCAGTTAATCAGTCCGAAAACCATAACGAACAGCGCAACGGTTTCGCAAAGACCGACGACGGTGATGTACTGGCCGAAGCCCTTACCGGTTTCCGCCAACGCATCGGAACCTGCTGCGGAAGCCTTGCCCTGTGCAATAGCGGAAGCGGCGATACCGAGACCGCACGCGACACCGACGCCCAACAGGAACCACGGATCAGCCTTTGATGTAAGCATTTTATTCATCAGCAAGAAGCCGTAGATGGTCTGCGTAAGCGGAGCGCCTGCAAATGCGAGGAGGATGAAGGGAGCCGGTTTATTATTCAAATAACACCGCTTCCACGCTCCGATTGTGCCCTGTCCTGCAATAGCAAGTCCTAATGCCGATCCGAATGCCGAAATACCGAGTGCAGCTGCTGCACCAAACATACCAAAACTCATTGAAAATCCTCCAAGTTTGTAATCTACACGATCTATTTCACCGCTCCCGCGTGTGAAGTAAGAAATATTGCCGATAGCCACCCAGTGCGGATACCGGCGTTTCAAATATACCTTATTCCGCAAAGGGCTCGTATTTGAACCCCGCCCATGTTAAACCGACATGGTTTGAAAACTCTAACGTATTAAGCCGCACCCCATGTACGATAACCGAAAGTACGTTCATAATATAGTTCAAACCGTGACCGAAGAATAAGAGCAGCACTCCTAAAAAGATGAGGAAGCTGCCGAGCGCCGGCCCCGCCATCTGGTTGACTGTCGCGCTGATTGCGGAACCCGCAAGCCCGACTGCCCAAAGACGGATATAACTCATAATATCGGCAAAGACGTTTACGACGCCTAAGAACATCGTGATGATATTTTTAAGACTGTCGAGGATGCTCTGTCCGATACCGGTTTGATAATTTGAAAATATAAAGTTAAGCGCAAATCCGCCGCCGATCGCAATCATCACCGGTTGGTTAATCTGATACCGCTCGGCGCTGACGACAAGGCTGAGTACCACGATATACATACCGCCCAGCATCGCAATGGAACCGATGTGTCCCAGTATCTGCGGCGATCGGATATTCCGCACAATCGAGATGATATGCCCGATTGTCAGCTGAATAAGTCCGAGCGTAAAACAGAACTGCATCAGGTTGGCATTTCTGATACTTTCCTCCGTTGCATTGGAAATTGCCGGTACGGACAGGTTTTTCAGCCAAGCGGGAATATAGTTCACCGAGATACCGAACCAGTTACAGGTTGCAGTACCCCAAATCACCGTCAGGATGCCGAGGTACAAAAACATCTGCATCGCAAGCGGAGCAGGCTGCTCTTTTACCTTTGCTTTGACGATTCCGATAAGCGATAAGATTACCAGAATACCGCCGTAACCGCCGTCTCCGAAGATCATTGCAAAGAAGATACCGAAAAAGAGCAGGAACCAGAGTGAAATATCGGGTTCGCGGTAGCCCGGCACGGTGCCGAGGAAGTCCGTAAGCGGAGTCAGCAGCTGTACAAAGCGGTTGTGCCGCATTGCCGTCGGAACGGCGTCTTCTTCTGCCGGGTCATCGGAGATAAACGCCCAGCCGTTTGCCTTTGCGAGCCCCGCAAAATCAGCCTGCTTTTCGGCAAGTATGTACCCGGAAAGCCGTGCAAGCCGTCTCGGCTCTTTTTGAGCGCAGGGAGTACCCGCAGCAGAATGAGCCTGAACGTTTACCGCCGAGGCTGCCGTATTTTCGGCAGAGTTCTCCGTACCGCATTCGTCTTCAAGCGGGATAATCGCCATACCGGCATGAACTGTTTCAAACTCTATTTCCTTTTCAAACTTCTTTTTCTCCGCTTTTAACGGTGCAAGCAAGTCCGTTCGCGCCCCAATCCGAGCCTTGAATGAAGGGAGCCGCTTTTGTAAGCGTTCTTTTTCAGCCTTCATTGCAGAAAGCCGCATCTCCGGTAAAATAAGCGGAGCAAAATCGGACGGCAGGTCTGTAGGCACGTCAGCAGTTTCGGAAACAATCGCAAAGCGTACCGTTTTTTTGCCGCCTACAAGTCTCACCGTTTTAACCGTTTCGGGCAAGGCTGCGTAGGATTTTTCCGAAAGTTCGCCCATCGTTAAACAAATGCCGTTTTCTTCAAATCCACGTATATCTTCGGGATTAAAATCTCCCCAAGAGCTGTAGGCTTCGATGTCTCCGGTCAGCTTATTGATAGCGGCAAGCGTATTCGATTCTTGATCTTTCAAATCGAGTATCCCGTCCGCCGCTTCCAATAGGTCATGTCTATTCAGCGCTGCCGCTTCGGGCTGCTTTGCGCCCTTCTTCGGCTGAGCTTCGGTAATCAGGGATTCCGCTTGCTGCAGGCGCGCATAGACGGTTTGCAGCTCCGTCAAGGTATCGCTTGAGGCGGTTTCCTTTTCAACATGCACCGCCCCAAAGTTCCGCAGCGTTTTTAATGCCGCCTTCTTTTGAGAATCCAGCACAAGGAGCGTAATTTTTTTCATTGGTAAGATCATGCCGTTACCTCCTCAGCAGGAGCGTTCTTTTCCAAGTTTTTCTTGGAAATCTTGCCGCGCACAACCGCCGCTACCTGCTGATCTCCCAGATACACGGAAATCTTTTTGATGTTCCGCTTTGTTTCCGGTATCTTTACCTTTTCAAACAAGTTGACACGCTGCGTTGTGGTTCGCAGTTCGTTGTTGAGGCGCGCCACCTGTTCGTCAAGGATTTGGGCTTCAAGGTCGAGCGATAAAACCCGCTCCATCCGGTCGCAAGCAATGTCGAGCCAGAGCGGCGTTGTAAAAAGATCGTAGCTGCTGCGTTCAAAGTCCGCCCCGGAAAATACCGGTATCGAAACACCGGCAATATTTCCCGTCGAGGTACGCACTTCTTTCACCTTGAGGATTTCAGGCGTAAAGACTCCCGCTTCACCGAAGACGGCAATCCACTGCTCAAACTCCTTGTGCAGCGCATCGCGGTTCAGCCGAACCTCTTTTGCATGCATCTCAATCGTGCGGATTTCGGTTTGCAGCTGCTGTTTTTTAAGCTGAAGCGTCGGCAAGTACCGCTGGAACATCTTAAGCGATTCTTTTTGATTTTTCAGCTCGTTTTTTGTCAGTTTAATAGCCATCGCTATTCCTTCTCGTTTATAGAAGAAAAATCTCTAAAAACAAACGTTTTAGGGGTTGGGCTTTCTAAAAACTTCAGTTTTTGGAAAGCTTCCTTAGATTTAACTGCGATGTTTAAAATTAAGTCATTGCCATACAAAGACTTAATTTTAAACTCGTTATCAGCTATGCTGATGAGGGATGCCGAAAAAGTAACCAACTTTTGAGACATCCCCAGTGAAACGCATTAATCCGCGGAGGGATTGTTCTGCGCATCCTTGGGCCAGAAGGTTTTGATCAAATCGGACTTAATACCGGTTTCCTCAGGAGTAAAGCAGGACGAAAGAATCTTCCATCCGTTATCGAGCGCTTCCTCAAGCGGAATGTTCACCGACAAGTCCATCATCCGGGCTTCAAACAGCTCGCCGTATTTCAGCAGCTTGCCGTCCCATTCGCTCATCATAAAGCCCATCGACTTTTTCTCAAGCGTGTCCTTGTAGGACGCATAGAGCTTGATCATGTTGTCCATAAGCGCACGGTGATCTTCGCGGGTCTTGCCGTTGACGTTCTGCTTGAGACGGGAAAGACTTCCGAACGGTTCGATGCGTCCGTGTTTAAGATAGAACTGACCTTCGGTGATATATCCGGTGTTATCGGGAACGGGGTGCGTTACGTCGTCGCCGGGCATGGTGGTAACGGCAAGAACGGTAACCGAACCTGCGTCGTCAAAGTCAACCGCCTTTTCGTAGCGGGCGGCAAGCTGGCTGTACAGGTCGCCGGGATAACCGCGGTTGGACGGAACCTGCTCCTGTATAATGGCGATTTCCTTCATCGCATCGGCAAAGTTGGTCATATCGGTTAAAAGCACCAGTACGTCCTTGCCTTTGAGTGCAAACTGTTCGGCGACCGCAAGACACATATCGGGGATCATCAAGCACTCTACCGTCGGATCGGCGGCGGTGTGCACGAACATTACCGTGCGGCTCAGTGCGCCCGCTTCTTCCAGCGTGTCCTTAAAGTAGAGATAGTCGTCGTATTTAAGCCCCATGCCGCCGAGTACGATGACATCAACCTCAGCCTGCATTGCAATACGTGCGAGCAGTTCGTTGTAGGGTTCACCGGAGCTTGAGAAAATCGGCAGCTTCTGGGAAACCACGAGGGTGTTGAATACGTCGATCATCGGAATACCAGTTCTGATCATGCGCTTCGCCATAATACGCTTGGACGGGTTTACGGACGGGCCGCCGATTTCTACCATATTGTCCTTGAGCATCGGGCCTTGGTCGCGCGGCTCACCTGAACCGTTAAAGATACGTCCGAGTAAGTCATCGGAAAAGCTTACCTGCATTTCCCGACCGAGGAAGCGTACTTCATCACCGGTGGAAACACCGCGTCCGCCTGCAAATACCTGCAACGAAACAAGCCCTCTATCCAGCTTATTGACCTGCGCGAGCGAGGTGCCAAAGCTTGTCTGAACCTGCGCAAGCTCACCGTAGGACACATCTTCAGCCTTGACGGTTATAACCGAACCGTTAATGGATTCAATCTTACTGTACACTTTCTTCATGATGTGCCTCCGCTTCTTTTATGAGTTTTGCCGCTTTTTCATCAAGCCCTGTTGCCTTATCGGAAAGCGCTCCGGTAATAGCTGCTTCGTGCTTCTTAAATTCCGGCGATTCCCACGGCGAATAGTTATAGTCGATAAAGGACTGGCGCAGCTTGTTAAAGTATGCGCGGGCTTCATCCTTGGTATTAAAGGAGAACTGAGAGCCCAATATGCGCAGGATCAGTTTGTAAATATAGCGCTGACGCTCTACGGAAACGGCATCGTCAACCTTATCGAAGGAGTTTTGCTGTAAATAAACCGCGTCGAGGAAGTCGCCCTTCAAGTAGACGATAAAGTCTTCCATACTGGTACCTTCTTCACCGACAACCTTCATCATCTGCTCAACTTCGGTACCGCGGCGGAGCATTCCTCTGCCGTATTCCACCTGCGCCGTGCCGAGTACGCTCGGGTATTTTGACCATGAATCGAGCGGGTGGATGGCGGGATATTTACGGGCATCGGAGCGTTCGCGGGAAAGACCGTGGAATGCGCCGACAACTTTGAGCGTCGCCTGCGTAACCGGCTCTTCAAAGTTACCGCCTGCGGGGGAAACCGTACCGCCGATCGTTACAGAGCCTTTGCTGCCGTCCTTTAAGCGGACAATACCGGCGCGCTCATAGAACGCTGCAATGTAGGATTCCAAGTAGGCGGGGAAGGCTTCTTCACCGGGGATTTCCTCCAAGCGTCCGGACATTTCGCGCAAAGCCTGTGCCCAGCGGCTGGTGGAGTCTGCAAGGAGCAGAACGTCAAGCCCCATCTGGCGGTAGTATTCGGCAAGGGTAACGCCGGTATAAACCGAAGCCTCGCGCGCCGCAACCGGCATCGACGATGTATTACAAATGATAACCGTCCGCTCCATCAAGGTACGTCCCGTGCGGGGGTCGGTTAATTCAGGGAATTCTTTTAAGGTTTCTACAACTTCACCGGCGCGCTCACCGCAGGCGGCGATGATAACGATATCAACCTCTGCGTTACGGCTGGTTGCGTGCTGTAAAACGGTTTTACCGGCACCGAACGGCCCCGGAATACAGTAGGTTCCGCCCTTTGCTACCGGGAAGAAGGTATCTACGGTGCGGATTTTGGTAACAAGCGTTTCGGAGGGCTTGAGCCGTTCGGTATAGCAGTCGATGGCACGCTTTACCGGCCAGCGGAAGCTCATCGTAAGCGGGTACTTTTTACCGCGCTCGTCGGTTACCTCGGCGATGGTTTCGTGTACGGTGTACTGTCCTGCCGGTTTAATGGAAGAAAGTATGTATGTGCTGTACATACCGAAGGGAAGCATAATCCGGTGGGTAAAGTTCCCCTCCGGCACGGTTCCCAGCACATCGCCGCGCACGAGCGTATCGCCAACCTGTGCAACCGGTGTAAAATCCCACTGTGCTTCGGTAGGAAGCGCATTCAAATAGATACCGCGCTCCAAAAAGTACCCCGCCTTTTCTGCAAGGTCGGGGAGCGGGTTCTGCAAACCGTCATACACTCTGCCGAGCAGCCCCGGCCCGAGTTCAACCGACAAGAGATCTCCGGTAAACTCAACTTCATCACCGACGCGGATACCCTTAGTAATTTCGAATACCTGCATCTGAGCAACGGAGCCGCGTATACGGATGATCTCGCTCTTCAATTTGGTGTCGCCGATATGGACGTAGCCAACTTCGTTTAACGTAACCAGACCGTCAAACTCAACGCTGACCATATTCCCGTTAATACCGACTACCTTTCCTTTCGTTCCTCTCATATCTTTTCTCCGAGAATTTGTGTATAAATTGAGTGATATTCTGTGCGGCCGGTTTCCATCTTAAATTTTGAAGCCCGTTCGCTCAACAGTAATACAATTCCATAGCCGAAAACCGCTTCGCTATCAAAAAAATGCAGTTTCCGCAGCTGATCTGCCGCCGCAAGCCGCGCATTCAGCAAATACCGTTCCGCCGCTAAGGGGTCATCGATGTTGGAAACCCCGCGCACAATAGCGCCGATATCAAAGGCGGAAGCAGGTGTTTCTGCAGGAGCAATCCGCTCATCCCGTTTCAGCTTTGCAGCGCGCATTTGTTCAAGCGCAAACCGCAGTTCTTGTTCAAACGCATACCATTCGTTCACCACCGCAGAAGCCGTATGGACAGCCTCGCGGGGCGGAACAAGCGTTAAAGATTCCAGCACGGCGGCATCTTTTTCAGTTAAAAACCGCAGGGCAAGCTCTTTAAATTGCGCGTAAGAAAGCGGCGGATCGGTGTGCGGCATAATTGACGGCAGCTGCGCCATCAAATAATAGTATGAAGCCACTCCTTATAACTCCTTTACCGCATCCTTGAGAAGGTGTGCCGCGCGTGAGCTGATATAGGCGGAGAATAAGTCGGCGACCGCTTCTGCAGAAAAGTCGTAATATGCCGAACCGTCCTTGACCCCGATTCTAAAGCCGCCTGCGAGCTGAGCATCGGATTTAACCTCGATGCCTTTTTCAATCTCTTTCTTGAATGCGGCAAGCAGCGAACTTTCGAGCTTTTTCGCATCTTCCGGGGAAAGAATAACGGCAATATCGGCTTCGTTTGTTTTAATCCAGCCATTTACCGCTTCGGGGATCAGCGTTTTAAGCACATCGCTGTTATACGCCGCCGCTGTTTCCGTTTTTATGAGGGCATTCAACGAATCGACAACACCCTCTCTAAAGGCGATGAGCGCATTGCGGCAAGCCTGTTTAACGGCAGCCTCCGAAGCGTTCGTAAACCGTTGGGATTCGACCTCGGTCTTTTTGAGCAAGGTTTCAGCCTCTTTTTCCGCATCCGCAACGATAGCTTTTGCCTTTTTCTCCGCTTCGGCAATGATACCCGCAGCTTGCTGTTCAGCAGAAGCAATACCATCCTGCTTGATCTTTTCAACAAGATCCTGTAACTGAACTTCCATAATCAACTCACCTCTCTTATGTATGTATCGTCATATTGTTTGTATCGATTTTATAACAGGCTCGATCAGTTTCTATTATATCAATCTCAACTATAAGTATAGCATTTATCCGGTATCGTTATAACCCCGATAGTATCTATTCCCAATTGTGCGCTGTTTACTCCTTACCGCTAAACTGTAAAGCGCCACTGCGTTTCGTGCCGATATACTTCGCCGGGATGAACCCATACGGAAGGGAACTCAGGACGATTGGGCGAATCCGGTATATGCTGAGTTTCAAAGCACACGCCGGAGTGCTTGTTGTACACATCGCCGTTCTTTCCTTGCTCTCCGTTTAAAAAGTTTGCGGTATACATCGTAATTGCCGGCTGTGTTGAATAAATACGCAGCGCCCTGCCTGTTACCGGCTCAGTTACAACCGCAGTAAGCGGAACATCGTCCGCACCATCCGCATCAAGCAGCCATGTATCGTCATAGCCGTTTTTCAATTGAGCAAAATCCTGCGGTAACAGCTTCGGCGTACGGAAATCGAACGGCGTCCCTTCTACCGACACCAACTTGCCTGTCGGTATAAGCAAAGCGTCAACTTCTGCATAGCGGCTTGCCAAAAGCTGTACCTGATGATTAAGCGCCGAAATATAACCGCCATCTGCCTCCATTCCGGCAGGATTGAGATTAAAATAGGTATGGTTTGTCAGATTGATTGGTGTTGTCTTTGTTGTATGAGCTTCGTACCGAAGCGTGATAGTATTGTTTTTGTTGAGGGTATACGAAACGGTAAGTTGGACTTCTCCGGGAAAACCTTGTTCTCCGTCAGGACTTATTCGGGAAAAACGGATACCCGCCTCATCGTTGCCGGAAATAGGTTCCGCTTGCCACAGCTGCTTGTCATACAGGGGATAACCGCCGTGCAAACAATGCTTTCCGCCGTTATTGCGGGTCAGTGTATAGCATTTTTCTTCTATAGAAAAGCGGGCATTTGAAATCCTGCCTGCACATCGTCCGACAATAGAACCGAAATGAGGTTTATTGCGGATATATCCTTCGAGCGTTGAATAACCCAGCACGATATCGTCATATCCGCCCTTTGCTGCGGGTAATAAAATCGCGGTAATACAGCAGCCGTAATCGATTGCCGAAAACGACATTGTGCCATTAGAAACCGTAAAAATCGATACCGCATCTCCCGATGACAGCATCCCGAACCGCTCTTTCTTTACTTCCATACTACCTGCCCAAAGTTACCTGCAAAAAAGTAAACGCTTGTACTATTGTACAAGCATTTCCACAAATTTACAAGGATACTTTTGCAAATATGCAGGGGAAACGCATCAGGCCGTTTTTTTAACACCCCCGCGGAAAAATTGAGACTATTCGACCAGAGTTGAACCTCTTCGCGGTTCAAATGGTCTCACAGTCTCAATTTTTCCGCGATTTTTATCTATTCTGCCTGATGTGTTTCCCCCTTTGCTGGAAAAATGTGCGAAATTTTATTTCCTTAAAATGCAACAGTTGAACAAAATATGAATTTTGGAAACTGTTGCATTCGTGCGCGAAAAGCGCACACATCAATACGCAAGTTTTCGAAAGAAAACTTGATGGTTAAGGTGAGCGGCGTCATTGTAGACGCTCACCTTATACCTATGAAATTTCGCACAGAAGGAAGGCACCCGCTGCAAATATTTTATAATGCGGTTGCCCTGTAAAAATAGGCAGGTGGTGCGATTGCTGTTTTGTATCTTAACGGCAGAGAGCCGATGCGGCTTTGGCAAGCTGCTCACCGGTCAATCCTGCGCATTCAAGAATATCTTGCCGTGAACCTTGTATAAAAACCGTATCGGGGAAGGCACGTACTGCCGTTTTTATATCTAAACGTTGTTTGTGTATCAGCGCTTCAAGGTAGTGGCCTACGCCGCCGATATACGCGCCGTCTTCGATAAAGAGAATGGAATGATATTTTTTTGCCTGTTCCAAAAAGAATGCTTCGTCGATGGGTTTTAAAAAGCGGAGATTGTAAATATCGGCGGAGATGTTTTTCCGCCGGAGCAGCTCTGCCGCTTCAGTTGTTTCGGGGAACATGCCTCCTGTACATACCAACAGTAAGCCGCTGTCTTCCGATTCTGTTACGAACACGCCGCGGCCGGTTTCCATCGGCAGCGAAAATGCGGGGCATTCAGGCGCACAAGTATTCTTAGGATAGCGTATTGCAACAGGAGCTTCCAACTGCAAGGCTAACCGGAACATTTCCTGCATTTCCGCTGCCGACGCAGGAGCGAGCACCGTCATATTGGGGATACTGCGCAAAAAGCAGATGTCATAAAAACCTTGATGGGTTTCGCCGTCATAGGGAACCGCTCCCGCACGGTCTATCGCAAAGATAACCGGCAGTTTTTGCAGCGCAACGTCATGGATGATTTGATCCACAGCCCGCTGCAAAAACGTACTGTAAATAGCTGCGATAGGCCGTAAACCGGCCGCGGCCAGCCCTGCGGCAAAGGTTACCGCATGCTGTTCGGCGATACCAACGTCAAAAAAGCGCTCGGGATACTGCTGCTGGAACTGTTGAAGCCCTGTTCCCTGCGCCATTGCAGCGGTAATCGCTACAATATCCTTCCGCTTTGCCGCTTCCTCGGTGATAATCCGGGAAAATGCTTCCGTAAAAGAATTGGTATGAGCCTTTTCTATCTTTCCGTCGGCAATATTAAACGGCCCGATACCGTGGAAAGCGGAAGGGTTGTTTTCCGCAAGCGGATATCCCTTGCCTTTTTTGGTTTCAACGTGAATGAGCACCGGCGCCTCAATGTTTTTAACGTTTCGGAATACCTTTTCAAGTTCTTTTTCGTTGTGCCCGTTTAAGGGACCGACATATTCAAAGCCGAGGTCAGTAAAAAGGTTGTTTCTATAAAAAATTCCTTTGGCGCCCCGTTTTAGCCGATGAATTAAAAAATTGATTCGCTTGCCTACAAACGGAATTTTACCGACAGCGGTGTCAAAGACATACTTAAACTGCTGGTATCCTTTCCGCACGGTTAAACGGCTGAGATATTCGGAAATTGCCCGTATATTCGGCGAAATGGACATTTTATTGTCGTTGAGGATAACAACCAGATTTTTAGTTTGAGGCGTAACGTTTAAAAGCGCTTCAAAGGCCATTCCTCCGCTTAGCGCTCCGTCACCGATAACGGCAATAACCTTTCCGTCTTGGCGCCGTAGTTGCCGTCCGGTTAAAATCCCTTCAGCCGCCGAAATTGAGGTAGAAGCATGTCCGGTATTGAATGCATCGTGCGGGCTTTCTTCCCGTTTGGGGAATCCTGCAAGCCCATCCTTTAAACGGAGTGTCGGAAAATTATAATACCGTCCGGTTAAAAGTTTATGCGGATAGGATTGATGCCCTACATCCCAGATGATTGCGTCTTTAGGACTTGAAAACACCCGATGCAGCGCGATTGTCAATTCTATAACGCCGAGATTACTGGCAAGATGACCGCCGTTTGCGCCTACCGTTTCCAAAATAATGCTGCGCATTTCCTGAGCTAATATACGAAGCTCCTCTCGAGAGAGAGACTGCAGGTCTTTCGGTTCCCGTATTGATAAGAGTACGTTTTTATTCATGTAGATGCTCAGTGAACTGCCGAATACATAAAAAAAGGGCTGTGAAGATACTCAACAAAGCCCTTTCTCACCGTAGTGAAAGCGATAGAACAATACGCCTATAATAATCTTGTGAATAAGTAAATTCTTTTCTTCTTATGCTTATATACTTACGTATATACGGATATAATAAAGAAGGATGCAAGATTACTGAAAACCTCTAAAAAGTTTAATCGTATTTTTAGAGGTTATTTATTACTTGTTCTTATGTCTATTCTTTCGAAGCTTCTTCTTTCGTTTATGCGTTGCTATTTTCTGTCGCTTCCGTTTTTTTCCGCAGGGCACGTGAACACACTCCTTATTTATAAAGATAGATGATAATAGCCGAACAGCGGTAAAAAGTCAAGGCAGCTGAAACAAGTATAAAAACGGGTGGCTGCAAAACAGTTTTGCCGGCGTGCTATAAAAAACGATGCAGCCCCTTGTTTATTGAGCCGGTTCGTTAAGTTTATCCGTAATTTCCTTTATTTTTGCCGAGTGGGCAAGTACGTACAATATATCGTCTTTTTGAATAACGGTATCGCCCTTAGGAAAGATGATTTTTCCTCCCCGTACGATTGAACTGATAAGCGTATCTTTATCAAGGTGAAGCGCACTGATTTTTTGACCGATGCTGCCGGAATGATCTTCAATATAAATATCGAAGATATCGATATCGCTTGCTTTCAGCGAATACAGCTCAACCGAATACAGCGATTCCGGTTTTTTAGGGTCGGTAAATTTAAGCAGTCGAGCAAGCGGAGCAAGCGTGGTTCCCTGAATAATGCAGGAAAGAAAAACGGCAAAAAAGATAGAGTTAAAAATAAAGCCGTCCTTATCCAACCCGTTTGCAAGGGGATAGGTTGCAAGAACAATCGGAACCGCACCTTTGATGCCGCCCCACATTAAAAAAAACTTTTCCTTCCGTGTATATTGAAACGGAAACGTGGAAACCAATACCGCAAGCGGTCGGGCGACAAACATCATAATACCGACAATAATGAGCGCTTCTTTCCAGATATGAACAAAATGGTGTGGGAATGACAAAAGCCCCAGCATAATAAAAAGTGTGATATTAAAGATTGTAGAAATGCTTTCGAGAAAATTTCCGACGCTGCGCTTTGCAGGAAAAGCGGTGTTACCGATCCAGTAACCCATAAAGAACACTGCGATAATCCCGTTTGCTTGACAGAGCTCCGCCGCGCCGTATCCAAGCAGCACACATCCCAGTATCAGCACATTATAGTTTCCTCTGTTATCCGACTGCAGCCGGTTAAACAGCCATATCGAAATTTGAAAAGCAAAGTAGCCGATAATGATACCGCCGACAAATTGCCAAATAAGCTCTGCTACCGCCAAGGCTGGGGACTTAAAAGCCCCTGTTGCAATATGCACAAAGGTGAGGGTAAGCAAAATCGCCATTGGGTCGTTCGCAGCGGATTCAACATTGAGCGTTGCGGCAAGCTTATCCTTAATCGGATTGGACTTGGTAATCATAAAAACACCAGCGGCATCGGTAGAAGAAATAATAGAAGAAATCAGCATCGAATAGGTTAACTCTAGTTTAAGGATAAAGTGAATTAAAAATCCAAGCGTCACGGAAGTAAGTGCAACACCGAGGGTTGCAAGCGTCATCGACGGGCCGGCAACTCTTTGAAACGTCTCCTTTGTAATGCAAAATCCGCCGTCAAAAATAATAAAGATCAGCAGGATATCAGCAATTTTTTTTGTTAAAAGGGCATTATCAAAATAGAATAAATTTAAGACATCACCGCCAACAAGAACACCGATAAGAATAAAACCGATAAGGAGCGGCAACCCGAATTTATCGCTGATTTTGGTCGACAGCATTGCCAAAATGATAAGAAACGAGATAAACAGAATCATAGAAACCTCAAAGTTGGAGCTATGGGTATCTCTAAAAACTCAAGTCGGCTTTTAGAGATTTTCTTATGCCGATTGTACCGATTTTAGCGGTAAAATCAACAGTCTAACTAACAGGGCAATCAAAAAAGCATCTTTGCGGTTTTTTTATTTAGTGCTATAATTGCTCTATGCAAAAAATATATCGATATGGATTATTATGTATCGGATTCTGCTTGGCCGTTATGCTCGGTGCCTGTGTTTCTACTTCGCCGGCGGAAAAAAGCGGATTAGCCGCTCGTAATTCGGGCAAGAACGATAAAGACATCCTGCTTATCTTTACCGGATCCGATTGGTCACAAGACGCGCAAGATTTTTCAAAAAATATTTTAACCGAATCATGCAAAACGGAGCTGGTAAAAAACTATACAGCCCTGTTTATCGATTTGCTGCATAACCCTTCTGAAAATGAACGGGAAGCTGCGCAAAAAAATTATCTGCTGTTTGCCGAATATGCGGTACCGGAAGTTCCTTTTATCGTATTACAGACTGCGGAACAAGATATGTATGCAGCGGCTGTTATCGAAGCGGATATAAAAACCGAAGCGCAGCTGATGGAAAAAATTGAGGCATTAACGGCACAGCGGACAAACGTAGTTGAAGCACGGAAACGCATCGCCGGCACAAAGGGGCCGGAAAAGGCGCAGGCGATCGATGCTTTTTTAAATGCGGTCGGTAATGCGGAGGCACACCGTTATGATGCCTTGCGTATGCAGGTACCGGCACTCGATCCCGGGAACCGGACGGGATTAAAAGGCAAATACGTGCTGATGGGTGCGGACATACGGGCTAAAAACTTTGCGCAGCAGGGCAATTATCTTAAAGCAGGCGACGAATACAAAAGTGCTGCAGAAACGGGAGATTTGTCTCCTGCCGAATTACAGCTTGCATGGTACTTAACAGCCTATTCGTATTTAATGGCGGGCAATGCCGATACGGACACCGTTGTTGGTTATTTACAAAGAGCCGTCGAAGCCGATCCTCAAAATGCCACGGTGCAGCAGCTTAATCAAGCTATACATAAACTGCGAAAGGAATAATATACTATGATGTCTAAACACACCCTTACACTGCTGCAGCAAATTGCACACGGTATTGCAGTTCACTTCGGTAATAATTGCGAAGTCCTTGTGCATGATCTTACAGCCGACTATACCAACAGTTCGATTGTCATTATAGAAAACGGCAATGTTACCATGCGAAAAATAGGCGACGGGCCGTCTCACGTGGTGCTTGAAGCGCTGCATAGCGATCATAAAACACTGGAAGATAAACTCAGCTATCTGACAAAAACAAAAGACGGACGTATTCTTAAATCGAGCAGTATGTTTATCAGAGACGAAAATAGTTCTATTGAAGCGGTGCTTTCGATTAACTTTGATATTACACCGATGCAGATGGCCGAAACCGTATTGCAGCAGCTTGTTTCACCTGTTAGCGTTAAAAATGAACCGGAAAATATCCCGCAAAATGTGAATGATCTTTTAGATGAACTGATCGAGCAATCCGTCCGCATTGTGGGAAAGCCGGTTGCGCTGATGAATAAAGACGATAAGATTGCCGCTATTAAATTTTTAAATCAGTCGGGTGCTTTTTTAATTACAAAATCGGGAGATAAGGTTTCGAATTATTTCGGCATCTCCAAATACACGCTCTACAGTTATATAGATGCCGGTGCGAACGGACATCAATGATGCTGCGCCGCACTTTATACCGGCAGTTCCGGTCGCCTATTCCTATTGCGTGCCTCGCCGCTCACCATGCCGAATCCTAAACTGTTTAGAACAATCGATAAGGCTGTTTCCGAATACAACATGATCGAAGCCGGCGATCGGATTTTGATTGCCGCTTCCGGTGGAAAGGATTCAACCGCCCTTACGGAATATTTTGCAGCACGGCTCCAACGCCGGCACCCGGTTTTTGAAGCCGCTGCACTCCATATCGCTACGGATATCGGCTCAGAGTTCGCGCCTGAATTGGCGGAACGCTTTAAGAGCTGGGGCATTGATTTAACCGTTAAAACTATTTCGGTGCTGGAACGGCTTAAAACCGGCAAGAAGATGAACTGCTGGTGGTGTTCCAGCCAGCGCCGCTTGGAACTGAGCAAATATGCGCAGGAGTACGGCTTTAATAAAATTGCGCTCGGACACCACTTGGACGATATTCTGGAAACGGCGCTGATGAATGCACTCACCAAGGGCGAACTCGCCGCGATGCCTCCGGTATTGAAGTTCGATAAATTTCCGTTGACCTTTATCCGTCCGCTCTGCCTCGCCGACATCCCGATGATTGTGCGTCATGCAGAAATGCAGGGGTATATTTCTTCTACCTGTACATGCTGCTATCAGGATAATTCAGGCAGAAAAACCGCTCGTTCCCGATTGGATAAGCTTACGGACGGTAACTATGAGTTAAAGCGTAAGCTCTTCGATGCGTTGAGGAATGTTAATGCGGCGTATCTACCCTAGCAACACCTTTTGAAATATACGACGCATCTACTGGGTCGCTCGTTCAGCGAAGTACGTCCGTGTACTTCGCTGAACACAAGTTTGACCATTGTCAAACTTGATTCTGCTTAATACGAGCGGCATCCGTGCCGCCGCTCAACGTATCAAAACTGCCAAGGATGGCAGTGGCTATAAGCAGTAGCGAGTTGCGTCAATTTACAACATCCGTGTTGTAAATTGACTTGCAAGTTTTGCCAAAGGCAAAACATCGTTTCTGCTTAATACGCCCGCCATCCGTGGCGGTACTGAGCACAAATCTCGTCGTCAGAACGCCCAAGGATGGGCGGGAAATAAGTCAGAAACAAGTTTTGGAACAAAACTTGTCCTCTACCGATGTACATGGACGTACATCGGTAGAGAGGTACACGGATGTACAACTGCTTAACAGTCTATTTCAAAAGGCTTACGGAGAGTATGTTTTACGATATGCCGTTGCTGCGAAAAAATTAATCCTCAACGTATCAGAACGAACACGGATGTTTTTCGCCACCCCGTTAAACCTGCAATGAGGATTGCTCTATTGATAAGTTAGTCGGTGTTGGGTTGCTTTTTCAAAACATCACCGTTTTTCCTTTTTCGATTCATTAATAAAAATGAGATTATTACCGGCAATATCGGCGCCGATAGAGCATATAGTAATTCAGCCGAAGCTAAAATTGTTTTTCCGTAGATCAAAATCGATAAAGCGGATACCGCATATAAAACGAAATGTTTTAAAATAATTTTACCGGTTCCTGTCATTGCACAAATAAAGGTTGCCACCAACGGCGCAATAAATTGTCCTAATACCTTGATATTTACTTCGGTTTGATCGATGTCCGCTTTTGCTGCAAAGGCAAATAGTATCGAAATAATAGTATAGCCGAAAAAAGAGATACATGTTGCTGCAAAGGAGTCAATAACGGCAGTTAGATATTTGGGTACTCGATAGTTTAGTTAATCAACCTAACAACACACTTCGCCTGCCTTGCGAAGCAATGTCAGGTTGAAGTGGTGGCTGGATGATCTTTTTATTAGCACGTTGCAAGATATCGAGCCGTATTAATTCTGCTATGGATGGCGAGGTATTCAAAAGAATACCTCATTACCCCGCCATAGTCGCTATTTTGTGATACGTGATGCAGCACTAACACTGCGGTGCCGTTCTTCCCAAGGAGAGGCAACACGGTTTACATCGGAAACTACGAGAAAACATCGGGTTGCCTTTCCAAACCAGCTCCTGTTACTCGAATCTCTGCGGAGTACATACTGGCATTTTTTACCGTCGGTAGAAAATGAACGGCAGCCGTTTACCGGCTTTCCCGTTGCATCGATCATCGAGCCGGAATCGCGGTAGTATTCTTCTCCCGGCACGTCAAAATAAAAATAGGCATTTTTAACTCGTGGATCGTTAATTGAAAAGATAATTTCGATTGTATCCGCATCGCGGGAAACGGAGTGAATAACCGGCATCGCGAGCGCCTGCTGTTCGTTTTCGGCTTTTGCAACGGGAACGATAAGCGGAACGGACTTTTTTGCCGTTCTCCCTTTAACCGCCTTATCGGTCGTAACCTTTACCGTTTGACCTCCGATTCCGGTTACATTCAATTCTTTTTCAAAAGGCTTCTGGCCTGCAAGCGTAATCGACGCAAACCATTTACCGAGCGCAGCGGCGCCTTCGCCTTCTCCCGCAGAAAGATGCTTTAGCAGCAATAATTTATCAGTTTTGTCGATTTCGATCAGACCTTTTGCATTTGCTGCATCAAGGCTCCATACATCGGCTGGGGATGCAAAAAATGCTTCCTGAAAATCTTGCACCTTTAGGGCGCCTTGATATTTTGCGAGCATCGTAACAAACATCTTCCCCTGGCCCTTATGCTGTTTGGAAACAAAGGAAGCGTCGGCTTGCTCTATCATCAAGGAAATATCCGTAATTTTGGCGGAAGCCGTATAAGGCTGTTCGGCGGTATCCTGTTTTTGCGCGGTTGCGGATTCGTCCGTAGCCTGTATTGTTTGCGGTTTGCCTGAAAGTTCTTCTGTATTTTCCATCGGTATGGGGTCGGGGGTTTTATCTGCAGGAGCCGTTTTACAGCCCGCGGCAATTATTACTAAGCCGAATAAGATGCACGGCAACAATGATTTTCTCATTTAAAATCCTCCTTTAGCGGTAAGGTATAGTAAAAAACAAAGAGTTCTATGAGAGGTATCGGTAAATATACCGAAAAGCCTAAGAAAATCCGATGTGTTTGCATCGAATCAATAGCTTGACCTCTCAAGGTTTTTTATGCTATATTTTGAAATCAACCGTTTAGTTTTGATGATGTACACCCGTTCGTATATCGTCATGCGCAAATCTATAAAACAAACGGATTTATTTGTCCGATGACAAATGATTCCGCGAAGGCATGAACAGAGGTTTTTATGTACGCACTTTTTGAATATAAAGGCAAACAGTATAAGGCTGAACAAGGTTCCAAGATTCTGGTAGATAAAATCAACGAACCGCAGGGAACGGCTATCGATATCGATACCGTTTTATTGGTTAATAACGACGGTAAGGTTTCGGTTGGAGCTCCCTACGTTGCGGGTGCAAAGATTTCTGCAACGGTTGAAGAGGGTATGCGCGATAAGAAAGTGATTGTCTACAAGTACAAGAGCAAGAAAGACTATCACCGTACAATCGGGCACCGCCAGCACTATACCTATTTAACGGTTAATTCGATTACCGGAGTATAAGCGCGGAATGATACAAGTCCTTTTGGAGCTTGACGAAGAGGAACATCTTCTTTCCGTTGAAGCTTCCGGCCATGCGAATAGCGGCGTGAAAGGACATGATATTGTGTGTGCAGCCGTAACGATCCTTTTAAGGACGACTGTACAGGCGCTCGGTTCCGTGCAAGCTGATGTCAGTGCGGAACGGCGCGGTTCGCTTTCTTTTCGGGTTCTTAACTATGATGAAACGCAAAGCGAAAAATTACGGTATGCAGCGGAATTTTTATGGCTTGGGATAGCTTCTTTACAGGAAGAATATCCGCAAGCGGTTCAATGCAAAAAGATACAGCGGTAAGCACACAGATGCTTATCTGATACGAGGAGGCTACTATGGCACGGAAACGAGGCGGAAGCGGTGCAAAAAACGGACGAGATTCAAACCCTAAATATTTGGGCGTTAAGGTATACGGCGGACAGACGGTAAAAGCCGGTTCCATTTTAGTCCGTCAGCGCGGAACTCCCATCCATCCGGGCGACAATGTCGGCCGCGGCAAAGATGATACCTTATTTGCAACTGTAGACGGTACGGTTGTGTATCATCACCGCAACGGCAGACATTTAGCATCTGTAACGCAAGCGTAGGGATGGACGAGCGGTTAATTCCGCAATGATATTGAGACCCTCTGAAAATTGAATTTTTTAGAGGGTACTTGTTGTAAGCCGGCTCCAATGCCGGCTTTTTTTTCGAGAAGGAAACAACGCGATGATTCAATTTGCAGATGAAGCTTTAATCGAAGTTTCATCGGGAAAGGGCGGAAACGGCTGTATTGCGTTCCGGCGGGAAAAATACGTACCTAAGGGCGGCCCTGCAGGCGGAGACGGCGGGCGCGGCGGCAATGTGCTGTTTGAGATTAAACGGAATATGCGTACGCTTGTGCATTTACGCCATAAGCGGGTATTTAGAGCAAAAAACGGTTTGGACGGACAAGGCTCAAAGCGTTTCGGTGCAAAGGGAGCCGACTGTATTATTCCGCTGCCGCCGGGCTGCATTATTAAAGACGCCGATACGGGTGAACTTATCTACGATTTCGGCGATAGGACAGACGGGCTTATTCCGTTTTTAACCGGTGGTAACGGCGGTTGGGGAAATTGCCATTTTAAAACCTCTACCAATCAAGCGCCGCGTACCGCCCTGCCGGGACAGGAGGGGCAAACCCGCCGGCTTAAAATTGAGCTGAATATCATTGCCGATATCGGACTTGTCGGCTTTCCCAATGCGGGGAAGTCATCGCTCCTCGATTACTTTACCAATGCCCGTCCTAAGATTGCACCCTATCCGTTTACCACAAAGATTCCGAACCTCGGCGTACTCCGTATCGATGATGAGCAGGATATTATTATCGCGGACATACCGGGGATACTGGAGGGCGCTTCGGAGGGTGTCGGACTCGGTATCCGGTTCTTAAAGCATATTTCCCGGACGGCGGGTTTGGCCTTTTTGATCGACCTTTCCGATGACAATTATTTAACCGCGTACGATACCCTCTGCGGCGAGCTTGCAGCCTATTCGGAAGAATTGGCTGCAAAAAAGCGGGTTATTATCGCAACCAAGCTCGACCTTGAGGGAACAAAAGAGCGGCTCAAAACCCTGCGGGAAAAACTTTCCGATGTGCCCGTACTCGGTATTTCGGTGTTCAACCGTTGGGGATTGGACGAGGTACGCGATGCATTTGTTGCGCTGGTGGAAGAGCTCGCCGCATCGGACGCCGGCAAAAATGCTGAAACATCTGCAGAGAGCATCTCCGGCGGATCGTCACTCAGCGCCGCATTCGGCAGCTCTGCACTCGGCAACGCGGCATCCGGTGATGACTTTACCGCCGAAGGTTTAGCGGACGGCATGGCTGCAAGCGGCATGTTCGATTTCGAGAATGCTGCCGAAAGAGAGCCTTTTGACAAAACCGGCAATACCGCCGGCGGCTTTAACGGCAGCGGCGAGCTCTCCGGAAGTTTTAGCGGCGCCGGCGCTACGCAAAAAACCGGAGCGCAGCCCGCAGCGGACAACGGCTTTATGCATGCTGACTTGGAAGATCCCGTTTACGTACAGCAGGAAGGATTCGGCGCAACGGTGAGTTTAAGCCGCAAGCGGAAGGGCAAAAAATGAAGCTCGCTGTATTGGGCGGATCTTATAATCCCATTCACATCGGTCATTTAATGCTTGCCGATGCGGTTTCTCTCCGGTACGGGTACGACACCATCGCCTTTGTCCCCGCTTTCTTATCTCCCTTTAAGGACGGACACTCAGGCTGTACCGCCGCAGATAGACTTGCAATGGTAAAGCTTGCAATCGCCGATAATCCGGCCTTTTACTGCGAACCGTGCGAGATAGAGCGGCAAGGTGTTTCGTATACCATCGATACGCTGAAATTCTTAAAAGAAAAGTATCCGCAGTGCGAAGGAAAAATAGGGCTGATTATCGGCGATGATTTACTGGAAGGTTTTAGCGGCTGGCGTGAAGCGGAACACATACCCGATTATGCCGATATAATAGTAGGAAACCGCATTATCGACCGGTATTCGACGGAACAAGCCGCTTCCGCGGGCAGGGTTCCTCATTTAAGGGTCGATAACGCCTTGCTGCCGGTATCTTCCAGCGGAATACGGGCTGCCATAAAAGAAAAAAAGAGCTGGCGATATCTTGTACCTTCCGCCGTATACTCGTATATTAAAGAACACAAACTCTATGAATGATATTCGTATTGAAAGACTCATCACCGCTCTGGATAATGATGCACGCCGCAACCTTTCCGACTACCGTTATGAACATTCACGCAGAGTTGCCTCTTATGCGGAAGACCTTGCCCGCCGTTACGGTTACGGGCATAGGCTGCAGCGGCTTTGCTACCTCGCCGGTATTTCTCACGATATGTGCAAAGAGCGATCTGTCAAGTTTTTGCTTGGTACGGTGCGGACAGACGGACATCCCGTTACTCCCGATGAAGAATCAAATTCGGAGCTGCTGCACGGACGGGCTGCAGCGGTTTTATTGCAAGAGAATTACGGTATTCATAAAAAATCGGTTTTAAATGCGGTACGGTATCATACCTCGGCTTCAGCAAAATTCGATGCATTGGGAAAGATTATCTATATTGCAGATAAAATTGAACCGGGCAGGAAAAATTGCGGTTACTTACGGGAGAAGGTTGAGAAGCTGACGCTCGATACACTCTTTCTTGAAGTGTTGAAAGAGGTTATCGGTTTTGTAGAATCTAAAGGAAAAAAAGTACAGGCTTCTACCTATAAAACGTACCGGTTTTTTAACCAGAGAGATGCCGTGCCGGATGGGCGGAATCCAAGGGATATCCAAACAAATACAATCAATAGGGGAGCAAGAAATTGAAAGAGGGAAAAAATATTATCTTTTTAGTACTCATCTTGGCTATGCTGATTCCTTCAGGAGTTATTGTGGCACGGAATCTCAATATCGACCCCATCAGTACATCGCTTTCCGATGATAACGTGTTAAAGGTTTTATTCATAATCGAAAATGACAATGTCCCGATTTCTACGAATATCGTCGCCCACTATTCACAAACACGGCGTGCGGCAATGTTCGATATTCCTGCGAATATCGGACTGATTTTACCTCAATTGGGACGTACCGGAGATATCGGTTCACTCTATACGGAAAAGGGAGCCGCAGTTTATAAGGAAGAAATCGAAAAACTGACCGGTATTTCTATTCCTTTTTATATTGTATGTTCCTTAACCGATTTTATGCACTTAACCGACTTACTCGGCGGCATTTCAGTTTTTATACCTTCGTCGATAGATATTGATACCGAAAAATATGGAAAAGTTCTGCTCCCCTCAGGCTCCGTACTGTTGGATGGCGACAAAGTGCGCGACTATCTGCTGTATGAAGACGAATCGGATGCGGACGGGGAAGCGGTAACCCGCAAGCAAAAGGCTGTTTTAGCTTTTCTTAGGAGTTTATATGAGCATCCCGATATGCTCGAAAAAGAGCAGTTTAAGGTGTTTAGCCCATTGCTGCACAGCAATGTGAGCGGGGGGAATTTAAAACAGCTGTTGGAATATCTTTGTAAAATCGATTCGGAGCGGCTGGTACCTCAGCGGTTAACCGGCGCCGTGCGTATTGTCGATTCAAAGGAGTTACTCTTCCCGTTCCGCGACGGCCAACAGATAAAGGAAATTATCGGACAGACGCTTGCGGCGCTTGCCTCCAGAGAGGGAACAACGTTGGAGCGGGTTTATGCATTGGAAGTTTTAAATGGAACCGATATTAACGGACTCGCGCGGACTGCCTCCGAGCTGTATCAAAGTTTCGGTTACGACGTTATCCGTGTCGGCAATGCGTCGCAAACGGGAGTCGAACATACGGTCTTAATCGATAGAATCGGCAACGAGGCAGTTGCAAAAATTGTCGGGCAGGTCGTACGTTGCGAAAATATCGAATCCGCCCAAGTCGGTGATGATCATTCCGGCAGCGAAACAAATGTCGATTTTACTCTGATACTCGGTAAGGATTTTAACGGGTATTCGGTACGGCAAAAAAAATAAAAGAACGCCGCTGTACACATCGGAAAATCTCTAAAAATCGAAGTTTGAGAGATTTTCACCAATGATATGCGGTTTTAAAGAGAGGATATAAGAATATATGGAAGTTAATTTTGAACAGGCGGCTTTAACATTCGGAACGCTTCTGCGCGATCTTAAAGCGGAATCGGTGGTAGTGCTCGATTTACGGCCGGCTCATATTTGGACTGATTTTTTTGTTATTGCGACTATATCGAGCGGAAAGCAAGCCGGCGGTCTTGAAGGTAAAATTATGGAAGCGGCGAAAGAGATGCAGATAGAAGAATACCGGACAATTAGAAAAAGCCCGGACGGGGATGAATGGAAGCTGCTCGATTTCGGTTCCATTGTTGTCCATCTAATGAGTCCGACCGCCCGGAAATTTTACGACCTTGAACGCCTATGGTACGACAGCCCCAATTTGTTAGCGTAACAGTATGAAACAATTCAAACTGATGGCGGACTACCAACCGGCGGGGGATCAAGGAGATGCGATACGGCAGCTTGCGGACGGTATACTTGCCGGCGACCGTTTCCAAACGCTGAAAGGCGTAACCGGTTCGGGTAAGACCTTCACGATGGCGAATATCATCCAAGCGGTGCAAAAGCCGACGCTGATTATCAGCCACAACAAGACCCTTGCGGCGCAGCTGTACCGCGAGTTCAAAGGCTTTTTTCCGGAAAACGCCGTCGAATACTTTGTTTCATATTACGATTACTACCAGCCGGAGGCTTATGTTCCGGCGCGGGATCTCTATATCGAAAAAGATGCTTCTATCAACGATGAAATAGACCGGCTCCGGCTTTCGGCAACGTTCAGCCTGATGGAGCGGCGGGACGTCATCGTTGTTTCAACAGTGTCGTGCATCTACGGTTTGGGTTTGCCCGAATCGTGGCGCGATTTACGTATCACCATAGAAAAAGGGCAAACCGTCGATCCCGGAAAATTGAAAAAGCAGCTGATCAGCCTGCAATACGAGCGGAACGATGCAGTGCTGGAACGCGGCAGGTTTCGTGTTAAGGGCGATGTGATGGAAGTTTTCCCCGCTTATATGGAGGAAGCCTACCGCATCGAGTTTGACTGGGAAGAAATTGTACGCATCCGCCGTTTTAATCCGCTAACCGGAGAGGTGAGTCAAGAGTATGAAGAACTTTCGATCTACCCTGCCAAGCACTTTGTTATGCCGGAGAATGCAATACCCAATGCCATCGAGCGGATTAAGCGGGAGCTTGACGCCCGGCTGGAAGTGCTGAAAGCGCAGGGGAAGCTTTTTGAGGCTGAGCGGCTCAAAACCCGTACCGAATACGATATCGAAATGCTCTCGGAAATGGGCTATTGTCCGGGCATCGAAAACTACTCCGCGCCGATTGCTAACCGCAAACCGGGGGAGCCGCCCGCGACGCTCTTCCATTACTTTCCCAAAGACTTTCTCCTGTTTATGGACGAAAGCCACGTAACCTTTCCGCAGATCGGCGCAATGTACGAAGGAGACCGCAGCCGCAAGCAGAACCTTGTGGACTTCGGTTTCCGGCTCCCCTGCGCGCTGGATAACCGTCCGCTCAAAATCAACGAGTTTGAAGCGATGCTCAATCAGGCAATCTTTGTTTCCGCCACGCCCGGTCCGAAGGAGCTTCAGTATTCCACCCGCGTCGTCGAACAGCTGATCCGTCCGACCGGTCTTTTGGATCCGCTCATCGAAATTCATCCGAGCGAGGGGCAAATGGAACATATTTACGGTGAGGTAAAAAAACGTATTGCAAAGGATGAGCGGAGCCTCATCCTCACCCTCACCAAGAAGATGGCGGAAGACCTGACCGACTATCTGACCGGTCTGGGGCTTAAAGTAAAGTACATTCACAGCGAGGTGGAAACCATCGAGCGGGTGGAAATCCTCAAAGGCTTGAGGGCAGGGGAGTTCGATGTGCTGATCGGGATTAACCTCTTGCGGGAAGGTATCGATTTGCCGGAAGTGTCGTTTATCGGTATTCTCGACGCGGACAAAATCGGCTTTTTGCGCTCAACCACCAGTCTTGTGCAGATTGTCGGGCGGGCGGCGCGTAACGCCAACGGCAGCGTAGTAATGTACGCCGACCGCATCAGCGATGCGATGAAGGAAACCATAGAAGAAACCACGCGCCGCCGTTCGATCCAGCAAGCATACAACGACGCACACGGTATTACGCCGACAACAATCAAAAAATCGATTGAAGATATTTTGGTACGCGAGGCGGAAATCAAAAAAGACGCAGCCCGCGCCGAAACGGAGCCTCTCGTCAACAGCTTCAACATTTTGAACCCCGCCGACCGCAAAAAACTCATCAAAAAGCTTGAAGCGCAGATGGCGGAATATGCCGACATGCTGCTGTTTGAGGAAGCGGCGGTAATACGTGATAAGATCGAGGAGATTAAGCGCCTCGGGATCTTTTGAAAATATACGGCACATCTGCGTTGTCGCTTAACAAAAAACAGTCCTCGACGTACAACAAGTACGCCTGCGGGTGTTTTTTGTACGCTCCTAGCATCTGTGGCGTCTATTTTCAAAAGTGCTGGTTTAAAAATATACGACACATCTACTTCGTTGCTGCGCACAAATTAATCCTCAACGTATCAAAGATACGCCTGCGGTTAATTTGTGCTCGCGCCTCGTATCTGCATCGTCTATTTTCAAAAGGCGACCTTTTGAAATATACGGTGCATCTACTTCGTCGTACGGCAAAAAGGATTTTTTCGGGGATATGCGGGGAGCGTCTTACGCCTTTGCTTCCTTAATTAAGAACCTCTAAAAACCGCAGTTTTTAGTGGTTTCCCTTAAGTTTATTTGCGATGTTTTACTTTAAGTCATTATAATATAAAGACTTAAAGCAAAACTCGTCGTGCATCTCTAAAAGCTAACCGAGCTTTTAGAGATGCACAATTCTGAATATTAATTCCACTTCGAGATCGGAAGCTTTATAATGCCAAAAGATGATGTCAGAGGTTTGTTCTACCGATACGGGGCTGAGCTCACGGAGCTTATAAAGAAAGGAATTGGCATTAAGCGGCTCTTGGCGTAAATCCATCGTAATTTCATAATGCTGCGCTTCCGTCTTTCGGCATAAAAAATAAGCGGTTTCGTTCAGTTCGGCGCCGTTGACGGTAAAGCGGCGGTCTGCTCCGTATAAAAACGAACCGTTCGCGGCGGGGCTTGAACAGAATGTGTAAACCAAATCGTCTTTTATTTCCTTACCGTTTATCCGCAACCGGATGAGTTCCGCCGCAGCCCCTTGTGCAAGCGCAGTGTGAGTATTTGCCGCATTGCCCGCGCCGGTATTTCCGGCAGCACTTGCAGCATTGACAGTATCGGTAATCGTACCGCCGCTTGTGCCGGCAGCTTGGCCGGTTTGTGCTTGCAGTTTTTCCAGTTCGCTTAAAATCTTTGTTAAAACAGCGCCGCCCGTATCGGTTTCCAAACCGGTTACATTACCCAAGCCTGCATTGCCGCCTAATCCCGCATCGCTGCCGAGCAAATTATTGAGCAGCGCCAGATTGCCGCTGTTCTGCGTTAGTGCCGACAGAGTTTTGGCATTAAGTCCGTCTATGGCTGCCGATTTTGCCGTACTGCTTTTGCCGGAAGCGGCTGTGCCGGTCTTGCTGCCGCCCGTTTCCGGTTCAGGTAATAGACTACGGTTTTGCTGCCGGAATATCGGTGGCTGAATAGCGGGAGGCGCGGGCGGACGTCTGATGCCTCCGCCGACGGTAACTTCGGGAATATCCGGTATTGCAGGCATCGGAATTTGTCCGCTGCCTGCTCCGGTATTGTCCGCAGCGAGGGGAGAAAGCACCTGTAAGAAAAAGAAAAAACAGAAGATAAACGGCGTTACGGGCAGCTTTGCAAGAGTATCCTCCAATTCGCTGAGCCGCGCTTGAAGGCTTATAATTGTGCGTTCAATCCGCCGTTTTTCATTTTCCAACTTTCGGCGGGGGTCTTCGTCCTGCGGTTTGGTTTTCACACTGTCGCGTACAAACGCGGGGCTGTTATTATGTAAAAAAAGCTCCTCTGCTGCGGCACGTTTATCGGGATTGGCAATATTCGCAACTACCTTCATCGCTTCGTAACCGAGTTCCGGCTTTACGTCAAACGCATGTATTTTTTCGATTGTCGCAGCGGATGCCCGCGGTAGGCACAGCACGCGATCGATATAATCTTCATAACGGACACCCGCTTGTTTACAGAGTACCCGCGCCTTGCTCAAAAGCCTGCCGAGCTCTTTCATCAGCTTGCCGTCCTCCGCCATGATGGTTGTCCTAATCGTATCCGTTAATTCGAGCAGTTCAGGCGATTCTTCGAGAGTGATTTTATACAGCCCTTTCTCTTCCGCCTTTTGCAGCAGCCGGTGAAAATAACTCCAAAACCGCTGCGTATGCACACGGCCGGAACGGGTACCGTCAAGTTCGCAGAGCCGATGATGCGTATATTCATGGATCGCAGTGTACAGCAGTTCGTTATCGACGGAAAAATTTTTATTGTGCAGCAGTATCTCGTGCGTATCGCTCTTATAAAGCCCGTTGACTTTTTTACTCGCCTTACCGGTAAACGTTACCGAAAATTCAAGTCCCGACTCTTCAATCTGCAATAATATTTCTTTTACCTGATCCTGATTCATCACGCCCCTCCGCAAACGCCGTATTCCACGCGCCGGATAATGCAAGACACACTGCAACGGCGGAAGTAACGGCTGTTTCCGTACGCAAAATCCTTTGCCCCATACCATATACCGTGAACCGTTTTTTGGCAAAGAGCAACCGCTCGTTCAAGCTCCACCCCCGCTCATTCCCTACGGCAAGCCAAAGCGTTTTTGCCCCGTCCCACTGCAGCTGAGGCAGCGGATAAATCGCAGGGGTATACAGATTGCTGTCTTCACCGTGTACAATGCGGTTTTGTTCAATGGGCTTTCGTTCAATGTGAGCTTGGTCAATTTTATCTTGCTCAACTTGAAAAGGAACATCGAGCACAGCTCGTAGGTGATCCGGCAGTATCTCATCCTCATACCGATCGAAAAAATGCCGCAAACTATAGGCGCGGTACACTGTAGGGATATGAGTTTCTCCGGCCTGGCTGCATCCGTCGATCAGCAGCCGCTCTATCTCCGCCTCTGCGGCAATATCAGCCTGCAGGTAGGATTTTTCTCCTAGCTCGGTGCCCGTCAGATACAGCGCCTCAATACCGAGTCCTGCAACATCCCGCAAAATACGGCGAAGCTGGATGGGACGCGGAAAACCGAGTATCAGTCTGATATGCGGCAATGCGGAAGACGGACAGTCTCCATTATCCGGAGCCTGCTCCGCCGATGCGCTAAACCGTGCGGTCAGAAGCTCATCGGAAAAGGAAATGATTTCCGCAGTGCCTTTTTCACCGTCAATAATCCCGGCCTTGAATGTCGAACCGACACCGAGCTTCAACACTTTTTTGATATGTAAAAAACGTTCATCCGTTTTAGAAAAAGAAAAACATCCTTCAGAGAGTTCCTCTTTTCGTAGTAAAATAATATTCATGTCAGCCTTGCCGATCGAGACATCTAAGGCAAACAAGGATGCCTCAAGAGCCGATTACCTTTTCGCAATTCCCGTTCCTATTCTTTTGCCCCATTGTTAGCTCGTGATATGTCGTAAGGTAAAGTTGAGAATAATATATGCGACGTAAAAGATAAAAAGAAACGCGCCTTGCAGCCGAGTTATGACGCTTCGTTTACGCGTAGAACAAAAGCGGAAAATACCGAGTACCAACAGCATAGTCGGGAATTGCAGATAGTAAAAATCTATCGGCACACGGATACCCGCGGGGGTAACAGCCGCCGCTACACCCAATACGAAAAGGACATTCAAAATATCCGCTCCGATGATGTTGCCCGCTGCAAGTTCTCCGTGCCCTTTTCGAACGGCGGTAATCGCGGTTACCAATTCGGGTACGCTCGTACCGAATGCAACTAAAGTCGCCGCGATGATGCTTTGCGGAATACCTATTTTTATCGCGGAAACTTCTACCGCAGGGATAAGAATTTTGGACGACAACACCACCGTTGCAATTCCAGCAATCAGCCACACAAACAACAGCCACAGCGGTTTTTGATTTTCTTCTGCCGTATCCTGTTCGCTCTCTTCCATCGATTCCTTAGCCCAGCGGAACGAGATATACATATAACACGCAAGCAGCACGACAAAAATCCAACCCATCCACTGATAAATTTTTCCTTCCCTGCCCGGAGAAAAGAAGGGGAGCGAAACAAGCGTCAGCAGCAGCGCTGCTGCAAATTGCACGGTACCCTGCCGGTGAATAAGCCGTTTATCGACCGGCACCGTACCAAGCATCGCGGCAAGTCCGATAATGAGAGCCGTATCCGCAATAATCGAGCCGATAGCATTTCCAAGCGCAAGTTCCGCATTGCCTTTAATCGCCGCCAATGTAG
Source organism: Treponema vincentii F0403 (assembly GCF_000412995.1). NCBI lineage: Bacteria > Pseudomonadati > Spirochaetota > Spirochaetia > Treponematales > Treponemataceae > Treponema > Treponema vincentii. The sequence continues at coordinate 1,056,830 of NZ_KE332512.1, read as the reverse complement.
ACACCGACGCTTCGGGCAACGTTGTACCGAGGCTGACAATCGTTGCACCGATCACCATCTTGGGCATTCCCCATTTGAGCGAAAGGGCAACCGCGCTGTCTACCAGCCAATCCGCACCCTTACTCAGCGTAAATAAACTTGCAACAAGCACAATCAACGATATCACAACCGATGAATTCATTAAGAAATCATGTAAGAGTGCATCCATAAATAAACCTCGTAAAATATCTGTAACCGGAATATCTGGAAATATACCGGTTTAGGCAAAATCACGCAAGACAGCTTGCGGGGCAAACTCATCAGATACTTTGTAGGACAATTCAAATATGCTATAATGCTGTGGATAAAAGTAGGCGGTTAGTTTGTGCAATATTTCTTTTCTGAACACGTTTTTAGGCGTATGGCAGAACGTAGTTTTTCGCCCAATACGATAAAAGAAGTCATACAGAATGGTAAAACAATAAAAGAATATCCTGATGATACTCCATATCCAAGCAGGCTTATTCTTGGATATGATGGTAATAGACCGATTCATGTTGTTTCGGCTTATGATCAAGATGATGATATGGAATATATTATCACCGTTTATGAACCTGATACACAGTTATGGACTTCTGATTTCACAAAGAGGAGAAATTGATATGAAATGTCCAATTTGCAAGTTTGGAAAGATGCAAGAAGGGTTTACACAAGTTGTACTTACTCGCGGTAATGCGACAGTTATTTTCCGTAATGTTCCTGCCAAAATTTGTGACAACTGTGGAGAATATTACCTTGACGAACAAACAGCACAAAATATTTATCATCGTGCAGATAATTGTTTTACATCAGGGCAAGAAGTTGCAATTATGGAATATAAGCAGTTAGTTTCTGCATAGTTTTCTTTCCAGTCCTGTTCGCTATGCACATAACAAGAATAATAGTAGAAAATCATCCGATATGCGCCTACATAAACTTTTTAACGAGGTTGAAATTTTTCTCGCTGTAGGGATGATAGCGCATCGGTAAGTCTACCAGCAAGGATTTTTTCATTACACTCTTTTCGTGGCTGAATGTGTAAAAGCTTTGTTTCCCGTGATAATTCCCCATGCCGCTTGTGCCGACTCCGCCGAAGGGCATATACGGCGTTGCAAGGTGTACGATTGTGTCGTTGATACAGCCGCCACCGAACGATACTTCCGATAAAATTTTCCGCTCAACGGCGGCATCTTTGGTAAAGAGGTAGAGCGCAAGCGGTTTGGGACGGGCGCGGATTTGGTCGACCGCCCACTGCAAATCGGTGAAAGGAATGAGCGGCAAGATGGGACCGAAAATTTCTTCCTGCATAACCGGCGATTCAAAGTTGATATTGTCCAGCACCGTCAGCGGCATAAAACGCCCGTGCGCATCCTTTTCCCCGCCGATAGCAACCGTTTCTCCTCCCGTTAAACGGGAGAGCCGTTCAAAATGCTTATCGTTTACAATCCTTGTCATGTTGCAGGAGACGTAGGCATCCGTCGGCAAAAACTCATGTAAAACCGCCTTGCACTGTTCGATAAACTTCTCTTTTACCGCAGAGTGAATTAACACATAGTCGGGAGCGACGCAGGTTTGTCCGCCGTTCAGAATTTTGCCGAATAAGATGCGCCGTGCAGCCGCTTTAATATCGGCGGTTTTGTCGATAATGCAAGGCGACTTGCCTCCGAGTTCAAGCGTTACCGGCGTCAGATTCCGAGCCGCAGCTTCCATCACCAACCTGCCGACGACCGTTCCGCCGGTAAAAAAGATATAATCGAATTTTTGCTCCAAAAGCCCGGTGTTCTCTTCGCGGCCGCCGGTTACAACGCTTATAAAACGGGGATCAAAGGTCTCCGCAATCAGCTCGGCAATAACCTTTGAGGTTTCGGGAGTGTAGTTAGACGGTTTAACTACCGCACAGTTGCCTGCGGCAATTGCACCGGCAAGCGGTGTCAGTGTTAAATTCACCGGATAATTCCACGGAGACATAATCAGTGCAGTTCCGTACGGTTCATAGTACACCGTACTCGACGCTAAAAAATGACTGAGCGGCGTACGCACCCGTTTCGGCTTCATCAATTTTTTTAAATGCTTTAATAAGAACCGGACTTCTTCCTGCACCATACCGATTTCCGTAAGGTAGGTTTCCATCGGCGCCTTGTGCAAATCTTTATAAAGCGCATCGCTTATCCGCTGCTGGTATGTATCGACGGCAGCTCCCAGCTTACGAAGCTGTTCGGCTCGAAACTCGTATGATTTCGTTACATTCGACGCAAAAAAGGCCGAAGTATCCCGCACCAGCGCGGCAATGTCTGCTTTCTCCATTGAAACTCCTCCATGATAAACAATTCATAATTCTTAATTATGAATTGATTTCCCTCGCGAAAAAAGTATTATAAATCGGATTCTTCCTCTATCCATTTCCCCGGTTTACTGATATAATCTATCTATAAAAATACTACTATTATTCACTTGAACACAACAGCGTAGATCACTATTATACTATAGAAAATCCTCTATATAAAGTAGAGATTTTAATAAAATTCAATAAACGAAGGAGATTCAAAGATGGATTTTACGTTGAGCAGAGAACAGCTCATGGCGCAGCAACTGTTTCGCGATTTTGCGCAAAACGAAGTAAAACCGCTTGCTGCCGAAGTCGACGAAGAGGAAAAATTTCCTGAAGAAAATGTCAAAAAGATGGCAAAGCTGGGATTCTTCGGTATTCCCGTCCCCAAAAAATACGGCGGACAGGGTGCTGACGTTTTAACCTATGCTATGTGTGTAGAAGAAATGAGTAAGGTATGCGGAACAACCGGCGTTATCATTTCCGCGCATACGTCACTGTGTATCGATCCGATTATGCACTTTGGGACGGAAGAGCAAAAGATGAAGTATGTTCCCGATTTAGCTTCCGGTAAGAAAATCGGTGCATTCGGATTGACCGAACCGGGCGCCGGTACCGATGCTCAGGGGCAGCAGACAACTGCAGTGCTTGACGGCGATCATTGGGTCTTAAACGGTAGCAAAATCTTTATCACCAATGCGGGATACGCCGATGTCTTTATCGTTATTGCGGTAACCGGTATCGTAAAGGATAAGAAAGGCCGCTCTGTCAAAGAAATCAGCGCATTTATCGTAGAGCGCGGCTTTCCCGGCTTCTCCATCGGTAAGCACGAAAAGAAGATGGGTATCCGCGGTTCTTCAACCTGTGAATTGGTCTTTGAAGACTGCATCGTACCGAAAGAAAATCTCCTCGGCGTACAGGGCAGAGGCTTTATCATTGCAATGACCACCCTCGACGGCGGACGTATCGGTATTGCGGCACAGGCGCTCGGTATTGCGGAAGGTGCTCTCGAAGAAACCATCAAATATACTAAAGAACGCGTACAGTTCGGAAAGCGCATCAGCCAGCAGCAGAACACTCAGTTCCAGATTGCCGATATGGCAGCCCGTACGCAAGGTGCGCAGTATCTTGTCTATGCGGCAGCGTGCAAGAAGCAAGCGGCAAACGATAATCCCAATATCCGCTATTCCGTAGAAGCGGCGATGGCAAAGCTCGTGGCAGCTGAGGTTGCAAGCGATGTAACCCGCCGCTGTTTACAGCTCTTCGGCGGATACGGCTATACCCGTGACTACCCGATCGAGCGGATGATGCGCGATGCAAAGATTACGGAAATTTACGAGGGTACGAGCGAAGTTCAGCGCATGGTTATTGCCGCAAACCTCGGCGTCAATTAAGGAGGACAAGAACAGATGAAAGCTATTGTTTGTGTAAAACAAGTTCCCGATACATCCGGAAAAGTTGCCGTCAAAGAAAACGGGCAGCTTGACCGCGCTTCGATGATGACCATCACCAACCCCGATGACTTAAATGCGATCGAAGCGGCGTTGCAGCTGAAAGACCAAACCGGCTGCGAAGTTGTCGCTATTTCGATGGGGCCGCCCCCTGCAGAGAGCATGCTCCGTGAGCTGTTGGCGCGTGGCGTTGACAAGGCGGTACTGGTTTCCAGCCGTGAGTTCGGCGGAAGTGACACGTATGCTACCAGTCAGATCTTGGCAGCAGCTGTACGCCGCGTCGGTGTAGGACCGGAAGATGTTGTATTCTGCGGACGGCAGGCGATCGATGGGGACACCGCGCAGGTAGGTCCGCAGATCGCTGAAAAATTGAATCTCCCGCAGATCACCTACGCAGCTGATATTAAAAAAGAAGGCAACACACTGACGGTAAAGCGTATGCTCGAAGACGGCTATATGCTGCTGAAGGTAAAGACTCCCTGTCTTATCACCTGTATTAAAGAGCTGAATGAACCGCGCTATATGAGCGTTAGCGGTATTATGGAATGCTACGAGAAGCCGTATGAGATATACAATTACGAAACCTTGAAGGACGACCCGCTCATCGATAAAGACACGATCGGTTTGGAAGGCTCTCCGACAAACGTATACAAGTCCTTTACCCCGCCGCAGAAAGGCGCCGGTACGATGATGGAAGGCGCCGACAAAGCCGCTTGTGAAAAGCTCGTCGGTATGCTTGCAGAAAAACATATCATTTAATGAAGGAGGAGAATGTACAAATGGCTTACGATAGCAAAGACACTGAAGCCTTCAAAGGCGTGTGGGTATTTTGTGAACAGCGCAACGGAGAAATCCTCAACACCTCGTTTGAATTATTGAGCGAAGGCCGGAAGCTCGCCGATGAATTAAAGGGCGAACTCTGCGGCGTTGTACTTGGAAAAGGTATCAAAGAAGATGCATTAAAGAATCTCGGCGGTTACGGTGCCGACAAGGTGTACTACTGCGAGCACGATCTTCTTGCCGATTATACAACCGATGCGTATACAAAAGTGATTACCGCATTGGTACAGGATAAAAAACCGGAAGTCTTCTTAATCGGTGCGACGACCATCGGACGCGACTTAGGTCCCCGCTGTGCCGCACGGCTCCATACCGGATTGACCGCCGACACCACACACCTTGATGTCGATACGGAAAAATACAAGGAATTCCTCCGCACCAGCTCGACGATGGATGTCGAAAAGACACCCTTTAAGGTAAACACCAACTTGAAGATGACCCGTCCGGCGTTCGGCGGTCACTTGATGGCAACGATCGTCTGTCCCCGCTTCCGCCCGCAGATTGCAACCGTGCGTCCCGGCGTTATGAAGAAGCAGGACTTTGATTCGGCAAAAGCGGCAAAGACCGTGATTGAAAAGCCGAAAGTTGAGCTTTCCAAAGCCGATATCAGTGTTGATATCCTCGAAATCAAGAAAACCGCAAAGAACATCGTAGACTTGATCGGAGCAAATGTTGTAGTTTCCGTTGGCCGCGGTATCGGTAAAGATCCCAAAGCAGGTATCAAACTTGCCGAAGACTTGGCTCAAGCGCTCGGCGGCGTTGTCGGCGCTTCCCGTGCTGTTGTTGACTCCGGCTGGATGGATGCAAACCATCAGGTTGGACAGACCGGTAAAACCGTACATCCGCATATCTATGTGGCAGTCGGTATTTCCGGAGCAATTCAGCACCTTGCCGGTATGCAGGATTCCGAGTACATCATCGCGGTTAACAAGAACCCCGATGCGCCGATCTTCGGTGTAGCCGACTACGGTATTGCAGGAGACCTGTTCAAGGTACTTCCGATGCTTACCGAAGCAGTAAAAGCTGCAAAAGGCAGCCTGTAATTTTTTAGGGTGTGATGCAAAAAGCCTGTTTTTCCTTTGTGGAAGAACAGGCTTTTGTTAGTCAACCTACCCAAAGCTTTATGCTAAAAATTCATCCGGCGTATACACGGGTATTTTTGACCCAAAAAAATCTTTTTTATTGCGTGTAATAATGCAATCTACCAACTCTTCTAATGCGCATTGATATTGCAAACCATCTTCAAAATCAGGAAATGTTTTATTCTTTAAAGCATTTAAAATGCTTTCTTTATTTGCACTACCGATTTCAATGATTTCGAATAAATTGCAAAAAATTTCTCGTACATTCTCTGCCGGAATATACTTCTTTAAGATATAAAATAATGTTGAAATGGTATGAACTGCTACAATTCCTGTTATTTCGTTATCTTTACATTTCTTAATAATAGTTTGTGCATTATTAAAAAAAACAGGACGCTTTGCCAGAAAATCAACCAAAATGTTTGTATCAAGTAAGACTTTCATATTTCGTAACCGTAAATTCTATAGCTTCTTGTTTATAATCAATATCCAGCGGTAGGCAACCTGCATACTGTATCAGGGCATCATAAGCTCTATTTTTTTCTTGCTGAGGTATTGTTACAATATGTTGTCTATTCGTTTTTTTCATTTTTACAAATAAATATTCAATATAATGCTGCACTTCCTGCTGCAGCTCCTTTGAAAGCATATTGTATTGCCGCATCATTATATCGTCCATATAACGCTCCTTACTATCCATCCCATAGCAGTATAGCACACTTTACCGTTTCATTAAACTCTGCGAGCTTGGTAGTGTTTGCGGCTACTGTGATGACCAGCGTTTATCGTTTACCGAAAATGCAGCATCACCATTTCTCCCTGCTGCAAGACGAACTGTTTGCCGGTACACATAAACCTTAGTTCATTACTATCCTTATTTTCAACAACGACCGTTAGTTTCTTATGCACCGGTATCGGCGTAGAAAATGATTCACCTTTTTGCAATCTAATCGAAGAAACAGGCTCCATATCATTTTTTTGCTGATTCACCGTTTCCGCACTGTCCCTCCGCGGTTGTAACTGAATGTTTGAAAGATAATCGTATTCGGACGGAGATTCTCTTTGAGTATGCTTCTCTGTTTCATCAAAAGTCCAATCCTTATTCAGCGTTCTTGCATTTTTTGCAAAGGTTTCAGCTTTGTCATAAGCATCCGGTTGCATTTCTCCATCTATTGAAACGGTTAAATCGGCAACACCAGCTAATACGGTGATAGGAAAGTAAAGCGCTCCGGTAGCCGGGGTACTTGTGCATGACATCACACTAATGCACAATATGCAAAAATATAAATAACATCGTAAGTATTTCATATCTCAAATCTCCGTTTCTCGATATTTCCCGATAGTAGCGGAAAATGAACCGTTCCTTATAAGCGGAACGAAGGCCCAATGCTGATATTGAGCATATCGATAAATAAATAGCTTGATTTTCTTTTTCCATCAGGCCCCCTGTATGAACCGAAAGGAATAAATATAAACGAGTTAAGCGCCGAAATATATAACCCGTATTTTTTTGAAAAATATGTTGTGAAAGCAATTTCCGTGCTGACGGCAGGCAGGAGTGTAACCGGTCTGAAAAAATGAACAGGAGAAAGCGCAAACCCCGGACCGATACCCGCGGAGATTTCAAAATTGCTTCCTCTACCATGAGTATACCCGAACATAAAATGAAACAGAGTAAGCGGCAAAGATACCAATTTCGGGCCCGGTTCATCCGGGTCTTTGGGATAGGTTGTAAACCACACCGCCGTATTATTATGGATAAAAAAACTAAACCCGGATTTTTCTTTTGTAAAAATTATATCAAGATTAAGTGATGGTCCCATAATGATATATAAATCTGGCGGCATCCCTAAAAATACCGTTGATAAGGCAAATGACGGTGCAAATACATACTCTTCAAAAACCCGCTTCCGCTGTTTTTTAGGTTTTACCGTAGGCTGAGTTATAACTGATCTTTCTTTGGGATAGATACGGAAGGATGCTCCCAAGGTGACATCTACCGTACTCAGCGCTCGCATTTTTCCATCGTCTGCTAAAGCCGCAGGTAAAAAAACAAATTTATTATTTAATGTAAAATACAGTCCGTATTTTTCGGTAAAAAATTTTGAAATACTCAATTGAGTTATGAGTTCAGGTAAGATAAGCATCACGCCTAAGCCGCCTGCTGCCGTAATTTCCACATCGGTTTTTACTCCGTGAGTATATCCGAACAATACCCCGCCATGCCACACCGGAATATAACCCATTTGTACAGAATCCTTTTTTGCTACATTATAGGTAATATAGGCAAGCGGAAAAAATACTTCGTTTAAGAGTAAAAACGAAAAACCGGATCTAAGGGAAAATTGCATATCGAATTTAATTGAAGGACCTAAGACAAACTGAAATTCCGATGTGTTTTTTGATGTAGGAAGCTCAAAACCGATACCCATGCCGAGTGCCGGTGCAAAAAGATATTCGTCAAATCCGGCGTGTTTCTTCTGCAATGGCGCAGTATTGTTCGGCTGCCCGCTGCTCGTATCATGTTCTCGGTGTTCGACTTCCGCTGTATCATTGGACTGCGGAGCCGTTTCTTGCGAAAAGCAGGGGGACACACAGAAAAAACAAAGAAGTAATATAAAATAAAATTTGTGCATTTATTCATTCCTCCGTTCTCATATATCCATTAATTTGAAGACTTTGGAAAGGCGATCCGATGTAGGTAGTATACTATCCGGCAAGGTAAATGTAAAGCAAACCGCTAATTGCATTTAAGAGATGCTCAATCCGATTTTTTTGTGTATAATACATTATTGAGCTTTCATCGCTGATAGAAACCAGATCATAGGCATCTCTAAAAAGTCGGTTAGATTTTTAGAAGCTTCACATATTTAAGAGGTTATTATGCGCATCATATCCGGCTGTTCCACTATAGAAGATTGTATCCGCCGCTACGGTACGGACGCCCGCACGTGTTTTGTGTTTCCGTCACGGATTGCGGCTCGGCTTTGGATGCACCGTGCGCTTGCGTTGACCGGCCTTACAGCGGTTCCTGCCGAACTGTTTATCGCATGGGATGCCTTTAAGGCGGAGTGCTGTATCGCTCAAGCGGAAAATAAAAATCCGGCGTCTCAGATTATCCGCTTGCTCTTTGCGCATCATATTGCAGCCGACAATGCTGCGGCGGAAAAACCCTTTCTACAGAACATCATCCCGGCGGACTACGCAGCCGACGGCGCCATCTTTGCGCAATGGATTGCCGGTATTTTACCGCAGTTGGATCACTGGGAAAAACGCGCGGCGCAGCATAAAGCCGGTAAAGACGCCGAGTTCTCCGATTTACAGATTTTGAAAAAAGCATATACGGAATTTTTGGACGCGCACCGCCTCTTTGAACCTTCTTGGGCAGGGGCGGAATTTATCCCGCATACACAACAGTACATTTTACTGTATCCCGAATTAATGGAAGATTTTGACGAGTACCGCGGCCTGTTGGAAGAACGGCCTGAACTGTCCGTCTTGCCCGCCCCTGCCTTTAACGCGGGAACAACGCCGCTTATTCAATTCGGCACGATGCGGGAAGAGATTCGTTCAACCGCGCTCGCTGTTGAGCAGCTTTTGACAAACGGAGTTCCTGCCGATGATATTGCGCTCAGTATTGCCGGTATTGAAGATACCGTACCGTATCTCAAGCGGGAATTTGCATTGCGGAATATCCCTGCGGAATTTCGGCTCGGCTTTAAACTCGGCGAACAGCATGCGGGGCAGCTCTTTCCGTTGCTTGAACAGTGCGTGCAGGAACATTACTCGTTTGAAAGCCTTAAACCGCTGCTGCTCAATCCTCATATTCCGTGGAAGCATCCCGCGCAGATACAGGCGCTCATCAATTTCGGCATAAAAAACAACTGTCTCGTTTCGTGGAAGGATGAAGGACACTATAAAAACGTCTGGAAGGAGGCGTTTAAACTCCCTATCCCGTATAATCCTCATAGCAGTGCTGAGGAAGAGCAAGCCGAAAAAGAGCAGGCAAAGGAGTGGCTTCTCCCCTTTATGAAAGCTGCGGAGCGATTCGTGCAGGCTCAAAGCTTTTCCGAAATGAGGCGGCAGTACATCCTCTTTCGAGCGCAGTATCTGAATCCCGACGGCTTTTCAGCCGAAGATAATGCCGTCATCGGCCGCTGCGTTACGTTGATGCAGGAACTGACACAGCTTGAACAAGACTTTGCCGACTGTCTGCCGGCACAACCGTATCGTTTTTTTACCGCCCAACTTGCCCGCGAAATCTATGTACCGCAAAATACCGGAAGAGCGGTAAGTATCTTTCCGTTTAGAGTCGCGGCAGCTACTCCTTTTGCCCATCACTTTGTCCTCAACTGCAACCAAAAAGCAAGCAGGGTGATCTATCAAAAACTTCCCTTCTTACGGAAAGACAAACGGGAAGAACTCGGCGTTGTCGAAAAAGATGCAACGCAGGCCTTTTTTGCGGTGTATGCAACATACGGCACAGTGCGCTTTTCCGTTTCCGAACAAACCTTTTCGGGCTTTACCGTCAGCAATGGCATTTTTACCGCCTTTGCGCCCCGCCCCGACCTGAATGACAGCGACTCTCTTTTGCAGGAATATCGCTTCTTTAAACGGGAAGAACCTGCACCGGAAGCGCTGTATTCCGTACAAAAAGCGGGATTTGAACAATTCGCCGGTATTAAACAAGAGCGCGGCTTTTCTTTTTTAACCGAACCTTTTAACGGCAGTCTACCGGTACTTTCGGAAAAGCTCAAAAACGGGCACTATACGGACGGGGCATTCCGCATCAGTCAAAGCGGCTTACATCTTTTTTCCGGCTGTCCGGCTCAATGGTTTTTGTCGTCGGCACTTTCCATCGACGAAGAAGACACTGATGCGGAACTTTTCAATCCGCGTTATATCGGTATTATTTGCCATCGTGTTTTGGAGCTGCTTTATCAGCGCATACGGGAAACCGATAAGGTTTTTATCTCCGCGCATCTGGCTGACTATACGAAATGGGCGGAGGAAATCTTCGATGAGACCGTTCACAGCCAAACCGATTTTCGAGGGCCGCTTGCCGCGCCTTTTATCGAATCGATTAAAAAGCGCAGTTTAAAAAGCGTTGACTTTGTGCTTACATTCGATGCGGAAAAACTGGACGGCTATACGCCGTATATGATGGAAGGCGAGCTGCAGCATCGAAGCGGAGACATCCTCTATCACGGACTCGTAGACCGCATCGCCTATCAGGAAGCGGAAGGCCGCGCCGTCATCATTGATTACAAAAGCGGCAAGGTTCCGTCCGCTACAGACTATACCTCGGAAGCTATGCGAGATTTCCAAATGCCGATGTACATCTTCCTTGCAGAAAATAGACTGAAACAGGAAGTACTCCATGCTTTTTTTCTCGGTATTACAAAAGAAGAGAGAAGATACATCGTCAACGATAAAGAGGTGATACCTCAGGATAGTTCCCGTTCTTCTAAAACGAGGGAAGAATTTGAACCGTCGATTCAGGCTTTTTTACAAATTGCTCAAGCGTACGCACAGCAGGTCGGTATGGAAGACTTTAGAAAACCGGCAGCCGTACAATGGCAGGATTGTATGAGCTGCCCCTTTCACACTATTTGCAGAACAACCTTTACCGTTGAAGAATGAGGTAAGGATTCTGCCTGTTAATTATATTTTAATATCGTATGACTTGTATGACGGATTTAAACGTAAACTAACACCGATACGGCTGCAAATATAATCTGCAATATCACCATAATCAAAAATAAAGGGGCTATAAATTTATACCATTTATTTATCGGTATTCCCATAAGACCGCATTCGACGGCGCATGCCGTAGGCCAAAACATATTTGAAAAACCATCCCCGAATTGATAAACCAATACGGCTGTTTGACGGCTTAGATGTATAATATCGGCAACGGGAGTCATAATAGGCATCGTAATAGCCGCTTGACTTGAAGAACCGGTAATAAAAAAATTTATAATATTCTGAATGAAAAGCATTCCAATGGCAGATATATATTTAGTTTGCCCATATAAAATGCTCGATAAATAGTAAACGATAGTATCGGATATTTTTGCGTTTTGCATTACTAATAAAATACCTCTGGTAAATCCTACAACCATCATAGAACCAACCATACTTTGAGTTGATTTAATAAAAGTTTTGCATATTTTTTCCGTCGAATATCCTGCAACTATTCCGGTTATAATCATCATCATAAGGTACATCGCGGCAATTTCATTAATGTACCATCCAAGTTTGGTCGTTCCATAAAGCAACATAGCAATTGTAAAAACGAATAATATCAAACAGATTTTTTGCCTTAAAGTTATGACCGCTTCTTCCTGCTTAAAGGGAACAATAAGTGTTCGTTCTTCGCCGTATAAAATAGATTTTCTCGGATCTTTTTTTACTTTTCCTGCATACCACAATACGTATAAAATAACCGTTGTTTGAAATACAATAAAAATTAAAATTCGATATTCAATTCCCGAATACATCCCGATACCGGCAATACTTTGTGCGATGCCTACCGAAAACGGATTTGTCGTAGCCGCAGCAAAGCCTGTAGACAGTATGAATAATTATAGAAAATATTCGATTGCGGATTTAGTCAATATTGCAGAAATTTCGTTTTATCGTAATCTCGGTATCCCTATAAAAGAAATGCGCCGGTTTAATACTTTAAATCTAACCGATTATGAAAAAATACTGAACGATGCATATACGAATTTTGAAGCAAAAATAAATAATTATAAAATAATGCTGTATCAACAGTTCAGACATTAATGATGATGAAGGGGGAATCATTACTCGCTCACCCGATAAGACGGATAAAATTCTTTGGGCAAAAACGGAAAACCGGCCGTTTATTGTTTTTCTTGTCGAAGAAATTGTAAATCAAAATTTTTTAAATAATATCCCTGAAAAACTAAAAATAATACACAGAAAACATAAAACAGGGAAAATCCTTGTAAATTATTTAATAAGTGAAAATATATACAATCAAAGAATAGACTATCTAAAAGCTTATATAGAGATACTGTAATTATTGCAACGCCTCTCGGGCACATCCCTAAAAACTAAACACGTTTTTAAGGATGTGCCCTAATAATCGAGAGTTATTTTGCAAATACCGGCTGAACGGTTTTTACCCATTCGTCGATCTTTTCGGCAACTTTCGCATCTCCTTTGTCCAAGCAAAGTCCGAGCATTCTACCGCCTTGTTCCATGCGGGAGAACTTAAATTCATATCCGCAGGGGCATACGTCGCCGACAAAATGGGCGCCGCTAAAGCGGAGCTTATCGTAGAAGTCTGCAGCTCCCGAACAGAAGCTGTCGGGATGCCGTTCTTGGCTTCCGACGCCGACAATCGCAACATTCTTTCCGGAAAAATCAACGGTATTTAAAAGCTTTACCTTGCTTCCCCAATCTTCCATCAAAGATCCGAAGAAATAGCTGGATGACATCAGCACGACATTCTGATAGGCCGCTATCGCATCTACTTTCGTATCTTTCATATTGTGCACATCGGCGCCCAGCTTTTCTGCAATCTGCTTTGCAAAAGCTTCGGTTACGCCGCCTTTACTCGCATAAAAAATTCCTGTTTTGCTCATATAATACTCCTAATTGATGATATATTTATCATTGCTGATACATCAACTGTAGTTATAATATAATCATTCCCATAGAAAAATCAAGAATAATTCTTATTTCTTACAGGGTAAACGCATCAGGCCGTTTTTTTAACACCCCCGCGGAAAAATTGAAACTATTCGACCAGAGTTGAACCTCTTCGCGGTTCAAATGGTCTCACAGTCTCAATTTTTCTGCGGTTTTTACTTACTCTGCCTGATGCGTTTACCCCTTTGCTGGAAAAATGTGCGAAATTTTAAGCAAAATTTCGCACAGAAGGAAGGCAACCGCTAAAAATATTTTTGATGCGGTTGCCCTGTTATTTCTTATCAGAGGCATATAGTTTTCGGACTATAAAGAGCGCCAAACTGCGAGGAAGTAAGCGGTATAACCCTACCAACACAGCGTAAGAAGCATTATAGGGATAAAAGAACGAAATCCGTTTTTTGTCCGCTAAAGATGCGATAAAAGTACCGAGTCTTTTTGCCGGTATTCCGTGCCGCTCGTCACACTCCATCTTTGAGATGCTCTTCGATATTCTCCCATGATACACATCATCACCGATATTCGATTTATTTCTGACATCCGTAAACGGGGTTGCGGTATCTCCCGGCATGATAAGCGCGCACCGTATACCGAACGGAAACACCTCGGCGGCAAATGCCTCCAGCAGTTTGCCGAGCGCAGCCTTGGAGGCGGAATAAAAAGCCTGAAAAGGAATAGCGATTTCTCCCGCAACGGAACTAACTGCAAGTATCTTTCCAAATCCCTGCATCCGCATATACGGCGCGGCAGTCTTCATCGTTAAAAAAGTTCCGAAGAAGTTTACCTCCAGCTGCCGTTTTGCCTCTTCAAATTCGGTAAATTCAACGGCGCCGGAAATACCGAAACCGGCAGCGCAGACACAGACATCCAACCGTGCCTCGCGTTTCCATACCTCGGCAAAAATATTTTTTAAGGCGCATTCATCCGTTACATCCGCTGAAAAATGTCTTGCACCTTCAGATGTTTCAACGTCAAGTACCCGCCGGCTGACGGTATACACAAGATAGCCTCTATCTCTCAATGATTTTACCGTTTCCAGCCCAATTCCGCTGGTTCCGCCCGTTACCACTGCAATTTTTTTTGTTGTTTTTTTATATCCCATATCCATTACAACCCCATAATATCGACTGTTTCAATAATGATATGCATATAATACACGGAAAATAGGTAGTTAGGAATAGCTTTTTGTAAAAGAGGCTTGACAAAAACGATGAGGATGATACTATACCTTCAATGGTGTAGGAGCGCCATTGTTACATTGCTTACAGAGCGGTAGAAGCGTAATTCGCTTATCAATAACATATCTTTTGGCAAGGATATCGGCCGATATTCTTTGAATCTCAATAACATAACGTCAATTTAAAATAGTAGTAACTTTAAGAAGAAGACTTATTTTCAGGAACCTATGAAAACCATCTGGAACCTCTAAGAACTTCAGTTTTTAGAGATATTCTTTATACAAGAATTTTGAGGAGGTCAAAATTTGAGCAAGCTAAAAGGTATTCTTCTGTTGCTGATCGCGGCAATTGTGATGGGATGCGCCTCACAGCCGAAGCAGCCGAAGGAAGAAAAGCCCGTTGCACAAACGCAACAGGCTGAAACCGCTCCTGCGGAAGAAAAAACTGCCGAACCGGAAAAGGCTCCGGAACAGCAGCCGCAACGGAACACAAACAACAATGCCGGTACCGAAACAACGGTTTATTTTGCTCCGAAAACGTATACGATCGATACGTTCACCGCGCATAAACTTGACGGTATTGCGGAACAGCTGAAAGCGAAGGATGTAACACAGATAAAAATTGTCGGACATTGTGCAAAAATGGACAGCACAAAGGACGAAGAAAAATTATCGTTACAACGTGCACTTGCTGTCGCACGGTATTTTGAATCTACCGGTGCATTTACGGCGGACAACATGACCGTAGCGGCTGAAGGTGCTCAGCACCCTGCAGGATCTCATGCGGAAATTTCCGAACGGAAGCATAACCGCAGAGTAGAAATTTATTATTAAAAAAGATGCGGAGTCATCTTTTATAGTATTTGGAGGTACGATTTATGAAGAAATCACTCTTTGCCGCTGCTTTTGCGGCTCTTTGCTTCTCTGTTTGGGCTCAAGTGCCTGAAACCATTGCCCCTGATTATCAACGTGCGGCAATGCAATACCGCAACGGTGATAAACATTTTGTCAACAGCGATGTGTTCTTTAAACTCAATTCGGCAGATAAAGAAACAGGGCTCGATTTTGTCGAATTCTCGCTGGACGGCTCGAGCTTTATGACTTACCGCAACCCCTTCCAGATCTTGGAAGAAGGTAAACACGATATCTCATACCGCGGGTTTGACAACAGCAAAAACCTCGAAGTTGCGAAAACCATTTCCGTAATTGTCGACAATACTGCACCTAAGACCGAATTGAATACAACAGAACCCTTATTCTATAAAGGCTTGGCGGCTTATTGCTCTGCAGAAACCAAATGGTATATTTCGGCAACCGATGACTTAGCCGGTTCGGGTACCGCCGGTGCTTATATCGGAACCGATTTAAACTCTTTAACGCTGCGCGGTAACGGAAAAGAAAACGAAGATGCTTACTACTCTTTGAGCGAAGAAGGCCCCACAAAGGTATATTACACGGCTGTTGATAATGTCGGTAACTTAGCTCCTATCTCGGTAGTATCCGTAGTTGTCGACACAACCGCTCCCACCGTTTTTATTGAAAACAGCGATCGTCTTATCAATAAAGATGATGCATACATGATTTTCCCGAGCTCCGACGTTGTTGACGAAGACGGACGCATTATCGTTTCTACCAAAGAAACGGTTGCTTTCGGCGCGACCGATGAGCTTTCCGGAGTTGAAGCATTGTATGTTAAAATCAACGATGCCGATTATGTCAAATATGTTGAACCGCTCCAGTTCTCTACCGAAACGGTTTACAATATCGACGTAAAGGCAATCGACAATGTCGGTAACGTCTCCGAACCTGTATCTTACAAGTTCTACGTAGACAAGATTACTCCGGCATCCGATATCGAGGTTATCGACAGAGAGGGAAACGCTCCGGCGACCTGGAGCAATTCTGCCGACGGTCAATAAATCGAGTATATTAAAGGTTTAATAAAACCGGTGATATTCTAACCGGCATAATTAAACTTTAGCTAAAAAAAGCGCCGATTAATCGTTAAAGATTGACCGGCGCTTTTTTTGTAATTTTTGTAAATGGATATTCTTGTACACTCAGATAAAATTTCAAAGGGATAGAGGCTGGAATTTTGCTATTCGGCACGTCCTTTTTTGCCAAGCTGCCCGCAAGCACCGCCGATTGTTCTGCCGCGCTTTTGCCGGACTGTGACATTTAAATTTTCTGCCGTTAAATAATTATAAAAAGAACGTATTTCCGAATCGGAAGGAGTACTATACGGTAATTGCTGCACGGGATTCCACGGGATAAGATTGATATGCACATTAAGTCCTTCGGCAAAGTCGCGGACTTGCTGAGCGGCCTTGTAGGAAGTGTTGACATCTTTAAGCAGCGCAAGCTCCAAGGTTACCCGCTTATCGGTTTTGTCATTAAAATATCGGATTGCTTTTTTTAATTCACTTAGCGGGTTGGCTTTTGTAACCGGCATCAAAGTTGTCCGCAGTGCTTCATCCGCAGTAGTCAACGAAACGGCAAGGCGGATATCGAGCTGCCGCTCTGCAAGTTCATAAATACCTTTGCAGATACCGGAGGTGGAAAGCGTTATCCGCCGGTGCGAAAGATTTCTGCCTTTTGGATGGGTAAGAACGGCAATGGTTTTTGCAATGCTGTCGAGGTTTAGCAGCGGTTCGCCCATTCCCATAAACACGATATTGTCAAGCTTGCCGCAAATTTTTTCCAAATGTAAAAATTGCTCTACAATTTCATTGGGGCTAAGATTGCGCAAACAACCGAGCTGTCCGGTCTGGCAAAAAGTACACCCCATCGGGCAGCCGACTTGGCAGGAGACACAGGCTGTTCTACGCTCATGCTTATCAAACAAAAGCACGGTTTCTATACTGCTGCCGTCATACAAACCGATGCCGAGCTTAACCGTACCGTCAGGATCTTTCAGTACGGTTTCGCATACGGTATTACGCGGTGTATATACACTTGCAAGCCGTTCCCGCTCTTTAAGCGGAAGGTTTGTCATTTCTGCAAACGATGTGCACCCTCGCGCAATCCACTGAAAAATTTGCACTGACTGGAACCGCTGCGGCAAATTACATACCGTTGCTATTTCTTCCGGCAGCATTCCGGAAAGTACGTTTGTATCCGCAACGTTCTTATCGATATATCCCAATCACTATACCTTAATTTTGTAATGAGAACAGGGTATCGCTAACCGCTTGGTTCTTAATGCCGTACTGTTGAAATGCCTGCAACACTTCAATAGCCTTCGCTTTTTCGTTTGTATGGATGTAGCAGTCGGCAAGTTCAAGATAAATACGGTAGTTTTTTCGATCTGCCTGTAATAGATGCGTTAAGCTGGTGATGGCTTCGTCGTATTTTCCCTGTATCTTACAAAGGATAGCAAGTCCGAGTATGGCATAAGAGTCATAGTCGATGTCGAGTGCCCGCTGATAAATTTGTTCGGCCTTTTCATAATCGCCGATATGACGGTATGCATCTCCCATACGGGTAAGAATAACTTTATTATTCGGATCTTTGCTCAGAATAGCTTCCCAATATTTTATTGAATGCTGCTGTTGCTTCATACCGCGATAGCAGTCCGCAAGGCCGAATAGACCGTAGAAATTGTCCGGATCTTTTTCGAGCGCCTTTTCAAAATAGTATACGCCACGATCAAATTGCTTCATCTTTCGGTAACAGTTACCGATTGACGTTAAAATGCGGATATCGACATTTTCAGGATTTTGGTCAAAAATCTTTTGCCAATAAACGAGCGCCTCACGGTATTTTTTAAAATCGTAATGCAGATGTCCCAGTCCGATAAGCGCGTAGGGGTTATTCTCTTCAATTTCGAGTACTTTTAAATAGAGTTTCTTTGAGTTTTGAAAATCGTGTATCTTTCGATATGCGTCGGCAACGCGGGTAAATACGGTAATGTTTGCATTATCATGCTCAAGATACTGCTCCCAAATCTCTATTGCCTTTGCATATAAGTTCATATTTTTATAGCAGTCAGCTAAACCGAATAACGCATAATTATTTCCCGGATGGTGGCGTAAGCATTCGCTGTAATACTCTGCCGCTTCTTTGCATTTATTCCGTTTACGTGCAGCATCTCCAAGCCCGACAAGCGCATAATTATTATTTTCATCAAGCTCCAGCATTTTTTTAAATTCCGCTTCCGCCCGATCGATTTCATTTGCTTTCAAGAAAAGATAGCCCTCACGTGAAAGTTTTGTAAGCTCATCGGTTCCTTCCGTATGCGGAAGTTCTTGTGCAGGATCTAATGATGCGGGGAATAACGGATCAGTCTGCCCAGAATAACTGTTTTCAATACTTTCAAACATTTTCTACTCCTTTTATTTCAGTATCTATTAATACTCTAATAAGCTGAACAAGGGAATCAATAATCGGTTCCGATTTGCGTTTATTTTTCGCAAGACAATACATACGAAGCGCTTCCAACGTATTCTTTTGTGCGGCATAATAATCGCCGACTCTTGTAAGACCGTCCGAATAACCGGTTGTAATAAAGATACGTTGAGCTTCGCTTATAAAGCCTTCGTTAAAGAGCTGGTTCCCGCGCCGATTTAATACTACCTTTTGTTCAGAACTGAGAGGAGTGAGTGCGTTTTCAGTTACTTTAATAAAATGCTCATTGCTCGATTTCATATTGCTTCATCTTTAATAAATACAATCACCTTTTCTGAAAAACAGAACGATCTATTTTTAATACCGATATAGTCATATTATAGGATAGACGCATTTATTGCAAGTACCCTGATCCATGCCTGTATATATTTGCAATTTTATACGCTGTGCAGCTATTAAAGCCGTGAGGAAAAAAATTACATTAACTAACAATTCCGATAGAGAACATCGGGATACGAAGATCTTTACACGAATCAAACAAGTATAAAAAGAAAGGTGCCTAAAATTAAAGGCACCTTCCCATTGTTAGATGTGCAAATCACTCAAACTTTAAATTTATTAACTTCGGCTACTAAGCTTTCAATATTGTGTTTATTTTTTTGTGTAATTTCATTTACTTCCTGCACGGCATTATTTATTTGAACAGCTCCGGCAGCCATTTCATTCATACTGTCGGTAATGATACGGGTAAGATCGTTCAGTTTTTGCATTTCTTCAGCAACGCCTTCACCACCTTTGAGCATTTCGGTAGACCCCTCGCTTACTTCAACCGTTACCATGTTGATATTTTTAATTGCAGTAAGAACTTCTTTACTACCGTTTTCTTGTTCATGCATGGCTTCGGTTAAACGGTCGCTCATCGATTTTACCTGTTCCGACAAGTTAAATATGGTACTGAATTTTTCTTCAGCGGTTCTGGAAGAATCCGAAAGAGTTTCGATTTCCCCGCTTAATATTTTCAGTGTTGCAGTTATTGCCTTGCCTTGCGTTGCGGAATCTTCCGCCAGTTTTCGGATTTCGTCGGCAACAACCGCAAACCCCTTACCGGCTTCCCCTGCGTGTGCGGCTTCTATTGCAGCGTTCATTGCAAGCAGGTTTGTCTGAGAAGCAATATGCTGAATAACGCTCGACGCTTCTAACAAGCCTCCCGATTCCTCTGCAATTTTCTGCGTTACGGTATTAGCGGTTACAACTGTTTCTTTGCCGTCACCGGTTGCGGAAGCCAACTTTTTAATAACGCCGTCGGTACTTTCAAGCGTCTTGGTAATTGAAGCGATATTTGCAACCATCTGTTCTATAGAAGAAGATGATTGTGCAACACTTTCCGCCTGCATTTCGATACTGCCATTAAGCTGTTTAATTGTTCTGACAATTTCTTCGATAGTAGCTGCCGTTTCTGTTACACTTGCAGCCTGCGTTAAAGCCTGCTGTTTTACACCTTCAATATTAGCGCTAATTTCGTGAATAGCGCTTGCCGTTTCCGTCATATTGGAAGCGAGTTCACTTCCGATTTCTTCCATCGATTCGCTGTTAGCACTGACTGCACGTACCGACACGGCAATCTTTTCTATTGTTTCATTGAAGTATGCGGATAAGTTTGTTATTTCGTCGTTCCCGAAAACAGGCAAACGAACGGTTAAATCTCCTTCACCGTGAGCGATATCCTGCAATGCAGCGACAACCGCCTGAATAGGATGTATCATTTTATAGGCGATAATGTACACGATGATAAGACTTGCCAGGAAAATAATAATTCCGATAAGACGAATCCCGTTTTGCAATGCATTGACGGTACCCATAAATTCATTGACCGGAGCTTTTATAATAACGGTCCACCCTGTTAACGGTATTGTCGCATAAGAGGCTATATTATTGACACCGTTATACTCATAGTATCCTACGGAAGAAACTTGCGATGCCAGAGCCTGTTTTTCAAATGCAGCAAGAGACGTAAGCGATGCGTTCGTTTTCGCCATTTCTTGTGAATTAGCATGGTTCTGAACCAACGAGAAATCTCTATGCGCGATAACAGTACCCGACGAATCTAGAATATAACAATATCCATTTTGACCGACTACGATATCTTTGATGTCATCGGACAGCTGTTTCGCCGGTACCGCCGCATTTAATACGCCGATAACAGTATTAGCATTATTATAGATCGGAACGGCAAGAAGTATTTGCAGATTATTTGTTATATGTGAAAGCGCAGGCTCCGTAATATAAGTTTTTCCCCGCACAGCGGCACGGAACCACTCCCGATCATTTACAATCGTAGGAGTGTCACCTGTATCATAGCGATTGCCGTGCAGATCGCATATTCCGAAGTAATCTATTTTTGCATTACGTTCCGCTTCTACAGACAGCATTTGAACTTTTTGATGCAGCGTAAGACTTTCATCACGTAAGAACGGCATACGGGCAAGGCCTTCAATAAATTGCATAACAGCAGACATCCTCCCGTCTGCAATAGCCGCGATATCAGTTGCTTTATCGGTAAGGTGAACGGTAATTTTTTCTATTACCGCTTTACGAGCAGTTCTCACAGCTAAGGCAGCCATCACAATACCGGCAACTAAAATCAATGCACCGAAAAGCAAAACAAGCTTATACCTAAGCGAGAAAATTCTTTTGTTTGTACTCATAAGATACCGCCTGTCTTGTAACTTACTATGCTGGGGGGGGGGGGGGTATTATACTTTTTTCATTCATTTTGTCAAGTATCTCCTTTAGACAATAAGATTACATCAAACTTCTGCATTACAATCAATGCCGTGGAGGCTGTCCTTGTAGCAGTGAATAGTTGATAAAAGAATCCGCTGTTATATGGAGAGTGCTTCACTTGTAAGATGTGTAACCGGCAAATTCCGGTCTTATTAGAGAATGCCTGATATTTTTTGTATGGATCCCCTGATATATCAACTTTCTCTAATTAGGATTAAATATTATCATTTTGCCACCGGTTTATTCAAGTATGGTATAACAAGGTATATCAAAAATTGACATTCTAAATGATAACCGCTACAATAAAAAATTGTCTAAGAGGTAATCCATGGTACTATTTTTCCGCATTTGTTCGGGGCTGTCTTTTATTTTTTCTCTTCTATTAATTGTCAATAATATGCATGGCTTAGCCTTTCTGGGCAGTAGCGTCGGCATTATTTTTTCTTTTTTCCTTGTTTATTCGCAGTTAAAATTGAAGCGGACAAGAACTTACACATCTCTTGTTATCACAAGAAAGCTCTTTGATTATTGGCCATTTGTTATGATTGCCTGTTTTGTGTGTTCCCGCGCTCTTTTAGAACATTCGCCCAAGGTATTGGATGCCCTCCTCGCGTTGTTATGGTTCGGTATCGTCATTTTAAAGCCTTTTACCGTTCATTATTTAAAAAATAAGAATTTGCAAAGATATTTCACGGATATTCAACCCGTTCAATTGAAGAAAAAAATGTTTCCGCTCAAGGGAAAAACAGGCGGAGAAATAATAAAAATAATTTTAACCGAAGTGCTCGAATGGATTGATGCCGCTTTTTACGCGATTTTCTTTGTTCTATTAGTGAATATCTTTGTCTTTCAAGTATACCGCATCCCGTCGGAATCGATGGTACCTGAGTTTATGATCGGCGATACGGTTATCGGTGTTAAAACCCCTTCGGGGCCTGCGTTTCCGCTTTCTTCTTTTAGGCTTCCTCAGTGGAAAACCTATAAACGGGGCGACATTGTTATCCTTAGTAACCCGAATTATCCCGATACACCCAAGGCTCGGCTGAAAACTTTTATGTCGCAGCTGGTCTATATGCTCACACTTGCGCGGGTGAACCTTAACACCGATGACAACGGTAAACCGAAAGCGGATCCGCTGGTCAAGCGGGTTACCGGACTCCCCGGCGAAAAACTGATGCTTGTCGATGGTGTCCTGTATGTTAAACGCAGTGGTAGCACCGAATTTGTACCGGTAGAAGAAGACCTGCTTTATGCACATTGGGATTTAGCGAGTCTTCCCGAATCGGAACGCCGTTTAATCAAAGATATATACATCGGCGCCGAGGAATTGCGGGTACTGGAAGCGGTTGAGTCGGAACGGAAAGAACTCGAATTAAATGATGCGGTACGGCAAGCAGAATCGTTGGTTAACCGGCTTTCGTTTTTAAAGAATCATAAAGATACGGCTGCAGCTGCGGATTTTTTGCAGGAATCGGAATATGAGATGACCGCACTCTTCCGCGCCAACGATGCAATCAGCCGGAAGATTTTGACAACCAACGGCGGACTCGCATGGTTTCGTAATTTTATGACGGGGTGGATTCCCTATTGGCAAAGTAGCGATGCACAGCATGCTTCTTTATATGAGAAACGGTTTGCGCAATTAAATGCGCTTATTAAACTCTCCTTCGGCAAAATTGTTATCCGCAATATCGAACTGTTCCGGGCAAACGCTACGGCAGAGCAATTCATCAACGATGAGGTGCGGAGCAGCCTTTTACAAGAAGCGCAAACGTATGCATTTTACCTTGCATGGACTAATCAGCGTAATATGAATGTCTTTCCCGCCGGTGCGGACGAGTACATCCCCGAAAACGCCTATTTTATGATGGGCGATAACAGATTTAATTCAACCGATATGCGTCATACCACTGTTTTTAAATTGGCTTCCGTGGATAAAAACGATGCGCAATCCATTCGGTTTTTCAGCAATATCGAACCTAAATATGTCCCTGCGGAAAAAATACTCGGTACAACGATACTACGGGTATTTCCTTTCTCGCGATTTGGAGCTTTATAAATGCACTCGGAACCTGTTCAAGAACAAATTCACGCATGGTTTAAAAACCTTGGGTTTCCTTCTTTATTAATGCATGAGCCTAAGGCTCATTTTGATTTTACCGCCGATTCGCGCCGTATCCTCGTAGTAGGGCCGATGGGTTCGGGAAAAACAGAATATGCGGGACACGTATGGCGGGATGCGCAAGTTGCCCGCACCAAAAGCGGCGCCGTGCAAAAACTGACCAGCGGAGCAAATTCACAAAAAGATTTGTTTGATCCTGCAAGCGGAATCGGTTCGGCGGATAGACGGTATACTTTCTTTGCGCGCTATAGTCTTGATAAGGAGCGGTTCCCCGACTATCCCGATGACGCGCTTGCCTACCGCGGCGGCTATCAGCGATGCGGAGAAAATATCGCAACGGTCGGGAATTCCTTTGCGCTCGAAAAGCTGCTGCAGGAAAACCCGCATATCGGTACATGGATTATCGACGAGGCCGCCTTTTATGACGAGCGGCTTGCATACGTAATTAAAAAAGAAAGCGACCGGCGCGGGCTTGTGTTTGTAATGCCGACCTTGCTGTTAAACTTCCGCGGCGAAATTTTCAATGCGACGGCGCGGCTGCTGGTAGAAACGGCGACGGAAATATATCCGTTTTCCGCCTATTGCGAACACCCCGACTGTTTGCAAAACGGCTACAATACCTATCGTTACTATAGCGTGAACGGTGTCGAATGCCCCGCACTCTATTTTGATCCGTTGATTATCATCGGCGGCGACCGTAAAAAAGACGATCCTTTCGAGCCGAATTACTGTACCCGCTGCGACCAGCATCATTTTTTGCCCGGAAAACAATACACGTTCTTTACGCTCAAGCCGCTGGGAATAGAAGCGAGCAGGGGAAATATGCAGCCGCTCGTGGATGAGCTCGCTGCTATTCAAAATGACATGGAGCGCTCCGAATTGTTCAATACGTTTAAAACCGAATATCTCGATTGCGCCAATCCTTCGCCCGAACGGATGAATGCGCTCCGTGTTCCCTGTATTGCGGAACGGGCTCTCATTTTCCTCTTTGCCGAACAGAATCTGCTTTCTGCCGACCAAATGCGTGTATTGGTAAAAGAGCTGCACTTAAATAAGGAATATCTTGATAAGCGGCTGTCCGATAATAAACGGCCGCTTCTGTGGAACTGAACAGGGGTATGTTGATTAGAGCAGCTTTTAAAATTCGGTTGAATTTTTAGAGCTGCTCGTTACAGTGATATTATTTTTTGGGAAGGTCACTGCGGGTTTTAATGACTTGTAAGATAAGCCCGTAATTCACCGCTTCGTCTGCCGAAAGCCAATAGTCGCGATCGGTATCTTTAGCAACGTCCGCTACGTCCTTACCGGTTTCTTCGGCGATAAGCGCATTAATTTTTGCGCGGATTTTTTCGATTTCTTTTGCATGGATTTCTATATCCGTTGCTACACCTTTGATGCCGGATAACGGTTGGTGAATAAGATAATGACTGTTCGGCAGTCCAAGCCGGCGGTTCTTCGGCGCCGCTAAAAGGATGAGCGCCCCTGCGCTGGCTACCAACCCCATTCCGACAGTATAAACCGGCGGTTTAATAAACCGGATCATATCAAAAATCGCAAAGCCGGCGTCGACATCACCGCCCGGAGAGTCGATATACACATAAATCGGTTTTGAAGCGGAATCCGCTTCGAGAATTAAAAGCTGACGGATAACCTTTTCCGCCAGTTCTTTATTCACTTCACCCGACAAGATAATTTGACGGGTATTCAAGAACTTCTGCATCAGCTGATCATTTGCGTTATCGCTTGTTTTTTCTTTTGATGTTTCTTCCGCGTTATAAAAAGTATTCATTTATCCGCCCTTGCTATAGATAAAAATACGGTTAGTATAAAACCGCTGACGTCCTAACATACTAAAAAAACTTGTTTTAGTACAGGGTTATGTAAGTAGAAAAATAAAAAAATTATAGAGACCGTGGAGGAAAACAGCGGACACAAAGATAAGCGCAGCTTTCCGCTTTGTTTCGGCAGACAGTATCGATACATAAAAACAGCCGAGTATTCCGTGCAATGTGGAAGCGGTTAAAAGCCGAAGAAACTGTACGCCGGAATACCGCAAACTATACGAAATATTTTCAAAACCGCTAAAGGCAAGGCCGAAGAACACTGCAAGTATGATACTCTGTCCGGCCGGGAGCTTTTTTTTCAACAGTACGGCGGCTGTTAAGCAAAAGAATGCTGCTTTAACGGCTTCCTCTATTAAGCCTGCCGTAATAAAGCTGTTAAAGAGAAGTTGCACTGCTTCCGGTTGTCCCGAAATACCGGCATCTAAGAAAGAATGCACAAGATGCTGGAGTACAATAACCGGGAGCAGCGAAACCGCCGCCGCACAGAATACGGTTGCAAGTGCATAAACGGGAACGTGTTTTTTGACTGCGATACAAGCCGCCGCCGCCGCCGGTAAGAATGCCGTAAGCAGCAGCCGGATAATACTCATAACAGGCGTTCCTCTAGCAGATTTTTCCGCCCGAAACTTTTATGTCGGAACTATGTTCGGCAATGGCTTTAAGCGCGTATGTAATTCCGCTGACAATTGTTTCCAAGCTCATTGAAGGTGTAAGCACCGGTTTCCCTATTACCTGTTCGGGCAGGAGCGGAATATGGATAAAACCGCTTTTCATCGGTTTTCCCGCCGCTGTTCTCCTTGCTGCAAGATGTGCAACGCCGTAACAGACATGATTGCAAACGAAGGTTCCTGCCGTGTTGGAAATTGAAGCGGGAATTTTATGCGCTTTTATTTTTTCAACGATGGCCTTTATCGGAATGGTAACAAAATATGCGGCGGGGCCGCCGTTTACTACCGGTTCGTCGATCGGTTGGTTCCCTTCATTATCGGGAATGCGGCAGTCGTCGATATTGATACCGATTCTTTCTACGGTAATATCGGCTCTGCCTCCTGCCTGCCCGATGCTGAGAACAACATCGGGATTTTCTATTTCGACCGTTTCTTTTATTTTTGCCAAAGATTTACCTACGACGGTAGGAATTTCAAGCTTGATAATCTGCGCGCCTAAAATTTCATTGGGCAATCGTTTAATTGCTTCTAAAGCGGGATTGATTTTTTCTCCGCCGAAGGGATCAAACCCTGTAACTAAAATTTTCATCACTACCTTTCTTTGAAGAATTTCGTTTTTTTTTGAGATACCCAAATATATTGCGTTTACAATACTTTAAGGTATCCGATATGTCAATGCGGAGCTTTTTGTCGTTTTAGATAATCACATCGGCTTCCATGCCGGGAGCTTCCGCCCTTTTTCCGCCCCTTATCATATACCGCCTTTTTTGCTATAGTTTTGGGTATGCCTCAAGATTTTGTTCATTTACACGTGCACTCCGACTATTCGCTGTTGGACGGCGCTTCTTCCATAAAAAAACTGATATTGACCGCTAAAAACCTCGGACAAACCGCCCTTGCGCTGACCGACCACGGCAATATGTTTGCAGCATTGCGCTTTTCCCGCGAATGCAAGGCGCAGGGGATAAAACCGGTTATCGGCTGCGAAGTATATGTTGCAAACGGCAGCCGCTTCGGAAAGCCGGAGAACACCAATACCGGCGTCCGTAAATACTTTCACCTGATCCTGCTTGCCGAAACTGAAACAGGCTACCGGAATTTGATGGTGCTGTGCTCTAAAGGCTACACCGAGGGGATGTATTACAAACCCCGCATCGATGAAGAGCTGCTTACGCAGTATTCGGAGGGGCTTATCTGCCTTTCCGCCTGCCTTGCAGGGGAATTGCCGTCGCTGCTTTTGCAAGGAAAACAAGCTGAGGCGGAAGCGCATGTCAGGCGTTACCGCAGCATATTCGGCATCAACAATTACTTTATCGAGCTGCAAAAGCACGGTATAGCCGACGAGGAGAAGGTTGCGCCGATGCTTATCGAGATGGCGCGTAAGCTCGGCGTGCCGATGGTGGTAACGAACGATGCTCACTATGCGGAGCAAAAGGATGCGGTTGCGCAGGATATCCTCCTCTGTATCGGCACAAAAAAGAACCGCTCCGACACCAACCGCATGAAGTTTGAAACCGATCAATTCTATCTTAAATCGTCGGAGGAGATGGAAAAGCTCTTCCCCGGTTATCCCGAAATGCTGTCCAATACCTGCCGTATTGCAGAGCGCTGCAATTTTGAAATTCCGCAGCCGGGACCGCTCCTTCCCGTGTATCAAATACCGGAAGATTTTGCGACAAAAGAAGAATACATTACCCATCTTGTGCAGGAGGGGTTAAAAAAACGCTACAATCCCGTTACCGAAGAGATGACCAAACGCGCCGAATACGAGCTCGGCATTATTATGAAGATGGACTTTGTCGGATACTTCCTCATCGTGTGGGACTTTATCAACTGGGCAAAGGAGCACGGCATTCCGGTCGGGCCGGGGCGCGGTTCCGGGGCGGGTTCCATTGTTGCCTACGCGATGCGGATTACCGACATCGACCCGCTCAAATACAAGCTGCTGTTTGAGCGCTTTCTTAATCCCGAACGTATTTCCATGCCGGACTTTGACGTTGACTTCTGCTTCGAACGGCGGCAGGAGGTTATCGACTATGTCCGCAGAAAATACGGTGATGAAAGTGTCGGGCAGATTATCACGTTCGGAACATTGAAGCCGAAAGCCGCAATCAAGGATGTCGGGCGGGTGTTGGAAATTCCGCTCGGCGAGGTAAATGCCATCACCAAAATGATGCCCTCCGATCCCAAGCTCACGTTTGAAAAAGCCTTTGCGGATGTCCCCGAACTCGCC
The DNA here is from genome assembly GCF_000412995.1 of Treponema vincentii F0403. Classification (NCBI taxonomy): domain Bacteria; kingdom Pseudomonadati; phylum Spirochaetota; class Spirochaetia; order Treponematales; family Treponemataceae; genus Treponema; species Treponema vincentii. The sequence continues at coordinate 1,028,255 of NZ_KE332512.1, read as the reverse complement.
GAAATGCGCTCCGACCCGCGGTACACGGAGCTTTTTTCCATTGCGGAAAAGCTTGAAGACCTCAATCGGAACACGAGTCTCCATGCGGCGGGTATCGTTATCGGTAAAACGAAGCTGACCGATTATGTGCCGTTGTACAAGGATTCCAAGACAGGCAAGACCGCCTCTCAGTTTACGATGGATCTAATAGAAGATTGCGGTTTGGTAAAGATGGACTTCCTCGGGCTCAAGACGCTGACGCTGATTAAGCACACGGAAGACCTTATCAAAAAGCGGGGAGGGGAGTACGCGAACTTCTCCATTGCGCAGATCGATGAACAGGATGCGGCGACGTTTAAAATGCTCGGCGAAGGAAAGTCCGCCGCGGTCTTTCAGTTTGAAAGTCAGGGTATGCAGAACATCTTGAAACGTGCAAAGCCCGATAAAATAGAAGACCTCATCGCGTTAAACGCTCTCTACCGTCCCGGGCCGATGGCCTATATCGATCAATTTATTGAATCGAAATTCGATGCATCGAAAATTCAATATCCCGACCCTTGCCTCGAAGACATATTGTCGGAAACCTACGGCGTTATCGTCTATCAGGAACAGGTTATGCAGGTAGCGCAGCGTATCGGCGGCTACAGTCTCGGACAGGCGGATTTGCTGCGGCGCGCAATGGGAAAAAAGAAAAAAGAGGTAATGGAAAAGGAAAAAACGCGGTTTATCGAAGGCGCGGTAAAAAATAATTTTAAGGAAAAAGACGCCGACCGTATTTTTGAAATCCTCATTCCCTTTGCCGGTTACGGGTTTAACAAGAGCCATGCCGCCGCCTATTCGGTGTTGGCCTATCAAACCGCATACCTCAAAGCAAATTTTCCTGCGGAATTTATGGCGGCCAACCTCACCAACGAGATTACCTCGACGGACAAACTGCCGGAGTATATCAGCGAAGCTAATAAGATGGGGCTTGCGCTCCATGCGCCCGACATCAATACCTCGGAAGAATATTTTTCGGTCTATGAGGGCGATATCGTATTCGGACTGCTCGGTATTAAGGGGGTAGGGGAGCAGGCTGCCCGCGATATTGTCACTGAACGCACCGCGCACGGCCCCTACAAGTCGTTTATCGATTTTCTCGACCGGCTGGATTTACACACCGTGAATAAAAAGAACTTGGAAGTGCTCATCAAAACGGGATGCTTCGATAAGCTGGGGCAAAACCGTTCCGAGTTGCTGGATAATCTTGAAGCGGCAATGGCGTTCAGCGCGCAGAAAAAAGCGGGATCTGCGGTCGGGCAAACCAGTTTGTTTGAAGACACCGGCATTAAAGAGTTTTCCGATTTTACCTTTAGGCCGGTCAACGATTTGCCGCAAAAGGAAAAGCTCCGTATCGAAAAAGAGCTGATGGGCTTTTATATTTCCGGCCATCCCCTCGATGAGTACAAAAAGGCGATTGACCGCAGCGCTACCTTGGAGCTGATTAATTTCCGGCGTGCGCAGAAGGAAAAGCTGTATACCATCGTCGGGATGATTACCGGTATCCGCCCCTATCAGACTAAAAACGGTAAATGGATGGGCTTCGGCACCTTTGAAGACCGCACCGGCACCATCGATTTAACCTTCTTTTCCAAGGCGTGGGAAGAAAACCGCGCCAATGCGCTGCCTGAAACCGTGTGCGGCCTTATCGGGAAAGTGGACTGCTCGCGCGATACGCCGTCGTTTCTCGTTGAATCGATGGTCAGCATCGACGAGCTGAAAGAGCGTTCGATTAAAGAGGTGCACCTTGAGCTTGATCCGCTCATCGAAACCGATTTACAGTTCCAGCCGCTCAAGGATTTCCTCTTCGGCGCACAAGGCACTTGCGATATTTTTATCCATATTACCGATAACGATACCGTCTATCAGGTGAAGGGCTCTTCCCAGCTGAAAGTTTCCTCTTCCGATGAATTTATCGAGCAGCTGGGGAAGCAATCTGGGGTTCTCCAAGTCTGGAAAGAATAGCTTTTGCAAATATGCGGGGCATCTGCGTTGTCGCTACGCCGAAATAAATGCTCGACGTACAACAAGTACGCCTCCGCTTTATTTCGGCTAGGCTCCTAGCATCTGCACCGCCTATTTGCAAAAGCGCTGGAAAGGCGGGGCATCTGCTGCGCTGAAAATTTAGACATGCAACCGCATGTAGGGTTGCGGCCGGGGGATGTCGGGCGGTATGTTCTTATGCCCGGTGATCCCAAACGATGCAAAAAGATTGCCGAATATTTTGATGATGCCCGTTTTATTGCCGACAAGCGCGAATATATTACGTATACCGGTTTTTTAGACGGTGTGAAAGTCAGTGTTACCTCAACCGGTATCGGAGGACCCTCTGCTTCTATTGCAATGGAAGAGCTGGCACGGTGCGGCGCCGATACGTTTATCCGCGTCGGAACGTGCGGCGGAATGGATTTAAACGTGAAGGGCGGGGATATTGTGATTGCAACCGGCGCCGTCCGTGCCGAAGGTACAAGCAAAGAATACGCGCCGATTGAATTTCCTGCAGTGGCGCATTTGGATATTGTTAATGCGCTTGTTACGGCAGCTAAAACCCGCGGCCTAACGTATCATACCGGGATTGTGCAGTGTAAGGATTCTTTTTACGGTCAACGAGAGCCGAGCACAAAGCCGGTGAACTACGAATTGGAGCATAAGTGGCAGGCATGGCTGCGTCTGGGCTGCAAAGCATCGGAAATGGAATCGGCGGCATTGTTTATTGTTGCATCATACTTAAAAGTGCGGTGCGGTTCAGTCTTTTTAGTTGCAGCTAATCAGGAACGCGGCAAAGCAGGCTTGGATAATCCTGTCGCTCACGATACCGGTACCGCCATCAGTGTTGCGGTTCAAGCACTGCGTTTTTTAATTGCAGCAGATAGATAGGGTCTTTACGGTTTGAATTTTAATCAGTATGTTATACGGAAATGCGATCGGTAAAATTTGCCGATTAATATGAGGAGCCTGCTATGGTGCGTTCGTTATTATTAACTGTTAGGCAGCTTATCAATGTCTATCTCTTTTTATGCTTTATTAAGATTTTGCTGTCGTGGGTTCCCTCTGCGGCATATTCATCATTCGGTCGGATGTTGTCATCCATTTGTGATCCTTATTTGAATTGGTTCAGACGGTTCAGATTTACCCGCATTGGTATGGTTGATTTTTCTCCTGTTTTGTCGCTTGGTATCTTGTCCATTGCGGCGCAGCTTATCACATCCCTTCTGACGACCGGTACCATTTCGCTTTGGGGGCTCTGTGTCAGTATCATAGAACTGGTATGGTCGTTTATCGGCTTTATGTTGAATTTGCTGATCATCTTTTTGATTATCCGGCTGGGGTACGATCTTTTCGGTTCGTCAAGCAGTTCTCCGTTTTGGTATAATTTAGATAGATTTTTAAGTCCCGTTATTGCAAAGGTTACCGGTTTTTTCCAAAAGAAACCGCTGCAGTACCGCACGCGACTGATACTGACGATTGTGATTATCCTCTTGGCCCGCATTGCGCTTGGCCTCTTTTTCGGCTCCTTGTTATTTCAGTTTAAGGTGATAAAGCTCATTTAGAAACCGATACGCAGTAAGAATATAACGATATTTTATCTATCGGTATCAGTTACCCAAAGGACATCCGCTCCCCTCTTGTTTCTATTGTATCTTTACCTATTTTTGTATATGGTAGTAGTAAAGAGAGGGACGGGGAATGTCTTCAGGAAAAAAACTGATTAAATACAATAGCGAGCTTATCCACGATTTACCGCCGTGGGCGCAGGAGCTTGCTACCAAATACTGTACCGAAACGGTTAATCTTTATTTTGTACATGGCAATATCCGCGATTTTTTACCGCATAATCGCCGGGGAAGCGCTCATTTTGTTTTTGTAAAGATATGGGACTATATTTCCGAAGTCATTTTCGGCAATAAGGACATTATCGTATTTTACGATAAGTCGAGCGGCGTATCCTTTTGTATGCAGGAAATGGAACAAACCTATATTGCAACGATGCACAGCCGATACCCCGAAGTTCCCGTCGAAGATTTTTATTCCCGCGATCCCGTCAAAGCCTTTGCTTACCTTGAACGATATTTTACGCTTAATATGGGCAGCGGCCGCAGAATGGTACTTATTATCGATTATGCGGAAACGGTTATCCCTGCGGAGGAGATCGGGAACCTCGATGCGGTTGACCGCTACTGTTTGGTTACCTTAAACCGCTGGTCTCACGATCCTCAATTTACCAATGAAGATATTTCGATTGTCATGTTGACCGAAAACCTTGCCGACGTTAACTCTCGGCTCGTAGCCTCTCCTTCGACGGTCAAAGTTGCCATCCCTCTCCCATCGGAAGCAATCCGCATTCATTTTTTAACATATCTGCAAGATAAGGGAGAGCTGTTATTGGAACGTCTTCTTAATGCGGAACGGGTAGGGAAGCTGACATCGGGATTAAATTTGTTAAACCTTAATCAGCTGGCAAAGGAATCGTACAACGAGGACGTACCGATTACATTTGAATATCTTCGCAAGAAAAAGCAAGAGATTATCGAAAACGAAGCGGGTGGTTTGTTGGAATTTTTGGAAACGGAACACGACCTTTCGTTTATTGCAGGGCATGAATTTGTAAAAAAGCGTTTTAAGTCCATGGCAAAGGCTCTCAAGCAGGGAAGAACGGATGTGCTTCCGATGGGCTATTTAATTTCCGGGCCGATCGGTACGGGCAAATCGTTCCTCGTTTCGGCATTTGCCGGGGAGATCGGTATTCCGATGGTGCGGCTTAAAAATTTTCATACGCAATGGCAGGGCACAACCGAATCGAATTTGGAAAAAGTGCTCAATATTTTACGGGCAATGTCTCCCGTTGCGGTGATGATCGACGAAGCCGATGCCGTTTTAGGGAACCGTAAAATGCAGGATGGCGCCGGTTCCTCCCGCGTGTTTGCACAAATTGCAAACTTTATGGGTAATACCGACTATCGGGGAAGAATCATCTGGTTTTTGATTACCAGCCGTCCTGACCTATTGCCGATAGACTTAAAACGGCAGGGGAGAGCGGAAGAACACTTAGCTCTTTTTTATCCCGACACGCTGGCGGAAAAAATAGAAATTTTTGAAACCCTGCAACGGAAACTGAAGATTAAAACAAAGGATATTTCTTTTTCGAATATTATCAATAAAAAACTGAAATTCTCCGTATCGGGGGCGGACATCGAGGCAATTTTGGTTAGGGCAAAAATGAACGCAAGTGCCGATAACCGCATGATGTTGACGGCGGAAGACATCGAACAAACAATCGATGATTTTATCCCGCCGTCCTATCCCTATGATATTGAATTACAGAATTTAGTTGCAGTGCTTGAGTGTACCAGCAAAGAGATGTTACCCAAGCAGTATCAGAATATTCAGCGTTCAAAATTGGTTGCAGAAATACAGGAACTGAAACAGCTCCTTGGCGAAAAATAAGTACCGCGCTTTTTGCTGTATGCAGTGCGGATAAATATCCGTCGGCTTAGTAGTAATGTAGTTTAATAGTAATAGGATGGCTCTTAAACCGGCCTGACCTACCAGAATGAGCAGATCAGGACGGCTTGGGCTATTGAGAGCCTCTAAAAACTAACCGAGTTTTTTGCAGGTGCCCTATTATTTATCGGCGTTTTGTTCTTCCAGATTCGGCCACGTCAGAACTTTTGAACCTAAAAGTGCGAATTCTTTTGCAGCATTTTGCGCGTCACGGAGCGGAACTCCGGCTTCTTTATTTAGGGTTTGTTCAAAGAACATTTCTATGGATTTGAATACATCCGGTAGCGGGTAAAACAGAAAAGCGAAGTTTATTCCGGTAGGTTTTACGACAGTAAATGCCGACAGCGCTTCTTGAGGTTCCTTGCTGAAAATAATCTTTGATTGATTTTTTGCAGTGATGATATTTGAATCTTTAAACCGTAGCGGTACCTGAAAGTCGCGTTCGCGGCAATACGGCTCCACAGACTTATGGGAATAGTTTTCGGGTTCAACGAACAGAAAAAGTTTTTTCCCGTTTGTTTGAAAGGTTAAACCGTTGCCGGTTAGGTAAATATCCTTTAAGGTTGCATAAGAAACGATCTCGTAAATACTGTACGCGGAATCCTCTTTAAAGAAAGACGAAACAATATATCCTTGATCCATCGGTAGTTTCTGTTTTGCATACGCTTCAAAAAGATCCATCGCTTTAACTGTTGCCATACCTGTGCCTCCAAATTATATACCGTTGCAATGCGGCGCTTAATCGCCGTTTAGTTTCACGCTTCAGTATACGGCGAAAGTATATTAGATTTTTTGATAAACTGCAACCTTCCGCAATCGGGGGTATTACGGCAGCCATAAGTCCCTTGTAACTGTTGTAAGAAAAGAGTAGATTACAGGAAATCTGATGCGTTTGCTTTGATTTTTGCTTGACACTTTTTCATTCTTCTGGTATTCTCAACTGTCATTCTGCTTCTGTAGCTCAGTCGGCAGAGCACAACCATGGTAAGGTTGGGGTCAGCGGTTCGATTCCGCTCGGAAGCTTTTTTGTTTTTTATAGGAGGTTTGTGATGGCTAAGAAAACATCTGTTGAGCTTATCGCATTACAATGTACTGAATGTAAACGGAAGAATTATACAACCGCAAAGAACCGGAAGAATGTTCAGGGTAAGCTTGAACTAAGTAAATATTGTCCGTTTGATCGTAAACATACCGTACATAAAGAAACAAAAGTTAAATAAATATTTGAAGTCCGACCGATTGCGATGGCCCGCGACTTTTGAATAGAGGTCAGTAGCTCTAATGGTAGAGCGTCGGTCTCCAAAACCGAATGTTGAGGGTTCGAGTCCTTCCTGGCCTGTTTCATAAATAAGGGGTAGATATGTCAAAAATAATTACTTTTGGAAAAGAATGTGTTGCTGAGCTGCGTAAGGTGGTTTGGCCTACGCGTGATGATGTTGTTTCTGCTGTGAAGGTTGTTATTGTTTCTACCATTCTTGTTGCTGTTTTTCTTGGTGTTGTTGATACTTTCTTTGTTGCTTGCCTTGGCTGGTTCTTTTAAGGAACGGTTATGGCTAAGGAATGGTATATTCTGCACATCTTTTCAGGATATGAAAAGAGAATAGAACGCGCAATACGTCTGTTGATAGAAAACGGCGAGATTCCCGCCGGTGTTATCTCTGAAATTAAAATTCCCGAAGAAGAATTAACCGAGGTTAAGGACGGTAAGAAACGGGTTGTCCGGCGAAAGTTTTTGCCCGGCTATATTCTTATCGAAATGGATTTGCCTGCTGTAAACTGGAAGAGCGTTTGTACTCCGATTAGAAGGATACATGGTGTTACAGGCTTTTTGGGTGTTGTAGGGGATGCGCGCCCTCAGTCGATCTCTGCTGATGAGGCGAAGAGTGTTTTGCAGAAATCCGGAGAGATTAAAGGCGAAAAAACTCGGGCAGCTCAGATGTTTGAACCCGGCCAGCAGGTTAAAATTATAGAAGGTCCTTTCGATACCTTTACAGGAACTGTGGAAGAAGTTATGGCCGAGCGTAATAAGCTTCGGGTTATGGTTGCCATATTTGGCAGAACCACTCCTGTCGAAGTTGATATGCTTCAGGTTGAATTAATTTAAGGAATGGCTCTTAAATTTTAGTTTTAGGGATGTTTTAGCATCTTACTTTTTGATTTTCATTTTATGGGAGGGAATGTTTTCCCGTTAATACCAGAAGGAGATAATTATGGCAAAGAAGAAGGTTACTGCGGTTATTAAATTGCAGTGTCCTGCCGGAAAGGCAACGCCTGCTCCGCCTGTTGGTCCTGCTCTTGGGCCTCACGGAGTGAGTGCTCCTCAGTTTGTGCAGCAGTTTAATGACCGCACAAAATCGATGGAGCCGGGCTTGGTTGTTCCGGTTGTTATTACCGTCTATTCGGATAAAAGCTTTACTTTTATCTTAAAGACTCCGCCTGCGGCAGTTCTTATTCGGAAGGCATGTAATATCCAAAAAGGTTCTGCAAATTCTGTAACTCAAAAGGTAGCAACCTTGTCGAAAGCAAAGCTTGAAGAAATTGCTAAGATGAAGATGCCTGATGTTACTGCGAATGATCTGGAAGCTGCAAAGAAGATTATTGCAGGAACTGCACGGAGTATGGGTGTGGAGGTAGAGCGCTAAATGAAACACGGAAAAAATTATCGCAATGCGTTAAAGAAATACGATAGTGCTGCTCTTTTCTCTGTTCCCAGGGCTGTAGAATTGGTTAAAGAGCTGAAGTTTGCAAAGTTTGATGAGACTGTTGAAGTCCATGTCAGTCTGAAGCTGGATAAAAACCAAAGCGTTCGTGATACCGTTGTTTTGCCGCATCAGTTCAGAGGTGAAAAACGCGTGTTGGTGTTCTGTAAGGAAGACCGTGTAAAAGAAGCTTTGGATGCAGGTGCTGCCTATGCCGGTGCTGCCGATTATATCGAAAAGATTAAAGGCGGTTGGCTCGATTTCGATATTGCCGTTGCTACCCCGGACATGATGAAGGATGTCGGGCGGCTTGGTATGGTGCTTGGCCGGAAGGGTCTGATGCCTAATCCCAAGACTGGAACGGTTACAGCCGATATCGGTGCCGCTATCAATGAATTGAAAAAAGGGCGTGTTGAATTCCGCGCTGATAAAACCGGTGTTGTGCACCTTGCAATCGGAAAGGTTTCGATGGATACGGACAAGATTGCCGAAAACATCACAATCCTTTTGAACGAAATCGGACGGAAAAAGCCGAGCGATGCAAAGGGTGATTTTATTCAATCGGTTTCCGTCAGTTCTACGATGGGGCCGGGTGTCTGGGTAGATTATAAGGTAGGAGAATAAAATGGCACTGCGAGCACATAAACCTCAGCCTGCAAAAACGGCTGCTATCGAAAATATTACGAATGAGTTAAAAGCTGCTTCGTCTTTTATTTTTACGGAATATCGCGGATTGTCTGTTGAGCAGATTACACAGCTGCGTGCAAAACTCCGCGAAAATAATTGTACCTACAAAGTTGTGCGCAATAATTTTGCACGTATCGCATTCGATGCCGTGAATTTGGACGTTAAAGACTATTTGGTCGGTCCTACCGCGGTTGCGATGATGAACGAAGACGCAAATGCTGCGGCGAAAACTTTGTTTGAATTTGCAAAAGAAACTCCTGCGCTGGTAGTAAAAGGTGCAGTGGTTGACGGGGAATTCTATGATGCTGCAAAAATTGAAGCATTCTCCAAATTGCCCGGCAAGAAAGAACTTATTGCAATGTTTATGTCTACGGTTAATGCAACGACTGCAAAGTTTGTGCGTACTCTTCAAGCTATTGTTGATAAAGAAGGGGGCGCTTCCGGCTCTGCACCTGCATCGGCTGAAGCATAATTTTGGATACGGCAGTCAGGCTTCATGCGCTGTCTTCCTGTCTGCCGTTACTGCGGCTTGTATAAGCTGTAAAATTTTTATTTATAGGAGAAGGTAATATGGCGGCATTAACAAATGAACAAATTATTGAGGCAATCAAAGCGAAAACCATTCTTGAGCTTTCCGAATTGATTAAATCTATGGAAGAAGTATTCGGCGTAACAGCTGCTGCTCCTGTTGCAGTAGTAGCCGGAGGTGCTGCAGGCGGTGCGGCAGCTGCTGAAGAGCAGACCGAATTTACCGTAACGCTTAAAGGTCTTACTGACCCCAGCAAGAAAATCGGTGTAATCAAAGAAGTCAGAAACGTTGTTGCAGGTCTTGGTCTTAAAGAAGCAAAAGAACTTGTAGAAGGCGCTCCGAAAGTATTAAAGGAGAATGTTTCTAAGGAAGAAGCTCAGAAGATTAAAGAGGCAATGACAGCTGCCGGTGCAGAGATTACGATTGCTTAATTCTTTTGATATAAGCCGGTTGTGTTATACAGCCGGCTGTTGTTTCACTTTATGATTTTTCTCAAACAGTGTGTTAAGCTTCCTCGTGAATAGGGGAGGCTTTTGTAGTTTTAATAGGTAAAAAAATAGGTCGATTTTAAGACGTTTGTATACTATGCCGTGTAGTTTGGCGTGCTTATTCGATGTTTTAATAGAAGTGCGGAACTGCTTGGGCAAGAGAAGGGGGATGACGGGATGCCAGTGCGGAAAACGGTTAATCGCCAGTATATCGGAAAAAATATCCAAAATTTTATGGAGCTGCCTAATTTGATTGATATTCAGCTCTCATCGTATGAAAAATTTTTACGCCGCGGAACACACCAAAGCGGAAATACTTCGGAGGAAGTCGGTTTGGAGGATGTGTTTCGGACAACTTTTCCGATTGAAAGTCCTAACGGCGATATGACGCTGGAATATCAATCATATACGCTGGATGAGAATGATATTAAATTCAGTGAATACGAGTGCAAGCAAAAAGGATTGACCTATGCTATTCCGCTGAAGGCTCAGATAGACTTGGTATTTAACCAAACCGGTGAAATCCGCCGTAAGAGTATCTATATGGGCGATATTCCGCTGATGACGGAACGCGGTACCTTTATCATCAATGGCGCCGAGCGTGTTGTCGTATCGCAGATACACCGCTCTCCGGGGGTTATCTTTTCTCATGATAAAGGCGTGTATTCAAGCCGTATTATTCCGTACCGCGGAAGCTGGCTTGAGTTTGAAATCGATCAGAAAAAAGATTTGATTTATGCAAAACTCGATAAGAAAAAGCGTATTTTAGGAACGTTATTTTTGCGGGCATTAGGGTATGAAACCCGTGAACAGATTATCGACTTTTTCTATAAAACCGAAGTGCTTCCGGTTTCCGAGGGAGCTACCGAATATGATAAGCTGGTAGGCCGTGTTTTTGCCAAGCGGATAACCGTTGCCGATGAATCCGGAGAGCGGACACTCTATCAAGCCGGTGAAAAGATTCATCCGCACGTTGTTGATGAACTTCGGCAAAATCATATTTCTGAAGTTACCGTTATCGACTTTAAAAAAGAGGGAAGCCTTGATTCCCCCGTTATTATTAACTGTTTTGAACGCGAGGAAATCCGCTTTGCCGATGCTGCAAAGGGGCAAGAGCCTACAAAAGAAGAGGCCTTATCGGTTGTTTACGCAGCGTTAAAGCCCGGCGATCCGATGACGGTAGAGGCTGCCGAAAAAGATCTGACGTCGATGTTTTTCTCCTCCCGCCGGTACGATCTCGGCCGTGTGGGGCGGTACAAACTCAATAAAAAATTTGATTACGAGCATCCCGTTGAAGAGTGTACGCTTATTCTTGATGATATTGTAAATACGATGAAGTACCTCATTCAGGTTTACATCGGGGATGCTTCGATAGATGATATAGACCATCTGGGGAACAGACGCGTCCGCTCTGTCGGCGAGCTTATGACCAACACACTCAAAACGGCGTTTCTCCGTATGGAGCGGATTGCACGCGAGCGGATGGGGTCAAAAGAAATTGAAACGATTAAGCCGCAGGAGCTTATTTCCATAAAGCCCATCGTTGCCACCATTAAAGAATTCTTTGGTGCAAGTCAACTTTCGCAGTTTATGGATCAGGTTAATCCGCTCGCGGAACTTACTCATAAGCGCCGTTTGAATGCATTGGGTCCCGGCGGTCTTTCCCGTGATCGCGCAGGCTTTGAAGTCCGCGATGTTCACTATACTCATTACGGCCGGATGTGCCCGATTGAAACACCGGAGGGTCCGAATATCGGCCTTATCGTATCGATGGCAAGCTATGCGCATGTTAACGACTACGGCTTCCTTGAGGCGCCGTATGTAAAGGTTGTGAACGGCGTTGCGACCCGTGAGGTCGAATATCTTTCCGCGATGGACGAAGATAAATATTACATTGCGCAGGTATCGACCGCAGTGCAGAGCGACGGTACGATCACAGCCGAACAGATTGCCTGCCGTCATCAGGGGGATTATACGACACGCAGTTCGAAAGAAGTGCAGTATATGGATGTGTCGCCCAAACAGATTATCTCCGTGTCTGCTTCGCTCATTCCCTTTCTTGAACATGACGACGCTAACCGTGCGCTCATGGGTTCTAACATGCAGCGGCAGGGTGTGCCGCTCGTATTCCCCGAACCGCCCCGTGTCGGTACCGGTATGGAAGGAAAATGTGCGTACGATTCGGGTGTATTAATTAAGGCAAAACGGAGCGGCACGGTTAAATTCGTCTCCTCCGAGAAGATTTCCATCGAATCCGATGCGCCGGAAGGAACGGAAGCAAAAGTCCGCGACTACACGCTGTTAAAATACCAGCGTACCAATCAGGATACCTGTTATCATCAGCGGCCGGTTGTTGCCGTCGGGCAGCACGTAGAGGTCGGCGATGTTATTGCCGACGGCCCTGCAACGTATCAAGGAGAGCTTGCGCTCGGGCGCAATATTCTGGTCGGCTTTGTGCCGTGGAACGGGTATAACTACGAAGACGCTATTTTGATTTCCCGCCGCGTGTTAAAAGAAGACATGTTCACGTCGGTTCATATTAAAGAGTTTACGACGGAAGTCCGCGAAACCAAGCTCAGTGCGGAGCGGATTACCAGCGATATTCCCAATAAGTCGGAGAAAAGCCTCGACAACCTCGATGCGGAAGGTATTATCCGTATCGGTGCGCAAGTCCGTTCGGGCGATATATTAATCGGAAAGATTACACCGAAAAACGAGTCGGAAACGACGCCCGAATTTAAGCTGCTCAATTCGATATTCGGTGAGAAGGCTAAGGATGTCCGCGATTCTTCGCTGCGCGTACCGCACGGTGTTGAAGGTACGGTTATCGATGTACAGCGGTTGAAGCGTTCGCAGGGTGACGACCTCAATCCGGGTGTTGACGAGTTTATCAAGGTGCTCATCGCGACAAAACGTAAGTTGCGCGAGGGCGATAAGATGGCAGGCCGCCACGGAAACAAAGGTATTGTTGCGCGTATTTTGCCGGAAGAGGATATGCCGTATATGGAAGACGGTACGCCGCTTGATATCTGTTTGAATCCGCTCGGTGTTCCTTCCCGTATGAATATCGGTCAGATTTTGGAGTCGGAACTCGGGCTTGCGGGTTTGCGCCTTGACGAATGGTACGAAGCACCCGTATTCCAGTCGCCGACCAATGAGCAGATTGAAAAGAAACTGGTTGAAGCGGGTATTCCCGCCAACTCAAAGGTAAAACTGCGTGACGGAAGAACGGGTATGCCCTTCCAAAACGACGTATTTGTCGGGGTTATCTACTTTATGAAGCTTGCACACCTTGTCGACGACAAGATGCATGCCCGCTCCACCGGCCCGTATTCATTGGTAACTCAGCAGCCGCTTGGCGGTAAGGCGCAGTTCGGCGGTCAGCGTTTGGGAGAAATGGAAGTATGGGCGCTCGAAGCTTACGGTGCGGCCAATACGCTGCAGGAGCTTTTAACCATCAAGTCGGACGATATGCATGGACGTTCAAAAATATATGAATCCATTGTAAAAGGACAGGCTGCAACCGCCGCCGGAATCCCCGAATCGTTTAACGTATTGGTACAGGAATTGCGCGGTTTGGCATTGGACTTCATGATTTATGATGAAAAAGGAAAGCAAATTCCGCTGACCGAGCGTGATGAAGAATTGATTACCGAAAACAGCTCCAAGTTTTAATTGAGATGAGGATGGGTTATGAGAGATATACAAGATTTCGACAATATTATGATTAAATTAGCTTCGCCCGAAGCGATCCGTGCGTGGTCGTACGGCGAAGTAAAGAAACCCGAAACGATTAACTACCGTACCCTACGGCCTGAGCGGGACGGCCTTTTCTGCGAGCGTATTTTCGGTACTACAAAAGAGTGGGAATGCTATTGCGGTAAGTTTAAGTCAATCCGCTACAAGGGAGTTATCTGCGACCGCTGCGGTGTTGAGGTTACTCACTTTAAAGTACGCCGAGAGCGTATGGGGCATATTGAACTGGCCGCTCCCGTTTCTCATATCTGGTACTATCGGTCGGTACCGAGCCGGATGGGGCTTTTACTTGATTTGCCGGTTGCGGCACTCCGTTCGGTATTGTACTACGAAAAGTACATTGTTATTGAACCGGGCGGAACGGATTTAAAGAAAAATCAGCTGTTAAACGAAGACGAGTACCGCGACGCTCAGGAACGTTACGGCGGTGCCTTTACCGCAAATATGGGCGCGGAAGCCGTTAAAACCCTGCTGAGCAATTTAAATCTGGATGAGCTTGCCGCTCAACTTAGAATGAAGATGATCGAAAAGGGCGCAAAAAGCGATAAGCGGCTTTTAAAGCGTATCGAGATTGTCGAGCATTTTAGAACATCGAACAATAAACCCGAATGGATGATTCTCGATGTTATTCCGGTTATTCCGCCCGATTTACGCCCGATGGTACAGCTGGACGGCGGACGCTTTGCAACCTCCGATTTAAACGATTTGTATCGCCGTGTTATTCACCGGAACAGCCGTTTGACCCGTTTGATGAGCCTTAAAGCGCCCGATATCATCATCCGTAACGAAAAGCGGATGCTGCAGGAAGCTGTGGATGCCTTGTTTGATAATTCAAAGCGGAAGCGCGTCATTAAGGGGTCTTCAAACCGCCCGCTTAAATCCATATCCGATCTGTTAAAAGGTAAGCAGGGGCGCTTCCGCCAGAACTTACTCGGTAAGCGCGTTGACTATTCCGGACGTTCGGTTATCGTTGTCGGCCCCGAACTGAAACTCTGGCAGTGCGGCTTGCCTACCAAGATGGCATTGGAACTTTTCAAGCCCTTCATTATGAAAAAGCTTGTTCAAAAAGAAATTGTTTCCAATATCAAGAAAGCAAAGCTCATGGTTGAGCAGGAGGCTGCTCCGGTATTTGCCGTCCTTGACGAAGTTATCAGCGAGCATCCCGTTATGCTGAACCGTGCGCCTACGCTGCACCGGCTCGGTATCCAAGCTTTTGAACCGGTGCTTGTCGAAGGAAAAGCCATTAAGCTGCATCCGCTGGTTTGTAAACCGTTCAATGCGGACTTTGACGGCGACCAGATGGCTATTCACGTACCGCTTACGCAAGCGGCTCAGATGGAATGCTGGACGCTGATGCTTTCGAGCAGAAACTTGCTTGACCCCGCAAACGGTAAGACAATCGTGTATCCTTCACAGGACATGGTTCTCGGTCTATACTATTTAACCAAACAGCGTCCGTTAAAAGATGGGCAGCATGTTCGCCGGTATTCGTCCGTTTCCGAGGTTATGATGGCTGCAGAAGCCGGCTCTATCGGTTGGCAGGAATTACTCAAGATTAACTACCGCGGCGAAGAAGTGGAAACGACGCCCGGTAGGCTCGCCTTTAACGAAGAAATGCCGGAAGGTGTTCCGTTTGTCAATATCGCGCTGGATGATAAACAGATCCGCAAGCTGATAGAAACCGTGTACCGCACAAAAGGGACATGGGTTACCGTTCAGATGTTGGATAAACTTAAATCCGTCGGATATTACTATGCAACTTTCTTCGGTGCAACGCTGAGTATGGATGATATCATTATCCCTAAGGAAAAATCGGATATGCTTGAAAAAGCAAATAACGAGGTTCTTTCCATATATAATCAGTACCGCGGCGGTCATATTACACAAGAAGAACGGTACAATAGGGTTGTTGAGGTATGGTCAAAGACAAACGAAGAGCTGACTACGATAATGATGGATACGCTTGCAAAGGATCAGGACGGCTTTAATACCATTTACATGATGGCCACCTCCGGCGCGCGCGGAAGCCGCAACCAGATTCGTCAGCTTGCAGGTATGCGCGGTCTTATGGCTAAACCGAGCGGCGACATTATCGAGTTACCCATCCGTTCAAACTTCAAGGAAGGTTTGAACGTTATCGAGTTCTTTATTTCTACTAACGGCGCCCGAAAGGGTCTTGTCGATACCGCTCTAAAGACCGCAGACGCCGGTTACCTGACGCGACGTCTTGTCGATATTGCGCAGGATGTTGTTGTCAACGAAGAAGACTGCGGTACCATCAACGGTATTGAATACTCGGCGGTAAAGTCGGGCGATGAAGTCATCGAATCCTTAAGCGAGCGGATTGTCGGTAAGTATACGCTCGAGCGCGTAGAGCACCCGATTTCGCATGAACTTTTAATCGATGTAAACGAATATATCACCGACGAGATCGCCGCGAAGATTGAGGAGGCGGGTGTACAAACCGTTAAACTCCGCACGGTATTAACCTGCGAGTCTAAACACGGCGTCTGCGTTAAGTGCTACGGCCGTAATCTTGCCCGCAATAAGATTGTAGAAATCGGCGAAGCGGTCGGTATCATTGCCGCTCAGTCTATCGGCCAACCGGGTACCCAGTTGACGATGCGTACATTCCACGTCGGAGGTACGGCAAGCAGCACAACCGAAGAGAATCACATTACCTTTAAATATCCGGTCATTATTAAGGATATTTTGGGAACGTCCATCAAACTTGATGACGGCAATCTGCTGTTTACCCGCCGCGGTACCCTTCTTTTTGAAAAAGTGCTTAAAGAATACACACTTGCGGCAGGGGATTCTGTTGTGGTGGAAACCGGCGTCCGTATTCTGCGGGACGATGTGTTGTATACCGCTGCGGACGGTACGGTTGTAAAAAGCCCCTTGAACGCTTTTGCCTATTTGAACGGTTCGACGCTGTATTTGACCGCTCCCGAACAAAAGACCGAAATCAGGAACGGTTCGACAGTCGTTATCAAAAAAGGCGATTATGTGCCTGCTACATCGATAATTGCGACTTTCGATCCCTATAACGAGCCTATTCTTGCGGAACAGGACGGATTTGTCCGGTTTGAAGATATTATTCCCGGTTCAACTCTGGAAGAAGAAGTGAACGATGAAACCGGCGTTGTTGAGCGCCATATTTCCGAATTAAAATCGGATATGACCTTACAGCCCCGTGTATTTATCTCGGATGAATCCGGTAACGCACTCGGTTTCTATTACCTGCCGGACGGCGCTCAGCTGATGGTAGAAGAAGATACTCAGATTAAGGCCGGTACGGTTATCGCAAAACTTGCGAAGGCTGCTGCAAGAACGCAGGATATTACGGGCGGTCTTCCGCGTGTTTCCGAACTCTTTGAAGCGCGCCGTCCTAAGGCTCCGGCGGTATTGGCGCAGGTTGCCGGTACCGTTTCGTTTAAAGGCTTGTTGAAAGGTAAGCGGATTGTTATTGTGAAAGATCATTACGGCAAAGATTATAAGCACTTGGTTCCTATGTCCAAACGCCTGCTTGTCCGAGACGGTGATACGGTTGAGGCCGGTGAGCGTCTGTGCGACGGTAACCTTGATCCGCATGATATTCTGGCAATCTTGGGTGAAAATGCACTTCAGAATTATCTGATGAATGAAATCCGCGATGTTTATCGTATGCAGGGTGTGTCTATCAATGATAAGCATATCGGCGTTATTGTCCGCCAGATGCTCCGTAAGATTGAAGTTGTATCTGTCGGCGATACTCGGTTTATATACGGCCAGCAGGTTGATAAATATCACTTCCATGCGGAGAATAAACGTGTTACAGCGGAAGGCGGACAGCCTGCGATTGCGCGTCCGATGTTCCAAGGTATTACCAAGGCCGCTTTGAATATCGATTCGTTTATTTCTGCGGCTTCGTTCCAAGAGACGACAAAAGTCTTAACGAATGCTGCTATTGCCGGTAAAGTCGATGAGCTTCGCGGCTTAAAGGGAAATGTTGTCATCGGACACCTTATTCCCGCGGGTACCGGTATGCCGCAGTATCGATCGGTTAAGCTCTTTGATAAGAATATGGGCGACTTGGATGAGCAGGTCAATGAAATTCTTGAGCGGCGTAAGCGTGAGTTGGAAGAAGCTGCCGCCGCCGAAGCGGAGATGGGAGAAGATTTTGATGCCGAAGATGACGAGCTCGGTTATGGAGAGACGGAATCCGTTGATGCCTCATACAATGATGGTGAAGCTCCCCTTGATGAACCTGCTGGAGACTTCGAGGATTGACAGACTGTACATCCTGCATTAAAATAGAAACCTATTGGTATAATTTAATCCGTAGTGCTGGCGGAGAGATATAAGGAGTTAGGGCAAATGCCTACAATTAATCAATTGATAAAGCAGGGCCGAAAAGCGGTCGTCTCGCGAACCAAGAGCCCTGCATTACAGTCATGCCCGCAAAAGCGCGGTGTATGCACCCGTGTAATGACGGTTACGCCGAAAAAACCGAATTCCGCATTGCGGAAGGTTGCCCGTGTGCGCTTGAGCAACGGTATCGAAGTAACAGCCTATATTCCGGGTATTGGACATAACTTACAGGAACACTCCGTCGTTTTAATCCGCGGCGGCCGTGTTAAGGATTTACCGGGTGTGCGTTATCACATCATCCGCGGAACAAAGGATACGCTCGGTGTTGCCGATCGTAAGCGCGGCCGTTCAAAGTACGGCGCTAAGAAGCCTAAGGCATAGTGGAGGTTTATTATGGGACGGAAAAAGAAGACTATCAATAGACCGATTACTCCCGATGCACGCTATAATAGCGTTGTACTTTCAAAGTTTATCGCCCGTATGATGCTTGACGGAAAAAAATCCGTTACGACAGCTATCTTATACGACAGCTTCGATGTGATTAAATCGAAGACAGGCGAAGACCCGCTTACCGTATTTACCAAAGCACTCGAAAACGTAAAACCGCTTGTTGAGGTAAAATCACGCCGCGTGGGCGGTGCTACCTATCAGGTGCCGATTGAAATCCGTGAATCCCGCCGTGAGGCGCTCGGAATGCGCTGGATAATCGGTGCTGCCCGCAGCCGGAACGGACATGCAATGTCCGAACGCTTGGCTGCCGAGGTCATCGACGCATACAACAATACCGGTACTGCCTTCAAAAAGAAGGAAGATACTCACCGTATGGCGGAAGCGAACAAAGCGTTTGCTCACTACCGCTGGTAGTTATTCCGGTTGCTGCAGGTTATGCAGTGCAAAAAGCCTTGAAACTTCTGTTTCAAGGCTTTTTTTATGTGCCGGAACTTTTTACGTATTTTATCCGGATACTGGCACGGACTCGTTAAAAATTCGGTCGGTTTGTAGGGACGCTGTTCGGTTAATCGTCTTTTCGATAATGTTTGTAGCCGGGATGCTTGCCTGAGACTTTATAGTCGGCGCGCATACGACATAGGCGGTCGATGTTTTCGCGTGAAATTTCTTTTTCGCCGCCGAGGATATGCGCATAGATACTGATTTTTGCCGAAAGTTCCAAGGTTTCCATGCGGTAATATGCGGTCAAAAGGTCGCGGCCGACCGCAAGTGCGCCGTGGTTTTCGAGGAGCAGAACGTCGTGTTCGGGTAAATACGGAGCAATTGCTTCGGGAACCTCGTCGGTGGATGGTGTGCCGTAAGGGGTAAGCGGTACCGAACCGATAGTAACAACCGATTCGATTGTGGTATAGCGATCCATCGGCAAGTGCGCAACTGCAAAGGCTGTTGCGGCAGGAGGATGTGCATGAACCACGCCTCCTACATCATCACGGTCTTGGTAGCAACGTAAATGCATTTTGATTTCCGACGAAGGTTTATAGCCGTCGGCTCCTTCAATAATTTTGCAGTCTTTAGTAATGATAAGCAGTTTGTCAGGAGTGATAAGGCTTTTACTGATACCTGTCGGTGTTACCAGAAAAGTTCCGCCATCCAACTTGGCGGATACGTTTCCGTCGTTTGACGCAACCCAGCCAAGTTGCCACATTTTATGGCAAATATCGCACATCTGATCTTTAATCTCTGAAATATTCATAGTATTTAGTATACTGCGGAATTTTGTTCTGTCAATTTACGATGATAGAAAGATGGAAAATTTTGACAAAATCCCTGCATATTTGTATTATTCGTTTTGAGGAGTATGAACCCTATGAATCAATCGATAGCAAATCCGCGAATCTTGCGTAGAGGTCTGCCGTATTTTTTGCTGTTTTCTGTATATGCAATAATCAATTCCTATCTGCCTATTATGCTTAGAACGCTTGGATTTTCAACGGCACAGATCGGCATCCTGCTTGGCGTTATTGAAATCGTAGGCGTATGTGCGCCTTTTGTTATCACGCGGCAGCTTGACAAAACCGGACGGTACGGACTTGTCATGTGTATATTCGGGTTTGATATTGCGCTGCTGCTGTTGCCTCTTCTCCGCTTTCATTCATTTTTTATCACGGCTATTTGCCTCGGTATTTTTGCTGCCGGTTTTAAGGGCATGGTGCCCGTGCTGGACGGTTTTACCACAAAGGCGCTCGGTCAACATAGTGATCAGTACGGGAAAATACGGGCACTCGGTTCTGCAGGATTTGTCGGTATGAATTTGTTTTTACAGCTGCATCCGCTTATTTCAGGGAAAAGACCTGCTTCCATCATTTTGAGCGTAGGCATAGGAGCACTGCTGTTTGTACTGATACTTCGATGGGTTCCGGATTTATACGGTTCTGCATTTGCCCTTGCAAATACCAAAAATACTGAGGTATCGGTAGGGCAGCAAAATGAAGCGGTAGATGGGCAAGAACCGCTTGCGGCAGAAGCATTACCGGAAGATTTAATGCAGCCAAAAAAACAGGATAAACCGGTTGGACAGACTGCGGCATTCTCTAGATTGTTTTGGGAATGCCTCTTGCTCATCTTTCTTGCATTTTTAGGTTTGGTTCCTTGTCAGAGATTTTTTTCACTCTATGTTGAAGAATATGTCAAAATAGAAGCTTCGGCAGGCTTATGGGCACTTTCCGCAATGGCAGAAATTCCCCTGCTGGTTATTTCCGGAAAAATTATTCGGCGTTTCGGTAAAGAACGGCTTCTACCTCTTTGTTTATTCACTGTGATCGTACGGAATTTCTGCTATATCTTTATTCCCGGAATTGGCGGGGCTATAGTTGGGCAGCTTCTGCATTCGCTTAGTTTCGGGTTATTTCATCCGCTGAGCGTATTGCTTTGTATTTTGTATAGTTACGGCAAAACAGTAACCGCTATGACCTTTTTTACCGCAGCAAACGGTATTGCCTATGTAATAGGGAGCATGATCGGCGGGTATATTATCGAATATTTAGGGTATCCGGCACTCTTTTTATTGTTCAGTGTGTTCCCTGCTGCGGGGATTGGGTTTTATCTTTTTATCATGCGGAGAGCTTAATACCCCGATGCTCTGCACCGGGGTATGTTGATTCGTTCGGAAGGTTAATATTTTCCGACAATCGACACATCCGCACCGAACCATTTTTCGGATATTCTACGCAGTGTGCCGTCATTCGCCATATCGGTAAGAAAGGTATTCATCGTTTTTGCTAATTCTTTGTCTTCTTTTCTAAATGCATAACTGTAGGTAGTAATAGTAATCGGCTCTCCGATTGCCGCGTATGGTTTCTTTTCTATTGTAGTTTTACTGTAATATGTCAGCAAATTCATTACAACAGCGTCAAGCTGTCCGAAATCCAGCGCAGTCAGCATATTTTCCATTCGGGGATAAAAATATGGCCGCCGTCCGTTATTAATATACAGGGGAGACTTCATTACGAGTTCGCGCATTTCTTCATCAGATACCATACCAATGCGTTTGTTCCGTAGATCGGTAAATTGGCTGAACGCTATGGTGCCCTCTATACTGCGAAGCACAACAACCACTAGAGCATCACGTAAATACGGTATACTTAATAAAAAGCGTTCGGCATTTTGCTCATTATTGTTGAAACCGCTTGCGATATACTGAATAGCTCGGTTTTGAAGTTCCGCGACTCTGTTTGCTGTGGTGATCGGCACAAGCTTTAGCTTCACACCGAGCTTATCGGCAACGGTTTGGGCAATATCTATTTCATATCCGACAATTTGGCCTGCACTGGAGTAAAAGCTAAGCGGAGGAATTGAGGGATCGACGCCGACGACGAGTTCATTGTTGACAATAACTCTTGCCAATGAAGAATCGTTTATACCTTCCGTCTCCGTCCGGCGGCCGGTACAAGAGATGAGGGAAAATATTAACAATATGCCGAAAAAACTTTTTATCTTCATTTTTACCTCAGCATCATTAAAATCGAACATTCAAGATTGATAAATTAGAGCCGAACCACTTTCTTGAAAAATTCGGGATGGTTTCGTCTTCGTTCATTTCGGCTAAGACCGATTCAATTTTAGCAACGAGCGATGCATCCGCTTGTCTGAATGCAAACGTATAATACTCGGTGGAAATAGCTTCATTTATAATACTGTATTGCGGATTTTTGTCGAGTGTGTCCAAGGAGTAAATAAGATCCACGACAATAGCGTCGCATGTTCCGGAATCGAGAGCTTCATACAGTTGGTCAATGGTAGCCATCGCTTTTATGATAACATGATCTTTTAGAGCTTCTACGTTTAATAAAGCCTCATCGCCCGCTGTATCTGCCTCAACTGCAATTGTCCTATTTTGCAATTGTGCTAACGTTTGGTAACCTCTTCCGGCAAGCGTTACAACAATTTTTGCATTTTGCAGATACGGCGTGCACATTCTGTAGTGCTGTTTACGTTCTTCCGTTACACTAAAACCGCTTGCAATGCAATCGATGACCCCTGTGTTCAGCAAAATTTCTTTTTGCGCCCACTGTATCGGATAAAAAATCGGATGAATGCCGAGCCGGCGGCATAATTCCGTAAATATATCTATGTCATATCCCACTATTTCATTCTTTTCATTCCTGAAAGAAAGGATAGGAACAAAATCGGAAACGCCGATTACCAATGCGGATTTTACTTGCACTTTCGACCAAGAAGGGTCTTCAATATATTCAACCTTAGTATTACGGCGGCATGAAGAAAATAACATAAATAGTATACACAGCGCCGCATATACAGCTATGCGTTTTTTCATATCAGTTTACAACCTTCAACAACATTTTATTTGTGCGGAGAGTCTAATATCCCGATATTTTGTGCTGTAACAAAGGATATTAAAGCCCACTGCAGCCATCGAATAGGCACTCAAACAGTACCATTTTTTATGTGTCCTGTAAAGAGAAAATTTTTTCCCGTTTCGACTACCGAACGACTTTAAGAAAAAAGACGAATGTTTTTTCCGTAAACCTTTTGAAATAGCCTGTTGAGCAGTTGTACATCCATGTACACTTTTTTCCGACATACATCCCTGTACATTTCTTACCTGCGCGATTTGCTTTACACAAATCTCGTGTCTGCATAGTACCACCGCCGTCCATGGCGGTATTGATACGTTGAGGATTGTCAGTAGCGGCACGGATTGATTGCAACTTTTTTAAGTACATAGTATGCTTTTTCGTATGGCAAAGAATACACGGATACAAGAACTTGAAGCGCTGATAAAAAAGCATCAGAACTTATATTATAACGCGGAACCGGAAATTTCGGATGCGGATTTTGATATGCTGTGGGATGAACTGCGTAGTCTTGACCCTCAAAATGAGCTGTTTGCGACGGTACCTAAGGACAGTGCCGATGGCTTTCCTAAGGCGGAACATATTATTCCGATGGGAAGCCAAGAAAAAGCGGCGGATCCCGAAAGCTTCCAAAAGTGGGCTGAAAAGATGCCGTTTACCGAGTTTCTTGTACAATATAAACTTGACGGCGCCAGTATGGAGCTGCAATACGAAAAAGGGCGGCTTATCCGTGCGGTAACGCGGGGCGACGGTAAAATCGGCGACGATATTACTGCAAATGTTAAAAAGATGCAGGGCGTTGTGCTTGAGCTGAAAGGCGATTCCGCTCCTACCGGAGCCGCTCCTTTTTCAGGCGGGGTGCGCGGCGAAGTGCTGATGACCAAAGAGGTGTTGCACCGCTTTTATCCCGATAAAAAAAATTGCCGGAATGCGGCAAACGGCTTGATGAAGCGGAAGGACGGTAGCGGCAGCGAGCATCTCGAAATTATCTGTTACGATGCCGCGGCGGGAACAATCGGGCATCCCTTTACCGAACTGGCGCCTTTCACCACGGAGACGGAAAAACTTAACTGGCTTAAAACGCAGGGCTTTTTACAAGTGCCGGTTACGCGGTGCGGCAGCGTGCGGGAGGTTATCGACTACCGCGCCCATATTATGGATATTCGTAGTACAATTCCCTATGACATCGACGGCCTTGTCATCAAAAACGACCTGATCGATATTGCCGACCTTAGCAGGGCGCGGCCGGAAAAGCAAATCGCTTTTAAGTTCAGTTTGGAGGAAGCGATTACCGCGCTTCGCAGCGTCGAGTGGAGCGAATCGGGCGTTACCTATACTCCCATTGCGCTCATCGATCCGGTGCAGTTGGCGGGAACAACCGTTAAACGGGCAAATCTCTGCAACCCGAATATGATTGCGGAGCTGAACTTGCAGATCGGCAGCAGGGTGTTGGTAACCAAGCGGGGAGAGATCATCCCTAAGATAGAAGCGCTTATCGAAAACCCTGCGTCAGCTAAGCCCATCGAACAGCCGAGCCGGTGCACGAGCTGCGGAACCGTGCTCCGTGACGAAGGGACGCGCCTATATTGCCCCAATCCTGCTTGTCCCAAGCTGATCCACCACCGGATAGAAAAATGGATTGATACCCTCGACATTCAGGATTTCGGTACAACGCTTATCAAGCGCTTATTTGACACACAGCGCATCCGTTCCGT
The DNA here is from genome assembly GCF_000412995.1 of Treponema vincentii F0403. NCBI lineage: Bacteria > Pseudomonadati > Spirochaetota > Spirochaetia > Treponematales > Treponemataceae > Treponema > Treponema vincentii. The sequence goes on along the minus strand of NZ_KE332512.1, from coordinate 1,003,685 downwards.
TTCCGACCTGTATACGCTTACCGTTGAGGAACTCGCCGCTTTTGAACGGATGGGGCAAAAGTCGGCGGAGAAGGTGTACCGCGCACTGCACGCTAAGCGGGAAATCCCGCTGCCGGTCTTTGTTGCCGGTTTTGATATCGAAGGGATCGGCCGAACCATGATGGAAAAATTGGTTGACGCAGGTTTTGACACCCTTGAAAAACTGCTTGCAGCCTCGGAAGAAGATTTTGCCGCCGTATATCAGTTCGGCAGCGTCCTTGCTCATACGCTTACGGCCGGTCTCCGCGAGGTAAAAGATGAAATGCTTCGCCTGACCGGTTTGGGGATTATCGTTATTCAGCCGCCCGCCTCCGCTCAAGAGAATCTCCCGTTAGCAGGAAAAAGCTTTTGCTTTACCGGAGAGCTGAATAGTTTAAAACGGAAAGAAGCGGAGGCTATGGTTCAGCAAAAAGGCGGAACGGTAAAATCGTCGGTAACAAAGGGACTCACTTATTTGGTAACCAATACGCCCGATTCAGGCTCATCAAAAAACAAAAAGGCTCAGGAACTCGGTACCGTGATTATTACCGAAGAAGAGTTTTTAAAACTGCTGTAATTGCGGAATTATATATTATTATAGGATTAGATATTTTATAATAGAAGGTATCGGAGAGCCTCTAAAAACTGCAGCGCCATCGGCTTGTTCAGTACGGAAATGATGTATCATATCTGCTAAAGCGGAGTGCGAATCAGTTTTTAGAAGGTTCCGAAAGAGGCTGTCAGTGTAAAAATGCTTTACAGTGCAGCTTTATAGATTGCAAGGACATCGGCCGCCGTTAAGGTTTGGAAACCGCGGATTTTTCCGCTGCGGCTCCGGTGCAGCACGGCCGCTTCCGCCATCTGTTCAAGGTGTTCTTCGCCGATGCCGACTTCACGCAGTGTCATCGGAATACCGAGCGATGCGAAAAATTCCGAGGTTTTGTCGATGGCGGCGTTTGCGGTTTCATATACATCGGCATTTGCAGGCAGCCCCCACACATTGACGCCGTACTCGGCAAGTTTATGCACGGTATTGCCGTTCAGCACGTGCCGCATCCAATGGGGTGTCAGAATTGCAAGTCCTACTCCGTGCGTAATGTCGTAAAAAGCGCTCAGCTCGTGTTCCATCGGGTGAGCAGACCACATCGTCATTTTCCCGTTACCCAACAAACCGTTAATCGCCCATGTACCAGCCCACATCAGATTGGCGCGGGCGTCGTAGTTATCCGGTTCCTTCAGCGCAATGGGGCCGTAATGGATACAGGTTTTAAGCACGGCCTCGGCGAACCGGTCTTGCAGGAAGGCGCCGTCGTCCAACGAAAAATAACTTTCAAACGTATGGCTCATAATATCCGCAGTACCGGCCGCCGTATGCTCTTTAGGCACCGAAAACGTGTAGCATGGATCCATCACGGAGAATTTAGGCATAAGGAGCGGAATTTCAAAACCGAGTTTTTCCTTCGTTTTAAAGTTGGTGATAACGGCTCCGCAGTTCATCTCGGAACCCGTCGCTGCGAGGGTTAAGACGGTACCGAGCGGGATGACCTCCGTAGCGGACGCCTTTCGGGTCACAATATCCCACGGGTCGCCGTTATAGTGTGCCCCCGCAGCAATCGCCTTAGCGCAATCGATAGTGCTGCCTCCGCCGACGGGAAGAATAAAATTGAGCTTATGTTCCCGTACCAATGCGATACCTTTTTCAACTTCTTCTATCCGCGGATTGGGAGAAATGCCGGACAGTTCCGCGTAAAAAATACCTTTTGATTTTAACTGCGCCGTTATCGTATCGTAAAGGCCGATTTTTTTGATGCTTCCGCCTCCGTAGCAGATCAGCACCCTATTGCCGTATTTTAATATCTCATCGGAAAGACCTTCGACACTGCCTTTTCCGAACAAAATCTTTACCGGTACATCAAACACAAAATTGAACATCATAGCCTCCATCTGTCACTCTTTTAGTTAGTATAGTGAAATAGAGTTTATCATAGATTAGGCGATTGTGCTACCTGCGGTATTTTTCGCAGGAATTCCGCTATCACTTCGCCGATATCGCCGTCTATACAGATTGCACGCTCTCGTATTTCGTCAAAACAATAGGCCTCTCCGTAATTGATGCACGCATAGATTGCCTGCGGATTATTCGCCGTCATCTGCTGAAAGGGGTATTTGATAATGCCGGGTGTATTTGCACCGACGCCGAGTTCCAAAAAGAGAATACGGCCGTCTTTATATGTGGTCAGAAAATCTGCATAGCGCTGCGCCGCAGTATGCCATCCGGCGTCTTCTACAAACGTCGAATCGCTGCGCAGATTCATGCTCATCGGTTTACCGCAGCGGGGACAATAGGGAATTAACTCGGAAGGGATGCGCATATCTTTTTGCCGTTCGTACATAGCCCGCACCTGTGCCTCGTTATCGTAGGTTGCCTGATGGCACGGCTCGCTGCATTGAAACAAGCCGTAATCCCCCTGCGTATAAAACAGCCGCGCCTTATCAAAGCCGGCTTTTTGAAAGCAGTGGTCGACATTCGTGGTCAGTACAAAATAGTTCTTCCTGTCAACCAGCTTGCACACATTTTCATACACCGGTTTAGGCGCGTCGGCATAGCGGTTAATCATAATATTGCGGCTCCAGTACGCCCAGTGTTCTTCCGGCGTTGTATACGGATAAAACCCACCCGTATACATATCCGAAAAACCGTACTTTGCATGGAAGTCCGCAAAGTTCTTTTCAAAGCGTTCACCCGAATATGTAAACCCTGCCGAAGTTGAAAGCCCCGCTCCCGCGCCGACAAGAAGCGCATCGGCTTTTTCCAACGCTGTCTTCAGCGCCTCAATCTTTTGCCGGTACTCTTCCGGCGTATCATGTTTAACTGGTATGGTATTGAACATTATTTTCGCTCCTTAGATGTAATGTACGATTTAGGCAACAAGAAACGGCGTCATGTATACCGGTTTTTTATTACCTGATTTTGTGCGTTTCTTCAAAGTTTTTATAGAGAAAAACGTGCGTTTCTTCAAGATTTGCTTTCATGTATTTATGCATTTCTTCAAGATTTTAAGTGCGGCGAGGCATTTTCTGCCGGCCATGTTTATGTTTTACAGCAGAATTGACAGAATTCCGTTTATGTGATATAAATCTTGCGCATATTTTGTTTTGTGAAGCTTTTAAGACGGAAGGAGCATATAATGTCTGGACATAGTAAATGGGCGACGATTAAACATGCAAAAGGAGCCGCAGACGCAAAACGCGGCCAGATGTTTACAAAGTTTATTAAAGAAATTTCTATAGCTGCACGTATGGGCGGCGGTGATCCGAACGGAAACCCCCGGTTAAGAACTGCGATATTGAAAGCACGCGCGGCTAACATGCCGAAGGATAACATTGAACGGGCTATTAAGAAGGGTACCGGAGAATTAGGCGGTGCAAGCTACGAAGAGCTGTTATACGAAGGTTATGCACCGGGCGGAGTTGCGGTATTGGTAGAAGTGCTTACCGACAATAAAAACCGGGCTGCAGCGAATGTACGCAACTTGTTTTCTAAAAACGGCGGCAATCTTGGTGCAACGGGATCGGTTTCCTATATGTTTAACCGTAAGGGCGTTATCGAATACGATGCCGAAGTTGTAAGCGAAGAAAAGCTGATGGAAGAAGCTTTGGAAGCCGGTGCGGAAGATATCCAAACAGAGGGTGGTATTATTACGGTAACAACCGACCCCAATGACTTTGCTTCCGTACTTGAAGCCTTGCAGGAGAAAGGATTTGAATCCGTTTCTGCAGAAGTTTCGATGGTGCCCGCAACGTATATGAGTTTAGAGGCAGAAACAATCCGTAAAGTTTTAAAGATGGTAGAACGTCTGGAAGAAGATGACGATGTCCAGAACGTATACACAAACCTTGATATTCCGGATGATTTTGAACCTGAGGAATAACGGAAATCTTTTTTAAATTTTCAATATCAGATTCCATGTAAACGCCATACTGTCGTTTTTAAACGGCTTGTATGGCGTTTTGTTTTATCAGCAGGGGACGTGGCTGTCAAAAAACTTCAGTTTTTAGAGGTACTCGGTACTTTTTTGAAGAAGCCCGATCCGTTGCAGACCTATAACCCTCCCAGAAAGATCCCGGCAATCACTAGAATCAAACACAAAGGTACAAAGACGTACTGCATATAGGGGGCGTACCAGCTTCCAACCCTATGCTTGGCATGGAGGTTGATATCTTCGAGCGTCTGTTTTGCCCCGTATACCCAAAAGATAATAAAGGCTGCCGTAACCGCCGCAAGCGGGAAAATAATGATGGCGACCGTATCGGTAAAGGTGCCGAATACCTTCATATCAAAGTTGAGCGGTACGGCGATACAGGCTGCTAACAGCGAGATGATAACCGCGGCCTTTTTTCTGCCGATCCTGAATTTGGACATCAGCGATTCAACGGGAACTTCCAGCATGACGATGGAAGATGTTAGGGCTGCAAACAGTGCGCAGAGGAAAAAGAGAATGCCGAAGATGTAGCCTGCGGGCATATTCGCGATAATGTTAGGAACGGCGATAAAGAGGAGCGCAGCACCTGCTTGCGGATTGATGCCGAGCGAAAACGCGACGGGAACGGTAAACAGCGCACACATCACCGAGGCAAGAAAATCCAGACCTGCCGTTTGCCGTGCCGTGCGGGGTACGTCCGTGCCTTCCGGCATATAGCTTCCGTACGTAAGCATTGCCGCTCCGCCGAGACTCAATGTGAAAAAAGCCATTCCCAGCGCATATATCCAGATGCGGAAATGAGCGAATGCTTCCCATTTCGGTTTTAACATTGAGGCGACACCGGCAAGAGCTCCCGGCAAGGTGAGCGCACGGATTACCATCACCGTAACAACGATATAAAAAGTGGCCATCATCACGGTGGTAAAACGTTCGATGCCTTTTTGAATACCGAGACTGATGATAACCGCCGTTGCGATGATAGCAGCGAGCGTCCACGGAATATTGGCGGGAGTTCCTGCAAAGGATTCAAAAAAAGCGGTATCCATTGTCGGAAAGGTATTGGTAATCGCTAATACGAGGTAACGCAGTATCCAGCCGATGATAACGGTATAGAACGACAGGATTCCGATAAGGGCTGCTACCGGAAACCATCCGGCAGCGCGGAGCAGGGGATTTGCCGTCTTTTGCGAGACAACCGATTCAAATGCCAATACAGGCCCTTTGCGCATCTTTCGCCCGAATGCATATTCTCCCATCAGGCCGAAAGCGGAAAAGCCGAATAAAAAAATCAAATAGGGAATAAGAAAGGAGATGCCTCCGAACTCTGCGAGACGGGCGGGGAACATCCAAATATTTGCCAATCCCATTGCCGACCCTACGCAGGCAAGGAGCATTCCAATGTTTGTTCTAAACAATTCTCTTTTTTGTTTCATCTTTAACCTCAATGTCTTCCTATATTATTCTGCGGGGTATTCACAAACAGCCTGATGCGTTTGCACTTTAAACACGGCTCCCGCCGCATTCATATCTTCGATAAACCGCGGGTAGGATATTTTTACACAATCGAAATCTTCGATGCAAGAGGTCTCCGCGATTCCGCAGGCGGCGACGGCAAGCATCATGGCGATTCGGTGGTCGCCGCGGCTCCGTACCTGTGCAGGATGGAGGCCGGTTCCGCCGCTGCCGTCGATGCGGAGAAAGTTTTCCCCTTGAACAATATGCGCCCCGAATTTTGCCAGTTCTTCCGCCGAGGCTGCAAGCCTATCGCATTCTTTAAAGCGGCATACGCCGGCATTTGTCAAAAGCGTTTGCCCTGAGCAAAACACGGCGGCGGCGGCGAGTATGGGAACCGCGTCGGGGATATCCCCACAGTCGAAGCGTCCGCCCCTTAGTGTGCCGGATATGGGAAATACCGAAACCGTGCGGCGCTCCGCATCGCAGCGGATATCAGCCCCCATCGCCTGTAAAATCGAAAGAGCCCGCGAGTCTCCCTGTGTGTCGGCGGGATCGAGGTTTGTTAATGTAAGCGCCGCATTGCAGATAACGGCGGCTGTAAGGGGAAAGAGTGCGGACGACCAGTCGCCCGGTATTGTTGTACGGAACGGTTGGTACCGTTGGTTTCCGGCGATTTCAAACGAACAGGTATCGGTATCGAAGCCGCCGTGTGTGAGGGTAATACCGGCAATGCGCAGCCAATCGCAGGTCATCCGGAGGTACGGACGCTCGCCCGCCTTGTTGAAGGTGATGCGGCTCATCCCGTTTAAAAGCGGCGCCGTAAAGAGAAGTCCCGTTACCGGTTGGGAAAAGGGTCCGCCGAGCTGATAATTTCCGGCAGGCAGCGGGCCGCAAAAACGAAGCGGCGGTACATCCGTGCTGCGCGTATCGCTATCCGGCTTCGCCGCCGAATATGAAATACCCGCTTGCCGGTATACCGAAAGCAGCGGCGCGGCAGGGCGGCTTTTGAGGGATTCATCCCCAGTGAGGCATACCGGCGTCTCGGCTGCGGCAAGGATCATGCCTAAAAAGTAGAGTAGGGAACCCGAATTGCCGAGGTTCAGCAAAAGCTCCTCATCCTGTCCGGACTGCTTGCCGCCGTGTCCGAACGGTATGTTGCCTTGTTCAGAGTATTCGCTGTTCTGTCCGGTATTTACAGCGCCTTCTGCAAAGGAAAGGAGACCGCGGGCGGGCGGCGTAACTTTGAGTGTAAGCGGCTTATGCGATACTTCCGTAATGGTAACGCCGAGCTGCCGCAGCGCTTGTATTGCGCTTTCCATGTCGCCGCTGATAAGGGGCGCAGTAATAAACGAAGGGCTTTCTGCTAATGAGGCACAGATAAGGGCGCGGATTGTATGGCTTTTGGAAGAAGGCGCTGTCATCGTTCCGCAAAAAGACGGCGCATTAACTAACAGATTCATTGTTGTGCGATTATAGGTAACCTCTAAAAACCTCAGTTTTTAGAGGTTTTCCTTAGATGTAATTTGCAATGTTTTTATTTAAGTCATTATATTATAAAGACTTAAATAAAAACTCGTTATCAGCTTTGCTGATGAGGCATCTTCTAAAAATCTAACCGAGTTTTTAGAGCTGCCCAATGATTTATTCGGATGATTCGGACGCCTTCTTTGCGCCGGCTTTTTTTTTCGCCGCCGTTCCGGTTTTTGGAGCGGCTTTTTTCTTTGCGGCGGTGTCGGCAGCTTCTTTGGGCTTTTTAGCTGCGGCTGCTTTTGGTTTTTGAACGGCCTTTTGTTCTCCTGCCGGTTCAGTTGCTGCCGTGCTTTTTTTGCTTGCGGCGGATTTGGAAGCGGCTCTCGGTTTTTTGGCTGCGGCCGGCGGGACGGCGGCACCGGTATCCTGCATGAGAGCTTTTTCGAGCGCATCGACACGGTCTGAGGTTTCGTATTGTTTAAGCTGCGCGAGTTGTGCTTGCGCCTGTTCAAACCGCTTTGTGTTGCGGTATATGCAAACGAGGTCGTAGTGCAGGTCGGGGTTTTCGGCAAAAGCTTCAAGCCCTGCCCGTAATGTTACTTCGGCGCGGGCATAGTCTCCTTTTTGAACGGATATTGCGGCAATGAGCTGATATATCCGTACCGACGGTTTAATATCGAGCGCCTTCACCAAACCGTCATCCGCCTCGTTAAGGAGAAACAGCTCATAGTCGTTTTCCGCCTTATCGGTGAGGAGTTCGGGGTTTTTCGGTTCGAGTTTTAACGCTTTATAGTACCATTGCTGCGCTTCTTCGCGGGAATCGTCTGCGGCGAATGCATTTGCGAGCGCATGGAACGCAGCCGCCCGGTTCCGTTCCACCGCAAGGTCGGCTGTGCCGTTTTCAATATCGAAGAGGGGCAGGCACGCTGCAAGTTGTCCCTTTCTCCGCTGCACTTCAAGGTAGTTTACCAGCAGCGGCACCTCGTCGGGCAGAAGCCGGCGCGCCTCGGCAATTGCCGCTTCGGCTTGTTCGATATTGTTCTCTTTCAGAGCTGCCAATGCGCGTAAATTATGTATCCACGCATTTTGCGGATCGGCGGCAAGTGCCTTTTCCAATACCGGCTGATATTTTCCATTGCTTAAAAAGAGCGCTTCCGCCAACCGGAACTGATATAATCCGTAATCGGGCTCAAGGGCACAGGCCTTTTTAAGCGCTTTTATCGCCTCTTTCGGCTGATCTGTTTTCAGGAGCAATCCGCACAGATACCAGTCGGCGGAATCGTCGGAACCTTTTTTACAAGCGGCTTTTAATTTCAGCAAAGCTTCGTCGTATCGGCCTATCGCATAAGCGTATTTCCCTGCGATCGAAAGAATCTGCGGATTGTCCGGGGCTATCCGTTCCAATATCGTGATGACTTCTGCAAGATCGTCGTAAGCTTCGTGCTGTAAAAAAGTCCGTGCCGCCTGTATGTATGCATCCACCGCTTCCGGTTTCTTTCCGCAATCGTACAGTTCGTTTGCTTGGTGAAATGCGAAAAGCCCCTGATCGGGACTCACCATAAATGCGCGCCGGTACGCTTCGGCCGCTTCTTCGTGTTTTCCGAGCGCGTGGAATAAATGGCCTTCAAGATTGGAGAGGAATGATGATTGCGCTGTCATCGATTTCGGCGCCTGATTCAGCAAGTGCTGTAAATCTTCATATCGTTCCGCACGGTAATAAATACCGCCGAGTTCCGCAACGGCTTCTTCATTGGAAGGATTCGCTTCCAACACCGCTTTGAACTCCTGCTCCGCTTCGTCGAGCATCCGCTGCGCAAAGTAGATGCGGCCTGCCAATATCCTGTCGGCTTCCGCCGGTTCCCGTAACCGTGCCGCAGCCCGCAGCTGGAGCAGGGCGGGAACATACCGCCCCATCGCATAGAGCGTTTTGGCAAGACTGATGCGTGCATCGGGCGGTACTGCGGAAAATTCGTTTGCTTCCGTGTATGCCGTTTCTACCGCCATCGGAATGGAGTTTAACGAAAAGCGGGAGAGCAGGGCTGCCGCTTGCGGATAGGTCTCCCAGTTTTGAATCGCAAAAGCAATTTTTCCTGCCGCTTGAATGGTGTCGTCTTCGCAGCAGGCAATCCAGTGCCCGTTTATCACAATGGTGATTGTCGTATTATTAGCGATAAGTTTAATTGAATAGGTATGCTCTGCGGCAGTATCATCCGTAGTGCCCTCCTGCTCGGCATGGGGAATTTTTACCCAGCCTAAAAGGGGCATCGGGGTACTGTTGACCACCGCATCGAGCCGCACCCAACCGGCATCCGATATCAGCAATGCATAAAAGGTGCTCTGGTTGATATAACGGAACAAAAGCCCTGCGGCAAAAGCTCCCGCTTTATCGGAGGTATCGGGCGGAACATCCGCACCGTTTGTTTTTTTTGCAGGTTCCGGCAGCCGAATATCGGCTTCGATAATGACATCTTTATAGCGGAAGACCGGATTTACCGTCCATGCATAGAGATGCTTCCGCTGCGCTTCAAGCGTTATACCGCCCGTGCCGGGTTCGGCAGTAGTGTGCGGCGTAAAAGCGGCACTGTATCCGTCGCCCGTTTCGGCAACAAACCGGCAGTTTTCCGGTTTGGAAAAATCGGCCTGCCATTGTTCTTCAACAATTTCTTCATAATCGATCGGAATTTCTTTTTTAGATTTCCGCAGATTTTTAAGCTTACTTTTAAAATAATCGATGTAAAGTTTGAGCATCCCCATACCGTAAAAATAGCGGAAAATATAAAAAAAGTCTATCGAGCGGAGAGACTGGGTAAACGCATCAGACATTGTGAATACCCCGCAAAATAAACAGGCAGTTCTGGTCGAATAGCCTCTTTATTTTGCGATATGTGTTTATCTGCCTGATGCGTTTACTCTGCGGCAATATCCTTGCGCGGATACGGGCTTTAAAGTATAATCCACAGGTATGAAAAAATTGCGTTATTTTTACAATACTAAGCTCATTTTGTTCATTTTAACGGTAGTTTGCTCCGGTATTTTTATGATAACCGGATGCTCTAAGAAGATCGGCTACGGCGTTGTCAATTGGTCGATCCCCGAATACAACTTAACGGCATCGGATGTGGTGCCGATTCTCGTCCGCTCGAATATTTCAAAGGTGTATATCGCCGAGTTGAATAAGCAAAAAATAGAGATTCCGCTTTGGCAGCTTACCTTTTGTGCTTCAAAGCGGGAAGCGGAAGCCTATATCAAAAAGACTGCAGAATACCGTTCGGTGTATGCCGCGGTAAAGCTGGACGGTCTGCCGCTTCGCTCTACGCCCGACAATACCGGTAAACAGGTGTACCGGCTGCGCGAAAGCCAGATTGTAAAGGTTCTCTGGAAAGGGGAAGGAGCGCCGGTTGTTGCACGCGATAAGCCGTTGGAAGGCGATTGGCTTTATGTGATGACCAACGACGGTACCCGCGGCTGGTGTTTTTCTTATAATCTTTTTACATACGATGAGGGAGAGCCTTCCGCCTCTCCACAGACAGCAGAAACGGTAGCGGATGACGTTCTGGCAAGTATTTTAAAAAGCCGATGGTATCCGGAATATTACCGCGATATGATCCGGAAAAAGCAGATTGACCCTGAACGGATGACGGAGAACTTCGGCTTTTTCCCCGGCGAAGGAACCGGCGTTGCGCGTATTATGCTGAAAGATGAGCAGCTTGCTTTCTCTTATACCGGTATTACAAAAAACAGGATGGGCGCCTATCAGTTTGAAGGCTCTCCGCTCCTTTTACAAATTAGAGATTCGGATACTATTGCCGTCAATTATACCGATGAGAAGGGGAGGGTACAAATACAGTATTTTATTACCCTCACTGAAGACCCGCAGGCACTTGCGCAGGCAGAGACGGAGCGCCGGAACGCTGCACTGCAAACCCTCGTTACAACCGGTCCGGCGTTTAATTCCGTCAATTACGGCGTACTCCAATTTTTAGACGGCGGCCGTTTCATCTGGAACGGGTATCAGGTGTTGTCTCCGGCGATTATTCCGAGAGGAGCGGGGAACTCCGGTTCCGTTGCTATCCGGTATTTTATCAGCGCTAAGCTTAGAACCGAATACATGGGAGTCTTGTCGTTTAAATTCGACGGCAGCGCAGACTGGATCGACTTCTTTTATACGGTGTCCAAGCAGGGCGTCAAGCTCGAATATGTGCAGCCTGAAAATATCACCGACGGTGTTGCCGCTGTGCGGAACCTCAATCCCGTCATCCTCTTTTTCGGGACGGAAGGTTTGGAAGAATAATGCCGTTTGTTCAGCTTTCAAATATCTCGCTTGCGTTCGGCGACCGCGATATCCTGCAAAATATCACGCTTGTGCTGACGCAGGGGACAAAGGCGGCGCTCACGGGCGCTAACGGCAGCGGTAAGTCTACGTTGATGAAGATTATCGCAGGGGTGATGCAGGCCGATTCCGGAGCCATTTCGATGGAAAAGAACACCCGTGTTGCCTACCTGCCGCAATCCGGCATTGTGCACACGGGTAAAACGCTGGCGGAAGAAGCGGATACCGCCTTTTCCCGCGGGGCGCAGCTGTTGGAGCAGCTCGAGGCAGTCGGAAAACTGATGAGCGAAGAAGCCGATGCTGCGAAGGCGGAACGGCTTGCGCACGATTATCACGCCCTGCAAACCGAGCTTGAACAATCGGGCTGGTACTTTAGGCAGCGGCTGGCGGATGAAACGCTGCGCGGACTCGGGTTTACCGCCGAAGATTTTACCCGTCTGACCGATGAATTTTCGGGCGGATGGCAGATGCGCATCGCGCTTGCGAAGATTCTTTTGAGCGGGGCGGACATCATCATTTTGGACGAGCCGACCAATTACCTCGATATCGAAGCGCGCAGCTGGCTTGAACTGTGGCTTAAGAAATTTACCGGCGGTTTTTTGCTGGTCAGCCATGATCGCTCGTTTTTAGACGCGACCGTTAACGAAACGTACGAATTGTTTAACGGAACGCTGAAACGCTACGCCGGAACCTATACCAACTACGAAAAAACACGGGAGGTTGAACTCGCTTCGCTGATAAAAGCGTACGCGCAGCAGCAGCTGGAAATCGCAAAAACCGAAGATTTTATCAGAAAGTTCCGGTATAAGGCGACAAAGGCGGCTGCGGTGCAGGATCGGGTAAAGCGGCTGGAAAAACTTGAGCGTATCGAATTGCCCGAACACTTAAAGAAAATTCACTTTAGCTTTCCGCCTGCCCCTCATTCGGGGAATATTGCGCTGCAAGCCGAAGGTATCACCAAAGCTTACGGGGAACGGCTCGTGCTGAAAGATGCGGAACTGACTGTAACCAAACAGGAACGGATTGCCTTGGCCGGACGGAACGGCGCCGGTAAAACCACCTTTTTACGCATACTGGCAGGCGAGGATTCGGCGTACACCGGAACCGTTAAGTACGGGGCAGGTATCATTACCGGTTATTTTTCGCAGGATGAGGCCGAACGGATTAACGGCAGCGAAACCATCATACAGCAGGTGGAACGGGAAGCGCCGACGCATCTTATCCCTAAGCTCTACGATATGCTCGCCGCCTTTTTGTTCCGCGGAGACGACATCTATAAGCAGCTTTCCGTGCTGTCGGGCGGGGAGAAAAGCAGACTTGCACTGCTCCGGCTGCTGTTAAAGCCGCTGAATCTCCTCATCCTCGACGAACCTACCAATCACCTCGACCTTCACTCCAAAGATGTGCTGCTGGATGCGCTGCAGCGGTTTGAAGGGACGGTTATCTTTGTCTCGCACGATAAGTTTTTTATCCAAGGCCTTGCAACCCGTATCCTTGAACTTACAGCCGGCTCTTCCCCCGCAGCGGGTACCCGCATCAGAAATTTCCCCGGTACCTACGACTATTACCTGTACCGGATTGCTGCCGAAGCGAACGGCAGCTCCGAAGCCGGCGGAAACGATGGAAAAACAAGTGCTTCCTCCGGTAAGGCAGAGGCTGACTCTTCCGGTTTACAATCGGGAATAGCGTCATCCAATACGGGCGGTACAGCCCTTTCTTATGATGAGCAGAAAAAGCAGCGGGCCGAAAAACGCAAACGCGAGAAAGAAGAAGAACGTATTTTTACAGAGCTTTCACAAACCGAGGACAAGATAAAAGAACTGGAAACACAGCTTGCAAGCCCCGAAGTTTACGCCGACGGCGAAAAAGTACGCAGCGTGCAGCAGCAAATTCAAGCCTTACAGGAGAACGCCGCAGCACTCACCGAACAGTGGGAAGCGCTTAATTAATGCGTTAATTGACTTTTTATAGGAGTAAAGAATGAAAAAAACAACTTTGCGTATATTCACAATTACATTGGCACTTGCGGCATTTTGTTTCGCAGGGTGTAGTAAAAATGAAGGCGCAGCGCAGCAGGTCGGACAATCGGCACAAGCTGTACAACCTACGGTACGGTATAAGGATGGCGTTTACAAAGCGGTTTCCGGTATTAAAGACGATTGGGGCGGAAATGCCGAGGTAACGATAACCGTTAAAGACGGTAAAATTACCGACTGTGAATTTCTATCTTACGAGAAGGACGGAACGCTGAAAGGCGAGGACTACGGCAAAACCGACGGAGTGATTAAGAATGCCGGTTTATACAAAATTGCGCAGAACGCAATTAAGAATGCCGAAAAGTATGGTCCGAAACTGGTTGAAACGCAGCAGCTTGATAAAGTCGATGCGATTGCAGGCGCGACCGTATCGTATGAACTGTTTGAGAATGTGGTTGGTATTGCGCTTAAAGAGGCAAAGGCGGAGTAATAACGATGGCTGCTTCCGAACCGGTCAAAAAATTAACGGTTATTGAACTTGCTAAACTGAATCTTAAACGCAAGCCGTTTAGGACGGTGAGTTTGATTGTGCTTACCGCGGTGCTGGCGTTCAGTCTTTTTTCCGGCAGCTTTTTGGTAAAGAGTTTGAACGGCGGAATGCAGTCGCTGTCAAACCGGCTTGGGGCGGACATCATTGTGGTGCCGCAGGGGTATGACTCAAAAATCGAAAGTGCGCTGCTGCGGGGGGAACCGAACAGTTTTTATTTTAAATCCGAGGTTGTAGACCGCCTTAAAAAGATTGAAGGGGTTGACCTCGCTTCTCCGCAGCTTTTTATTGCAACCCTTTCCGCCGGATGCTGTTCGTTCCCGCTGCAGGTAATCGGTATCGACTTTGATTCCGACTTTAACATTAAGCCGTGGCTTGAAAAACAGATACGGCTGCCGCTTACCGATAATCAGATCGTCGTGGGCAGCAACATCGTCGGAGATACGCATTCGCAGGTTAAGTTTTTTAATCAGCCTTTTGTGATTGCCGGGAGGCTCGCGAAAACCGGCATGGGATTTGATAACTCCGTGTTTATGACGATTGAGAATGCGAAGCGGCTTGCAAAAGAATATGAGCGGATTATGGAGCATCCGGTTGCGCAGGATGAGGATCTTATTTCCAGCGTTATGGTGCGGTTAAAGCCGAACGCCGATGCACGAGCCGTTTCGCAGCGTATACTCAAAGAGTTTGAAGGCGAGCAGATTTATCCCCTTATTTCCAAGCGGATGATGACGAATATTTCGTCGAGTATCGCAAACCTCAATGTGTATATTTATGTGCTGCTTGCACTGCTCTGGCTTTTGTCATTCATTGTACTTGCGGTGTCGTTTTCTTCGATATTCCATGAGCGGAAAGAAGAATTCGGAATGTTGCGGATTATCGGTGGTACAAAGAAAAAACTTGCGCAGCTTGCTTCTACCGAAGCGTTTATCATCAGTGCATCAGGTGCGGGAATTGGAACGGTACTGTCCTGCTTAATTGTCCTCTTGTTTAATCAGGCAATTATCGCCGGTCTTAAAATGCCCTTTCTTACGCCGCCGGTTTTGTGGATGCTGTTGTGCGCCTTTTTAACATTATCGGCTATTTCGGTTATCGGCCCGCTTGCTGCGCTTAAAACCATTCACGGATTTACCAAGCAAGAGCCTGCGTTACAGCTGCAAGGGTAGGGATTATCTATCCGTTCCAACATTCCGCAACTGCCGGTTTTGATAATCCGCCACAATTCCGTGCAGTTGCAATTTTGCAGGAAAACACTGTCATGGCTGATGATAATGAGTGCGCATGATATTTTTGCAAGGGCAGTTTCGAGAAGTCTGGCGGAAAGAATATCCAAGTGATTGGTCGGTTCGTCCAAAATAAGAACTTTGAGTGGGTTTGACATTGCAAGTGCAATCATGAGCTTGCGGAGTTCGCCGGGACTGATCCGCTTGCTGTCAGTAAAGGTAAGCAGCGCTTTGGGATTCGATCCCATGCGGTACACCGTAGAAAGAATTTCACTTCGCAGTTCTTTATCGAGCGAGAAGAAGTGTGCTAACACTGCTTGTTCTTCTGCTTTCGGAATTTCCTGCGGCAGATAAAATGAAAGACTTTCTCCATCGCTTTTCTTTTGCAGATCAGCTTCCCGTATCCGGTTTAATATTGTATGTGCAAGCAATGTCTTTCCTGTTCCGTTGACTCCCGTCAGCGCAATGCGGGACTGCTTTTGCACCGTCAATTCGGGAATCTGCAAGGTATAACTGCCATCTTCTCCTGCAGTGATGATTTGCGGCGGCAGGTGTATGAGTACCTTCGGAATGAACACAGACGTGTCTGCTTGCGCCGGTGAAAACCCTTCCTTACGGTTCAGCGGTTTTGCTTGAGTATCGCGGCGTTTTTCGGCTTGTTCACGGCGGCTGTCAAAACATTTTTTTACGATGCCCGGCGTACGGTCTTTACCGGTAACAATGGCAAGGCGAATTTTTTGCGCTGCATCGTGATCTTTGCCGCCGTATACATTCCTCAGGCGGTTCTTAGAATGTTCTGCCTCGCGCTGCCACATATCTGAAAGTGCTTTTGCTTTTGAAACCCCTGCATCCGCTTTATGCCATTCCGAAAGGCAGGAAGCTCGCTCTGTGTCCCAAAGTTCAAGCGCTGTACTTACATTCGCAGCATAGAGCTTACCTCTGATTGAATCGGCTCCGTCTGCGAACGCTGCCGATTCCCGATATAAGTAGAAGGTAGCGGTACACAATGAATCGGCAAAGGCGCGGTCATGACTGACAATCAGCCCTGTGCCGGTAAACAGTTTTAAGGCATTTATAATGAGCTCTTTTGAAACGGCATCCAAGTGATTGGTCGGTTCGTCAAGCAGCAGAACCGAAGGACGCTCCGCTAAAGCACAGGCAATTTGCAGCCGCTTCTTTTCTCCGCCCGAAAGTGTTTCCCAGCGTTCAAGCTGTTTTGCCGTAATATTAAGCAGCGAGAAAAAGCGACGCACTTCGTTATCCGCATCCCAGAACAATGTATACGCAGTATCGGGCAGTTCCGTACTGTTTTGCGCACAGTATACTGCCGATTCGCATTTAATTATCCCTGAAAGCGGCGGAAGCATCCCTGCGATTAATTTGAGTAATGTCGTTTTTCCGCAGCCGTTTGCACCGGTAATACATGTCCAATGGGATGCTCCTCCAAGTGCTGCGGAGAATCCGTCGAATAATATCTCCGCAGAATCCGGATATGAAAAAGAAATATCTTGTAGTGTTATCATTCCGAGAACTGCTCCAAAATAAAATCTAAATATGTTTTACTCGATGCTATAATTACCGATGCCTTACGATTTTTTTATTGATGATAATGTGTACCGCACTGAACAATATATAATTTATTATCTTCAACTTTATATACAAGTCGATTTGCCGCATCTATTCTTCTACTCCAATACCCTGATAATTCATGCTTTAATGGTTCAGGTTGTCCTTTTCCCTTATCAATGCCATTTCTTTCAATATTTTTAATTAAATCATGTGTACTTTTTATCAATTTTTGCTGATGTTTATCAAAAAGTTGGCAATAATCTTTCCATGCAATATCAGACCAAATTTTTACCATCAATCAGTTTCCTTCAGTTCATGAATTTGACATTTTCCGGTTTCAATCTGATGTATACTTTTACGCAAATATTTCATATTTTCTTCCGAATAAATATACGGATCCTCGGATGCTTTCAGTGCAAAGGGCAAGCCGTTTTCCCGAATCGTGGCCTTTACAAAAGAATTTATAGCCGAAGAAATATTGATTCCCATAGAATCACAGATTCGTTCAAAACTTATTTTGTCATTCTGTGTGATTTTTGCTGATATTGTAGTCATTTCTAACACCTCTTACTACAATGTAATACATGAGCTTCCAGAAATCAAGTATCCTGTCTGTTAAAAATTTAATTTATTCGTGCGGAGAGGTTGTTGATTATTTTTAATATCGCTTTCAGTCTAAAACTTAATGTGGAGCAGCTCCATAGTATAAATACTGCACACTTTTTATCTTTTCTTCTTCATTTTCGGCACCGGTAATTCATCATACATTGCATTAAACAAGCCCGTTATAAATGCTTTGTCATCAACTTCGTCTACTAAAAGCATTTCTTTTGCACCTTGATACGGCAATTCGTAGGAAGCGTTCGGCATATACGCAATTGCCGACGGAACCGCTTTTACCAGTAAGCGGTCATCGTAGATACCGCCCACAATTTTATCTCGATAGTAAATGATAAATTCTCCCATCATTGCGCGATAGCGTATATCTTGCAATTCCGATAACTGCTCCAAAATGAAGTCTAAATATGTTTTACTCGATGCCATAATTACTAAAGTCTACTGTTTTTAACTCTTATTTGTCTACGCCGACGGCGAAAAAGTACGCAGCGTTCAGCAGCAGATTCAAGTCTTACAAGAAACCGCCGCAGCACTCACCGAACAGTGGGAAGCCTTCGCCCAAGATTCAGGCACTTGAACCCCGGATATCCTCGCCCAAAAATTGACCTCCTTGTCAATTTTTGGGCTACGAGTTCGCAAGCGAACTCGCTTCTGCGTGGAACCACCGCCATCCTCGCCCAAAAATATACATCCGTGTACATTTTTGGGCTGCAAGTTTGCAGGCAAACTTGTTGCTGCATAGAACCACGGACATCCTGCCCGTTCTGAAATACCATTTGCCGTAAGCCTTTTGAAATAGACGGTGTAGATGCTAGGAGCGTACAAAAAACACCCGCAGGCGTACTTTTTGTACGTCGAGGACTGTTTTTTTGTTAAGCGACAACGCAGATACACCGTATATTTTCAAAAGGTGCGGGAAAATTCGCAGCCGCAGTAGTCTTGTCTATACAATCCGAATTCCTTGCTAAGCCTGATAGACTCCAGATAGCCGTCTTTTTTCTTAAAGTCGCTCGGCAGCCACCGGCAGTTGTCTGTGGCAAGTTCCATGCCGATCTCGTTAATTTTTGCTGCGCTTTTAAGCGGACTGAGCGAAAGTGTCGTACAGAAAAAATCAAACCCTTGGGCGGCTGCCTCGCGTACCGTCGCCGCAAGCCTGAGCCGGTAGCAGCGGAAGCACCGCTCGCCGCCTTCGGGCACATCGGTAAGACCTTCCGCTATTTCCAAAAATTGTTCATGCCGGTAGTCCTGTATCGCGTAGTCAATCCTGTACGGGAATTCTTTTGAGTTATTATAGTGTTCGATTAAACGAATCTGCTCATCCGCCCGGGTGCGGTATTCAAGCTGCGTATCGATATTGGGGTTATAATAAAAAACCGTCAGTTTAAAATGCCCGGCAAGCCGTCTTATTACCGACGAACTGCACGGGGCACAGCATGAATGAAGCATAAGACGCGGCGGCTTTTCGGCAGTAAAAGAACGGCCGAGCTCCGCGATGGTTTGTTCCATAAGTAATTGAAAGTTTTGCTTCATAGCAATATTTTTTGTTTAATAAAGGTTTCTATGTCTGCTATCAGTGAGTGAAGCGACCTTCCGAATTCGCGGGGTAGCCGAAAGGCAATCGCGCCGGGATGTCCGCCGCCGTCCGTAATCTTAAAATGACTAAGAATCGGGTGTAAATCGATGCCTCGTGCCGCTTCACTTACACGGATTCGGCATTGTATTTTATTTGACTTATTGGGAGAATCATAATAGACGGAAATTCCTACTCCGCCCGCTTTTTCCGCAATGGTATTGGTTGCTACCTTAATCATGCCGATAAACTGTGTGTATTCGATGTTTTCAAGGAACGCATTCGACTCATCTTCCGACAAGATGACTGCACCGATATGTCCGGCATATACGGCGCGGTTGATAATGGCATTATAGGCTTTCTCGGTTTCGGCGTCGGTCGTTTCCATCACATCGAGCAGCCGCTCCATCGATTCGATTTTTTTCGTATTTCCCGATGAATTGGTACTTATCCGCAGCATCAGATTTAAATGTTTGGAAAAATAATCGAAGATTTCTTTATCGTGGGGATTAGCGATGTAGTTTCCCATTTTGGCATCCCCAAGCATACCGGTTAAGAGTGTCAGCACTAAATTTCTCGAATAAAGTTCTTCGATACTGTAAAGGTGCCGTATTTCCGGATGGTTTGCCAATTTATAGCATATCCGGCATAAAATTTCGCATGTACTTGAAGCATGAAGCACTAAGGAATAATCGGGGTCTCCGGAAAATGCGGCGTCGGAACCGAAATGATGATCGATTTCAATTTTTGAAATGGAATGATTATTCAGAAAATCGTAGATACAGCCGTTTGCCGCTATCATATCCGGTTTCGGCGTATCGAGAATGCACAGTACCTCAACGGAACGGATCGACGGCATCGTTCCGTAATACACATTGATCTTGTTATATTTGCAGATAGAACTGAGAAATTTAAGATTTTCCGGCGGTACGGATTCTAAAAAGACGCTGACATGCTTATTAAACTTACGCAACAACAAAGCTCCTGCAACTGTCGAGGCATAACAGTCCTCATCAGGGCTTTGATGACCGATAATCAAAAATGATCGGTGCGTCTTTACAAGACCATAGATATTTCTTATGATACGGTTTCTCGCGCCGATAGTCATGTTTTGCCGTTTAGAACGCAAATCGGGCGTGAAACTATTCCTCTTAGAATCCATAAATGTCATTATAGCATACTTTACAATAAGATGTTATCGAAAAATACGTTTTTTAAAAAAATTCTCGTTAAAAAACAAAGTTTTGCACAAGAATTATTTGCAATGAGTGTAAACCATGCAAATCCCTGCAGAGATAGCTCTTGTTTGCCCTGCTTTCCCCTTTCTTTATTTTTCTATATAGGATATAAAATACCGTATAAGATATAAGATACCGTCCCATATAAGCTGGGCTCAAAAGTAAAATCCCCGAATTCCGATAATGGAAGCAGGAGTATTGAATGAAAAAACTTGTTTTTATGATGTTGACCGCTGTTTTGCTCGCGGTTGCGCCGGTATATATAGCGGCCGATACTGCGGATACCGCTGTATCAAAGGCCGATAACGATACAACCTTACCGCAGGGCACTCCGCAGCAGGAAAAACCGCTGCAGGGACAAGAAGCACAAAAGAGCGGAACCGAAAAAATGGAAGGCGAAAAACAAGAGCTTGATGAGATCGAAAAAGCCCGCCAAGCATTGCAGTACGGACTGGAATCCGAAATACTTGAGGTAGTAAATAAGGTTGATAAGCAAGATTTTGAAACGCTGCAAGGCGATTTTAACCGCCTTTTTACCGAAACAAAAAGCCCCGCCGTGCGAGAAGGCCTTTTCGGCTTGTATCAAAAATATGAAGACGCTCAACTGACGGAATCGGCTGTTGCAATATTGGAAGATTATGAAGCCCAACAGCGTACATTGGTAAAGGCTGCGCTTTCATACCTTACAGCGGTAAAGCCCGAACTGACACCCGCCTTAAACGAAGCGCTACAAAACATGCTCACCCAAGATACGGCAGAGTACGGGGCGGAAACGGTTTCCGTGCTGGGCGAAATCGGCGGCGGTGAAGAAGCGGCCTTTTTAGCGTCCTATTTTGACAGTCTAACTATCGATGATGCAAAGCAAGAGCTTATTTTAAAGCAGACGATTATGGCTGCACTCGAAAAACTGCATAGCGAAAATACCCGTGATTTTTTGCTGGAGCGGGCGGAGGACGAGAACGAAAATATCTATGTCCGTTCGAGCGCTATCGCCGGACTTGCTCAAATGGGGAACCCCGATGTTATACCGCTGCTGGTTAAGTTTTTCGAGCAGCCGGAACCGCTATTGCGGGAAGCGGCAATACGGGGCGCCGCCGCATTCGATACGGCCGAAACACGTAATCTTACCCTGCAGGGGTTTAAAGACAGCTATTATAAGGTGCGGCTCGAAGCTTTAAAAACCGCACAAAAAACAAAGATGCAGGAAGCGGCGCCATACATACTGTACCGTGCAAAGTATGACCCTACGGATGCGGTCCGCTTTGCAGCGGTAGAAGCATTAACGGTGCTGAATACGGATGAGGGCAATGCTTGGCTTTCCGAAACATTCCGCGATTCTAAAAAGAGTGAAAAATTACGGGTTACGATTTTGAGCACAGCGTTGAAACACAATCCTGCAGCGCTCGCTGCCGATTTGGATACGGTGGTGTTGGCAACCGTAACGGATAGTAAGCAAAAAAAACTGAGATACGAGTTCGGAAAAGAAATTGCAAAAGTAGAAAATACCGTAACGGGGGAAATCTGCAAAGCTTTTTTGCAAAGCGATGATGTGTTAACAAAAAGCATCGGGCTTGATATGTTTAAGACAAATGCTCCCGCAGATGCCCGCGCGTTAGTGGAAACTATCGCGCAGGATGACAAACAGGGAGCATTGCAGCGCCGTGCTCAGCGGTTACTGGAATAATTCGCTTCGGGGCAATTCATGGGGATGTCCCAAAAGTTGGTTACTTTCGGGACATCCCCGTCGAGTTTAAAATTAAGTCTTTATACAGTAATGACTTAATTTTAAACGTCGCATCTAAATCTAAGGAAACTGTCCAAAAACTGAAGTTTTTGGACAGCCCCATGAATTGCGTATGCGGCAGGTCAATTATGTAATCGAAGCGTCGTAGATGCTCTTAATTGCAGCGGCAAGCGTTTTGTCGAATTCTTCCTGCGACTGCTGTGCGCGCAAGTCTTCCGCGAGGGCACGGGAGAAGCTTGCAATCATGCCGTGGTTTTTTGCCAACAGTGCATTCGCTTCTTCTCTGCTGTAGCCGCCGGAAAGCGCAACCACGCGTACAACCTGCGGGTCATCGATAAATTCTTTGTATAAGTCTGCCTGTGTCGGAATACTGAGCTTGAGCATAATCAGCACATCTTTCGGCAACTTTGCAATGTGTTCGCGAATTTCTTTTTTTAGAATATCTTCGCACTTTGCCTTGTCGGGGCTGTGAATATCCACTTCCGGTTCGATAATCGGAACTAATCCGTGCTTTGCAATCTGCAGTCCGATTTCAAATTGCTGGTCGATGACCTTTTTAATACCGGCAGGGTTCGCTTCTTTTATAACCGAGCGCATCTTTGTTCCGAAGATATGCTTCCGGACAGCGCGCTGCAGCAGCGCTTCCAAATCGGGCATCGGCTTCATCAGCTGAACGCCTTCCGCCAAGTCTGCAAGTCCTTTGTCAACCTTTAAGAACGGGAGAACACCGCGCTTATCCCACAGGTAATCCGCCGTCGGGATGCCCTCTATATCGCGATCCATCGTTTGTTCAAAAAGAATGGCTCCAAGGATATGCCTTTTATCGAATTCTTTACTGGTGATAATCCTCGTGCGCATTGCATGCACCATATCAAACATTTCTTTTTCATTTGAATAAGCGTCTTTGCCGATGCCGTATGCCGCCAATGCCTTAGGCGTACTGCCACCGCTCTGATCCAGAGCCGCGATAAAACCTTTTCCGGTGCGCATCCGTTCTATTTTTTGCTTGTCCATAATAAAACCTCCTGTAGTCTGCGATGTTTACCTTACGGCAAACTCAGTGTGTCATAAGATTGTGCCGTATAATCGGTTAAAGTTAAACCTATTTATTAGTATATCCTATGCATCTGAAAAACGCTAGTCTGTCTTCACATCTTCGGATTTTCAGCGTATAATTAAAAGGTACGAGGATGTGTTATGCAAAAAGTATACTGCAATAGTTTTTTTCAAAATATGGAATTTCATATCAATCGGGATATTCGAGAAAAATGCCGTTTTTCAAAAACACTCTTTTCGTCTACCGGCAATGTCGTTATACGGAATATCAACGATATCTATGCCTTTACTTTTCAGTATAATCAGGTTGTAGAATCCGGTGTATTCGGTATGCCGGTTCGAGCCGAGCAGTATTTAAAGGCCGGTCAACTGAATGCAATGGGATTGATCGATGAAATCTTTCATTATATGTGCAGACTTTACCGGCAGGATGTACGTGCCGATTTTTTTAGCAGCGGGTATGCATTTGTGCAAGCGGAACTCGCAAAAGAAAAGCTGCCGAACCTTGACGAATTGCTGCTTGCTTTTTGCACGGAATTTCCTCCTGCGGAAGTGTACGGCGGGACAATGACCGTTGAAGACTGGCTCCGGAATGCCGATCCGGTATCGGGCATCGAAAATAAATACCGTGCATTTGAAGAATTGATTCTTTGTAAACTTGCAAATGAGAATCCTGCATTCCAGCCTTTTTATCCTCTTTTTACCGATGAACAGCTTGCAGCTCATCCGTCGTATAACTGTTTTTGGGACAGCCTTCGTGAATGGTCGTCTCAAAATGAGGTGTTCGGCCCTGAAAAAATGGACTTGATTTCGCTGCTTAAAGCTCCTGTCTCGTTTGCGCCGTTTAGTCTGAAAGGGCAGCTTGAATACATCAAAATGCATTGGCTTGATTTGCTGAGCGAATTTATCAGTAGGCTTTTAACAAGTCAGGATATTCTGTCCGAAGAAGAAAAAGCCGTATGGCAAGGAGGCGGAGGTGGCGGGCACGATGCTTATCATTTTGAAGATCTGACACAGGAATATGAACGGTTCAGCGCCGATCGTGAATGGATGCCGAATGTTGTGATGATTGCAAAAAGCACATTGGTATGGCTGGATCAACTAAGTAAAAAATATCAGCGGTCTATCACCCGTCTCGATCAAATTCCCGATGAGGAGCTGAACTTTCTTGCGGAGGCAGGTTTTAATGCGCTGTGGCTTATCGGGGTATGGGAACGCTCCCCTGCAAGCGCACGGATTAAGCAAATATGCGGAAATCCGGAGGCGGCGGCAAGTGCATACAGTTTAACGGACTATGAGATAGCCGGTGAAATCGGCGGATGGGGTGCGCTTGAAGATTTACGCAGACGTGCCGGCGCGCGGGGTATAAGACTTGCAGCCGATATGGTGCCTAACCATACCGGAATAGATTCAAAGTGGGTAATGGAGCGGCCGGATCTTTTTATGCAAACCCGCGAAAGTCCCTTTCCGGGCTATAACTTTGACGGGGAAAATCTTTCCCATGATTCCCGCGTCGGGATTTATCTTGAAAATCATTACTATTCAAAAACGGACTGCGCGGTTGTGTTTAAGCGGGTAGATCACTATACCGGCGATGTCCGGTATATTTATCACGGAAACGACGGAACGGGACTGCCGTGGAACGATACCGCTCAAATTGACTTTCTGAATTCCGAAGCCCGCGAGGAAGTCATTCGGAAGGTTTTGCATGTTGCGCGAAGCTTTCCGATTATCCGTTTTGACGCGGCGATGGTGCTGGCAAAGAAGCATATCCGGCGGCTTTGGTATCCTGAACCGGGAAGGGGAGGGGACATTGCAAGCCGTTCCCGCTTTGCACTTTCTACGGAAGAATTCCAAAAGCGGATACCCGAAGAATTTTGGCGCGAAGTAGTAGACCGTTGTGCGGCCGAAGCTCCCGATACCCTTCTATTAGCGGAAGCCTTTTGGATGATGGAGGGGTATTTTGTCCGCACGCTCGGTATGCACCGCGTGTATAATTCCGCATTTATGAATATGCTCAAGCGGGAAGATAATGCGCAATACCGGCTTACTATTAAGAACACCCTTGAGTTTGATCCTCAGATACTCAAGCGCTATGTTAATTTTATGAATAATCCCGACGAAGAAACCGCCGTGGTGCAGTTCGGCCGGGACGATAAATACTTCGGCGTTTGTACCATGCTGGTTGCGATGCCGGGGCTTCCGATGTTTGGGCACGGACAAATCGAAGGTTTTGAAGAAAAATACGGTATGGAGTACCGCCGTGCGTATTATGATGAACAGGTAAACACCGGCCTTGTTGAGCGGCACCGCCGGGAGATTTTTCCGCTGATGCGGTTACGCCGTTTGTTCTCCGAGGTGGAACACTTCCTGCTCTATGATTTTTGGGCGGATGGACAGGTAAACGAAAATGTCTTTGCGTGGTCGAATGTATACGGCGATGCCCGCTCCCTCATCCTTTATAACAACAAGTACGAGCGGGCTGCGGGCTGGATTAATATGTCCGCCGCTTACGCCGTTAAGGGAGCCGATGATGAAAAGCGGCTGGTACAGCGGACGCTTGCTCAAGGTTTACAGCTGACGGTTACTTCTGATCGGTATGTGATTTTCCAAGAGCAGCATTCAAAGCTGTGGTTTATCAGAAAAAACAGCGAGATTGCGGAACACGGTTTGTTCGCCGCCTTAAACGGTTTTGAAACGCAGGTGTTTTTGAATATCTATGAGGTAACCGACACTCCCGACGAGCAGTATCGCAAGTTGTACGAAAAACTCAACGGCAGCGGTATTGCCGATGTTGCAATGGGCATCAATGAAATCAAGTTTAAAAAGCTCTATGATGCATTGGAGGCATGCGTTTCTAAGGAACTGATACAGGATTGTATCCAGTTGATAAAGGACTGTAAGCATACGGAAAACCGGCACGAAACGGAAGCCAAGATTCAATCGTTTATCCGCAAAACTGAACCTTTAGCGGACGCTTTCTTAACCGCTTTGGATGAAACATACCGGAGTAATCAAGCCGAGCAATTCATGGAGGAAAAAGTTCCGGCGGTTAAAACCTCCGTCCAACGGCTGCTGACGCTGTATAAAGCGCGTATGTACCGGCTGCTCCTCTGTGCTTCCGGCTTGCTGGTGCAGGAAATGCCGCTGACTGCGATGACTCCTGCCGTAACCGTATTTATTCATAAAATGTGCGGGACGAATTCCCAGCTTGCCGTATCCTTCGGTTCGGTATTTCTGATGGCCGTCGAAGATATTGCCGTCTATTATAAAATGGAAGACAATATCGGAAGGCTCTTTGCCTTTTTACACCTCGAAGAAAAGCTGGTAACGCTTATCCGTTCAGCCGGATTTGAAATCGATTCTATCGAAAATAAAGCCGATACGGTGAAGTATCTCTACTATGTACATACCGCCCGCGGAAAGAAAACGATACGCAGGACGGGCATCGTGCACCGGCTTACGCAGGATCCCAACGTTATTGCCCGGCTCGGTATTCACGAATGGGACGGCACGTACTGGTTCAATCGGGAAGCGGCTGAATTGATTTCCGATGATATGGCGGCAATGCTCTTTCTTTCCGCAGCACGGCCCGTTACACCGGCTGAATGCATCAAGAAAACTACCGCTTCGGTAGAAAAATACTGCCGCTTTGATGCGGAATTTTCTTCAGCGATTCACCGCTCAGGCTATCAGGTAGATCGGTATCTCAAGCTCTTTGCCGGTACGTTAAAATAGCGTATGAAAAAATATTGTTTGTTTCTCTTACTGGCGGTAATGCTTACCGCTTGCAAACCCGCAGTCCGGAGAGAAAGCCGCACAGTGTTTGCCCTCGGAACCGTGTGCAGTATTCAAGTGTTCACGGAAAAGCCGCAAGCTGAGGTTGAACCCGTCTTGCAGGCTTGTACCCGCCGCCTTGAAGAACTGGAGCGGTACTTAAGCGCTAATGCCGAAAGTTCTACCCTTATCGATATCAATAATGCGTCCGGTGTATCGGCGGTAGGCGTACCGGCAGATATCTATCCGCTGTTTAAACGGGCGGTGTTTTTTGCCGAAAAAACGGACGGTGCATTTAATCCCGTCATCGGCAGCGTGGTAAAACTCTGGAATATCGGCTTTGAGAATGCGCGGAAGCCGGAAGATCGGGATATCCGGGAGGCGCTTTTCCGTACCGATTATAAGGATTTGGAGCTTACCGGCACGGCGGTCTTTTTAAAAAAAGCAGGAATGAAGCTTGATTTGGGGGCGATTGCAAAGGGCTTTGCCGCCGACGAGCTGACCCGTATTGTGAAAGAGGCCGGTATTGCCCATGCGCTGATCGATATCGGCGGTACGATTTCTGCAGTGGGAAAGCGGCCGGACGGGAACTTATGGAAGATAGGCATCCGCGACCCGCGCGTTCAGCAGGGGCAGCCGATTATTTCTACGCCGGTTGAAAACTTAAGTATCTCTACGTCCGGCAGCTATGAACGGTATTTTGAGCAGGACGGCGTCCGCTATCACCATATTCTCGATCCTGCAACGGGGTATCCGGTACGGAATAATTTGACTGCGGTATCCGTTTTTTCCAATTCCGCAACCGATGCGGACGCCTTGTCTACCGCGTGTTTTGTGCTCGGCTATGAGAAGGCGGTTGCGCTGCTGTCCGGGCTGCCCGGCACGGAAGCACTCTTTATCTTTGACGATAACAGCATCCGCACGACGGATGGCCTTAAAGACCGTATTACGATTTTAGATTCCGCATTCCGGCCGGCAGACACGAGCGGGGGTACTGCAGGCAAGTAAGCTGCCCGTTAGCACTATTGCTACCGGCACTAGTGCAAAGCGATGATTATGGAGCATTAATGAAAATTATAAAAAAAAATTCACGTCTGTACGATATTATGCAGGCAGTAATTCTTTTCGGCTTTGGGCTGTATTTTATCGGTGTTGTTGTTTCCGGTTCGGTATACCGGTATGTGCATGAGCGGCAAGTTCCGGTGCTGTTGTTTTCGGCGGCGGTATTTTTATTGCTCGGTATGTTAAAACTGCGGCAGGGGAATGTGCTTTCGCTGTCCGTTTTTTCCGGCAGCCGCACGGCTTCAGGTTTCTTTAGTCTTGCCGTTTTTGTGGCTGCGCTGACCGGTATGCTGATTATGTCGGGAACGCCGGTACGGTTTTCTCAATTTGCATATACGGATTCAATCGGCGGACAATCTGCAGTCTCGTCTTTTAATACTCTATCTTCCGTAGGAGCTGCGGATCCCGCTGGGTCTGCTTTCGGTGCTGCAGAGCCGTCGGTTACGGGAGAGCCTTCTATTGCGGATGCCTCGCCGATTGCAGGTGCCCCTGTTACTGCCGATACGACCAATCCCGCCATGTCGGAACAGAAAATGCAAAATTCCGGCGCCGGCATTGTTATGGACAGCGATACTTTTGCGTCATGGCTTACCGAGCTGTATACAAAGCCCGATGCATGGGTAGGTAAAAAAATCACCGCAACAGGATCCGTGTGGAAGGATGGAGAACTGTTTGAAAAAGATGAATTTGCCTTAGCCCGCATGATGATGACATGCTGCGCCGCCGATATGCAGCCGGTTGGTGTATTAGCGCAGTGGAACGATGTTCCGGCGCTTACCGACGGCGAATGGATCGAAGTTACCGGTACCCTGTCTAAGAAACCGTATAAAAACAGCTTTGACCCGCTTATTATTGTAGAAACGATAAAAAAAGTTGACCCGCCGCAGCAGGAGTATATTTATCCGTAAGCGGCAGGTTTTTATCTGTAAAGAATATTCGGTTATTAAAAAAGCAGTGCTGCTTTTTTAAAGCTGGACGCGGGCAAGGCCTTCGGCGGCTTCTTTATAATCTTTCCGTATATTAAGTGCCCGTTGGAAAGCATCCCGCGCACTTTGCTTATACCCTGCCTGCTCACGTGCAAGGCCGAGTCGGTACCACCATAGCGAATTGGACGGTTCCAGATATACTGCTGCAGAGTACGCTATATCAGCTTTTTGGTAACGTCTCGTTAAACGGTAAATGTCGCCGGTATAAAAGTAGGCCACGCTTGCCCGCTCCCCGGTGGGCGCCATATCAAGATACCGTTCCATTTGGCGGAGAGATTCTTTGTAATCATTTAGATAAAAGTAGGCTTCACCTAAGGTCTCGATGATGCGTGCATCGGCTGTGATTTTAAGCGCTTCGTTACAGACGGTTACCGTTTCACGGTACCGATGGAGTCGGAACAGTGCCCATGTATAGACCGTGTAGGAGTCCATATTGCGGGGATTCTGACGGAGCTCTGCAAGGCAGACACCGACTGCCGCCGTATATGATTCTTTTGCTTCCTCCGATCTTCCCGCACTGTCTAAACTGCGGCCGGTACGGTATAATTTAAGCGCGTCCGCTTTTTCTTGTGCATATATTAATCCCGATGCGCACATCAATACCGTAAGGATAACCGTAATACGTTTTGTCACACTACGTGCTTGCCGTTGTACATTCATTTTAACAACCTCTCTTGACTGTGAGCTGTTGAACCGCAGCAAAAAGCGGAGTTTTCAGATAAGTTTTTTACTGTAATGACTTATCTAAACGCTCATAAAAAAAGAAACCGTCCAAAAACTGTTACGCAATTCGCTTTAGCGGATATACTAATTCATTTCCTTACAGAAAAAGCCGATAGGCTTTCAGTTTTTGGACGGCCATGTTCCCTCTAATTACTTCCTTACACAACAAGCTGCTAGGCTTGCTGTGTTGAGAAATTTCTAGAATGCCGGAACAACCTCACCGTTCGGATACTTTTCCGTAATATACTTACGTACTTTATCGCTTTGCAGCGCTTTCATCAATGCTTTAATGCGCGGATCGTTCTCGTTTCCTTGCTTAACCGAAACGACGTTTGCATAGGGAGAATCTTTTCCTTCAACGAGCAGTCCGTCTTTTGCTGCGGAAAGACCGGCAGGAATAGCATAGTTTCCGTTGATAACGGCGCCGTCAACGTCCGCAAGTACGCGCGGAAGCGTTGCCGCTTCGATTTCTCTGAACTTTAAGTTGTAGGGATTTTCGGTAATATCTTGCGGGGTAGCAGCTAAACCGGCGCCGTCGCGCAGGGCGATAATATGTGCGGACTCAAGCAACAAAAGCGCACGCGCTTCGTTCGTCGGGTCATTCGGAATGGCGATCGTATCACCGCTTTTAAAGTCGGAAAGGCTGTTGTATTTTTTTGAATACAGCGCAAGCGGTTCAATATGAACGGCGCCGACGCTAACCAGATGGTAGCCGTGTTCTTTATTAAAAGTATCCATATACGGAACGTGTTGGAAGAAGTTTGCAAATTGCTCGCCCGTTTCAACCGCATCGTTGGGTGTTACGTAGTCGGTAAACTCGGTAACCTTGAGCGTGATATTTTCCTTTGCGAGATCCTCTGCCACCAGCTCTAAAAGCGCTTTATGGGGTTCCGGACTTGCAGCAACGGTTAAAATATTTTGGTTGCTGTCTTTTTTTGCACAGGAAACCGATAAACTTGCGCAAAGAACTGCGCCAAGCAGGAATGTGAGTAGTTTTTTCATAAACTAGTCTCCTTTCGAGTAGAATGACCCGTAGATTACTATATATCTTTAAACTCTGTCTAGGGTTGTATGAGGTGTGGTTATGTTTTTAATATTGATAGCCGATCTTTTTCATACTCCCGCGCTGCTTCATACCCTTTACGCTCCCGCTCATCACGATAAAAATATCCATCGAATCAAGCCTATGTTGAGGCATATCTGCGGTGTCTCTGATCTATACCGGTCATATTCTGACTGCCTGTACAAGCCTGCCTCATATTATGATTGTATTTCATAAACGCCGGTATGACTGCGTAGTCTGCATAAGGCGATTTCTTTTATTAAAGCTCCCCGGGTTCCCTTAGATTTAATTTGCGACGTTTTAGTTTAAGTCATTACATTATAAAGATTTAAACTAAGGCTTGTTATCAGCTTTGCTGATGAGGCATCTTCTAAAAATCCAACCGAGTTTTTAGCGATGCCCTTAAAATTGAAGGGTCGCTATTGTTTGTCGCTGTTTCAAATTTATTCTTGGCATATATCTTGCTATGACAAAACTACAGATAAATTGCCCCCGCGGAGGAATGTATGCAAGAGAATACCGTTGAAACGATATTGACGGATTTTTCACGGCAAGACAAACGGAAAAGAGCCGTGGATGCGTTGTTTCAGTATATTTATTTTAATCTCGGTGAGTTTGGTGTCTATTGTGCAAGCGAAGATATGCGCAGCGACTTTTTGCTTTGGATCTATCCGAAACTGGAAGATATGATGAGCGGTTATAATCCCGATCGATCAATATTTCCGACCTACTTACGGATGTCTCTTTCATATAACTGGAAACTTTTTCTTAGGAGAAACCGCGAACAGGCGACTTATACCTCTATTGCGCAAGATGATCAGGAGCGGATGGCTAAGAATATACTGGAGGAACAGGATGGGCTGCAAACTTATGAATTATATGCGTCAAGTCCGTCTCCTTCATACAGCGTATTGCCTGAAAAAGAGCAATCTATTCAGGAAACAATCAGATGGAGAATAAAAAGAAAAGACATCTATACACGCTATTTTTTGGAACTGCTTTGTAAATCCTGTTTTTATATCGATGAACATTTGCTGCATACGGTTGCCGGACATTTGGGAATATCCGTCCGTAAGGTGAGGCTGTTGATTGAAGAGGCAAAAGAGCTGACCGGTAGACGGGATGCCGTGTATAATGAGTGGGCTGCTAAACGGGATTTTTATTATGTCCGGTATAAAAGTGCAACAATTCAGCTGCGTAAGGTCGATGAGTCGCATAATTCCATCATCAAGCGGTTGAAAAATCAGCAGACATACAGCTATACACGTTGGCAGGGATACTTGAAGCGGATACGGGAATATACGCGGGGACCGAGTAATCGGGCGCTTGCAAAGCAGCTGGGAATATCCCGTACAACAGTTAACAACGATCTTGCCGAGCTTAAAAAAGCGTGTTATGGTTGGTCATGCACATATACTTAGCAAGCGGTAACCGGCATAAGCAGGAGGAGTTTGCCGCTATTTTAAAAGACCACCGCATCAGCATTCCCTCCGATGCCGGTATTGTATTTGATCCTGAAGAAACGGGAAAAACTTTTTTGGAAAATGCTTTGTTAAAAGCTCGTGTATTATATGAAAGCGTTAAAAGTCCCGTAATTGCCGACGATTCGGGGCTGTGTATCGACGCGCTAGGCGGTGAGCCCGGTATTTATTCAGCCCGGTACGGTATGAAAGACGGTGTGCAGCTGGAAGCGCAGGAGCGGAATAAGCTTGTCCTGCACCGAATGGAAGGTGTAAAAAACCGCAGCTGCCGGTTTGTCTGCTGCATTGTAGTGATGCTGGATGCTCACCGTTTTTTTACGGTGCAGGAAACGTGCGAGGGCGTTATCGCAATATCGGCACACGGCGAGCACGGCTTCGGCTATGACCCCATCGTGTATCTTCCCGAAATCGGCAAAACGGTTGCGGAATTGACGGCACAAGAAAAAAACGAACTGTCCCATCGAGGAAAGGCAGGGCGCATTGCCGCTCAACTATTACGCACCGTTTCGTAACAAAAGATACTTGATGCGTTTACCCTGCAGTTTCGTAACGAATGGTACCGTATTCTGCAAATAGATATGATATGATTATCGTACTATGAATCTTTTGATTGTTTCCGGTCCGCCTTCTTCGGGCAAAACAAGCGTTATTTTAAAGACAATCGATGCGCTGCGGGCGCAAGGACTCCGTGCCGGCGTGGTGA
Source organism: Treponema vincentii F0403 (assembly GCF_000412995.1). Taxonomy (NCBI): domain Bacteria; kingdom Pseudomonadati; phylum Spirochaetota; class Spirochaetia; order Treponematales; family Treponemataceae; genus Treponema; species Treponema vincentii. The sequence goes on along the minus strand of NZ_KE332512.1, from coordinate 971,093 downwards.
AATTCGACTGTCTGTACACCGACGACGATGTGCTGTATGAAAAAGCCGGCATTCCCGTTCAAAAAGGCATTTCCGGCTCTCTTTGCCCCGATCATTTCTTTGTTTCCAATATCGAAGAAGTTGTGCAATGGGGCGTAAAGGAAAATTTCGATCTCCTGATAACGGAATCCGCCGGATTGTGCAACCGCTGCTCGCCGTATATTAAAAATATTCTCGGCATCTGTGTTATCGATAATCTGTCGGGCATCAATACGCCGAAAAAAATCGGTCCGCTTTTAAAGGCTGCGGATATTGTCGTCATTACAAAAGGCGATATTGTGTCGCAGGCTGAGCGCGAAGTGTTTTGCGCCCGTGTCAACACCGTTAATCCGCGGGCAGTTATCATGCAGGTGAACGGTCTGACGGGGCAAGGCGCTTTTGAATTAAGCACGCTGCTTTTTAGCCGGGATAAGGATATTTCGACGGTACAGGGAATGGAACTCCGCTTTCCGATGCCCGCTGCGCTGTGCTCCTACTGTTTGGGCGAAACGCGGGTGGGGGAAAACTTCCAGATGGGCAACATCCGTAAAATGAAGATTGCCGAATCGCAGACAATCGGAAAAAAAGAATAGGGCATCTTAAAAAATACGGGGACTATGATATGACTGCATATACCGATACCGGCCTTGTAACACATCACGCTGCGGGCGAGGCGGCAAACCTTTCAAAAGAAACAATCGAAACGCTCCTTGCGGAGTATCCGTTTATTGAAGATTTTTTTGCGGAAAACAGATTGACGGAGCTGCATATTTCGGATAATACGCAGCTCACTTTTGACGCATTCTTGCAAAGTCTTTCCGGAGAGCAATGCGAAGAATATGCCATCGATAGGGAGGCCTTATCGCACTCATTCTTTGAATACATTATTCAAATGAAGCGTTTTTTAAACGGAGATGATGCCCAAGGCATACAGAGCCTTACGATACTGCCCGGCACGGATAAGTCAGGCGAACCGGAGAATTTTCAAGATTTGATATTGTATCCGTCGCAGATTATTTCGATTGTCGGGCCGACCGGTTCCGGAAAATCGCGGCTGCTTGCCGACATCGAATGGACGGCGCAAAAGGATACGCCGACCGGCAGAACAATCCTAATCAACGGCGAAGTGCCCGATAAAGCAATCAGGTTTTCTATTAACAATAAACTGGTTGCGCAGCTTTCGCAGAATATGAACTTTGTGATGGATCTTTCCGTACGGGAATTTATCGAACTGCACGCGGAAAGCAGGCTTGTCGAAAACAAAGAAACAGCCGTTCAACGGATTATCGAGGCGGCAAATAAACTGGCAGGAGAGCAGTTTCGGCTGGATACGCCGATTACTGCGCTGAGCGGCGGACAGTCCCGGGCATTGATGATTGCCGACACTGCTATTTTAAGTTCATCCCCGATCGTTCTTATCGACGAGATTGAAAATGCAGGTATCGACCGGAAGAAGGCCTTACAACTTTTAATATCAAATGAAAAAATCGTGCTGATGGCAACGCATGATCCCGCACTTGCACTGTATGCCGATAAACGTATTGTAATTAAAAACGGCGGCATTCATGCGGTTATCGAAACTTCCGAGCATGAAAAGGCAATTTTGAATGAACTCGAATCAATGGACGCAAAAATCCAAGCACTGCGGGTTCAACTACGCGCGGGTGAGCGATTGTAGGGACTCTTCAGTAATCGCATTGTACTGTGCTGTACGGTTTTTCACGTGTACCACTTATAGAGGGATAGACTAAGTCAATCAAAATTTATATAATTTATATTGCCTAGATATAAAATCAGTCATAGAAATAAGTTCTTCTCTAAGGTAAGGGAAACAATATCCCTGCTTTGCTATTTCAGAATTGTCGAACTATGCCGTTCGGGATTTAAGTCAGTTAAATCCGATAGAAACCGGCAGTGCGGCCCTGTATAGGAGCCGTTATAGATGTCGGCGCATGAGCAGCCGAGTCCAATGCGATAGGAGACGGACGTATGGGAGATAAACTAAAGAAAAAGCGCTTTTCATTACGAAAAAAACTGATGCTGATTTTTGGACTGCTGATTTTAGGAGGCTCCAGTGTTGAGGTTGTTCTCGCAGTCCTCATTGCACGTAAGGCCGTAACGGAGAAAATTGAGACTCATTTAATAGATAAAGCTGCCGATGTCGCAGAAATTATCGATGCCAGAATACAAGCAACGCTTCAATTTGTCGAAGGGGTTGCCCGTATGCCGGATCTTAGAGATTCTTCCCTTTCATATCGGCAAAAAGCCCAGATTCTTGTGCATGAAGCCGGTCATAATGCACGGGTAGATTATTTCGGTGTCAGCACTATGGAGGGGTACCGCTATGGAACTGAGGACGGCGAGCCTCTATATGTCGGCGACAGAGATTGGTTTTTAGCCGCTTCATCAGGAAAAAGTTTTGTAGCGGAGCCTCGTATATCCCGTATTTCAAATACGATGAAGATTGTCTATGCAGTTCCTATTATTAGCGATAACAATCAAATTGTCGGCGTATTAAGCGCAGCCGTAGAAGCGAATCTTTTGTCCGAAGCAATTAAAGATATTGTTTTGGGAAAAAGGGGGTATTGCTATATACTCGGTTTAACGGGGAATACGATTGCAGATAAAGATATCGGTTTTGTCGAAGATCAATACAATTCCATCGAGGAAGCAAAAACAGATCCGACCCAAGCTCCGCTTGCGTCCTTTGAGAAACAAGCGTTACAAGCGCAAAAAGCGGGTATTGGGTATTATGATAACGATGGCGTTTCTGTAATATCTTCTTATGCTAAGAGTAAGCTGTCAGGCTGGACAATTATTATGACTGCGCCATACAACGAGCTTATGAGTTCAGTAAACGAAATGAGTTTACTGATGAACCTTATCTGGTTCATTATTTTTGTTTCCGCATTGGTTGTCGTTTACTTTGTTGCACGCCGTATCGTAAAGCCGATACAAAAGCTGGTGGAAGCACTTCGGGATATCGCGCAAGGAGAAGGTGATTTAACGGTTCGTATGGTCATAAGCGGTAATGACGAGGTTACGGATTTATCGGAGTATTTTAACGAAACGATAGAAAAAATCAGTGTTACAATAAAATCTATCGGTGCTAATAGTAACATTATGGAAGAGATCGGGAGTGAGCTTGCGTCGAATATGTCCGAAACGGCAAGCTCAATCAATCAGATCAGTACAAATATAGACGGTGTTAAGCAACAGGTTTTGACCCAAGCAGCGAGCGTTACCGAAACTGCCGCTACGGTAGAAGAAATTATCCGCACTATTAAGCAGTTGAGCAGTAGTATTGAAGCGCAGTCTGCAAGCGTTGCGCAGTCCTCGTCATCGATTGAGCAAATGGTCGCAAATATTACTTCAATCAGTCAAACGCTCAACAAGTCCGATACAATCGTGAAAGAGCTTGTCTCTGCAACAGGAGATGGAAAAGCAGCGCTGGTGACGTCCAACACGGTAACGCAAAAAATAGCGGAAGAATCCGGCTCACTTATGGAAGCGTCGAGCGTTATTCAGCATATCGCATCGCAAACAAACTTACTTGCAATGAATGCTGCCATCGAAGCAGCACATGCAGGAGAGGCTGGAAAGGGATTTGCCGTCGTTGCCGATGAAATTCGCAAGTTGGCAGAAGATTCTGCCACACAAGGGAAGACTATTACGACGACGCTTAAGATGCTGAGCAGCGAAATTGAGACGCTTTCAGCATCGTCTAAGACGGTAGAAGGAAAATTCAATGCCATTTTTACCCTTGCCGCCCAAGTAAAAGAGATGAGTGACCGTCTTACGGAGGCGATGCGCGAACAAGCGAATGGCAGCAACGAAGTATTAACTGCTATTAAAAACATCAATGCGGTAACAACGGAAGTTCAGTTCGGATCGGAAGAGATGTTGAAAGGCGGGGAAGGTGTCGCGGAGGAAATGCGCAAATTGGATAACCTAACGCGTATTATAACCGACGGTATGAATGAAATGGCTTCAGGCGCAGTACAGATTAACAACGCGGTGCAGGAAGTCAACGCGATTACGCAAAAGAATACACAAAGTATTAAGAATCTGGCTATGGAAGTTGGAAAATTTAAAGTAAACTAAACCTTATCGATATATCGAAGTTCTAGAGTTACGGCGTCCATCCGGTAAGAATAGACGCCGTGCTGGGTTTTCGCTTTTGTTAAGATTACTCGGCCTTGTTATACCGCTTAACTTTTTTGGTTGTGGTCATTTCGAGCGGTTTATCCAAAAGCGTCGTTTTGGTTATCCGCTGATAAGGTAACAATTCCTTATTCACGGTTTCAACAATCGCTTCGATTTTTTTGTATGCAGCGCTGTCTCCTGTGGGAGTACCGCGTTTGAGGTTCAGTGTTTTATACAGTTCATCGGCGGGGTATATGAGCGCTTCAATCTCTTCGCTAGTTAAGTCATTCTCAGGATGGTAACCCCGGGCGGTTATTTGCTCGATATCGTTGTAATACATCTGGAAGGCATTTTCAATTTCTTCAGGATAGACGTTCTTACCGCCTGAGGTAACGATGAGGTTCTTCGCACGGCCGCAGAGGTACAGATATTTTTCATCATCAAGCCATCCGATATCGCCGGTACGGAACCATCCGTCCTCGGATAACACCTCGGCCGTTTCTTCCGGCATATTATAATACCCTTGCATAATCATCGGCCCTTTTGCACAGATTTCACCGCGGCCGTTTTCATCGGGATCGAGGATTTTCATCTCCATATACGGATGGAAGTAACGCCCTACACTTTCGATTTTAAAATGTTCTTTCGGGTTAAGCGCGATAATCGGCGATGTTTCGGTCAGACCGTATCCCTGCACAAAATCGATACCGAATTCGTTATATGCTCTAAAAACTTCTTTTGAAAGCGGTCCGCCGCCGGAAATGGCAATGCGGAGCGTCGTAAGATTTGCTTTCGCCAATACGCTCTTAAAGAGTGTTTTACCGATATTTTTCCCCGTTGTCTTTTTAACAAGATACGATATGCCCATAAGCAACCGGATAATACCGTACACTAAAAGTCCCTTACTGCGGATTCCTTTTAAAATACCTGCAAGCAGCTTATTAAAGAGGAGCGGTACGCCGAGGAGCATTGTAATTTTCCCTTCTTTAAGTTCTCGCAGCATACGGGATACCGCAATGGATTTTCCGAATACGATTTCCGCACCGACGGAAATAGCTTCAATAAACACGGCAACCATCGTATAGGAGTGATGGAGCGGCAGCAGTGCATAAAAAACATCCGTTTCAAAGATTGTAAGGTTGGATTGTGCAATGTAACAATCGGACACGATATTCCGATGAGAAAGCATAACTCCTTTAGGATTACCCATCGTACCGGAGGTGAAGAGTATGGCTGCCGTGTCCGTTTCCCTCAGCGGGAAATAGGTCGCAAGCGGTTCTGCTTCCAAATTATATATGTAGCGATCGGTATATTTGCCGCTTAAAGAATAAACTTCGCCTATAAATGACTGAGTCTTTGCTTGTTCAAAAAAGTATTCGTATTTTTCTTCATCGACAAAGAAAAAGAGCGGTTTTGCCGTTTTTAAAAGCGATGTAATTTCATAATCGTGTAGGCCATAATCGATGGGAATAACAATACAGCCGGCATACAGTGCGCTCAAATAGACAATTGCCCATTCGGAAGAGTTTTTACCGGAAACGGCGATGTGCGTCCCTTTCTTTACACCGTGAGCAATAAGCCATCCTGCCAATTTCTTAATCGCCGCAAGCGTTTCACGATACGTGAGCGTAATACGATCGGCTTCAAAGACGGTTAAACAGTTCCTATTCGGAAAACGTTCCACCGTAATTTCAAACATTTCCGGCAGTGTCGGCCATTCGCCGGTAAACTTTTTTCCGCGCCATGCATCAAGGAATGCCCATGGCCGTTTTGACGTTTCGTACATATCGATAAGCTCCTTTACAATTTTTCGATAAAATCTTTTCAAAATTGCAATTTTTTCTTTTTTTTAGTATAACTATTTTACATGATTTGGAAAGATATACGAAGCTTTTTTTTCCGTTTATTTCTTGTACTCTCCGCGGCTGTCCTTTCTGCAGCGCCGTCTCCTAAGGATTCACAACGCATTGCTTTTGTCAATAATGCTTTAAATTATCTTGGGACACCCTATCGTTACGGCGGGCGTTCCGCTAAGGGAATGGATTGTTCCGGCCTTGTCTGCCGCAACGGCGCCGAAGTGCTGAAACTGCAAATGCCGCGCCGCTCCGATGCTATTGCCGAATATTCAAAAAGGATAACGGACGAAGAAATTCAGCCCGGCGATTTGCTGTTTTTTAACACTGCAGGCGGTATTTCCCATGTCGGTATTTACCTCGGCGCGGGGAAATTTATTCATTCGGCATCCGACGGGCCGCGTACCGGCGTGATTGTGTCGAGTATCCAAGAATCGTACTGGAAAAAAACATACCGTTTTGCCGGCAGCATTATGAAACCGGAGAATATCTTTCTAGCCGAATCTTCCGTGCCGTTCTTTTCGCGGACAACCGAGAACTGCCCTATCCATCCCGATATCCGCACAAACGCACCAAGCGCTTTTTAGCCGTGCTTGCACGTGCCTACACATACCTGCACGAAGAAAAGGCTGTTCAATTTATAAACCAATGGGAGTTGTTATGATGAAAATACTATACCGCATATTGGGCTGCTGTGCTGCGGTCTGCATTACGGCTGCGTGTTCTTCTTCGGCGCATATTGTCATACGGGATACTGCGGATTACAGCTTAACTGCAGAGTTTGTTCCAAGCAGCTTATTGGAAAAGAATATTACGCAGTTACTAAAACAGAAGAATGAACAAGTTGACGGACAATCCGTGTTTAATACCCAAGAGCTTAGGGAGACGCTGTCGCAGTCGGGTATCACCGTCAAAGAAATCACCGTAAACGGTTCGATGGGTTTGCGTCTCGCATGTACCGTGCCGCATAATCATGAGCTGCTTAAAGATGTTATCAGCTACGATGGAAACGAGCGGAAAACTTCGGTCAGCCTTTCACCTAAAAATATCGCGTCGTTTTTGGAGATGCTGCCGCAGGAAAGCAGGGATTTTATTGATATGCTGATGGCGCCGCTGTTTACCGGCGATAAAATACCGCCTGCGGAATATGAAGAACTGATCGGCGCCGCTTACGGAAAAAAACTTGCAGGAGAACTCCGCAGCGCCGAATTTGTGCTAACCGTCGATGTACCGTACAAGATTCAGGCGGCGCGCATCACTCCGGTCGGAACCGTTACGTTACCGACGAAGACTGAAAAAACTTCCCGCGCTTCGGTACGTATTCCGCTGATCGATCTGCTGTGTACCGTCGGTACGATAGAGGTGCAGCTGCAGTAAACGCCTTGCGGAGCCGTTCCCGATCGAGCTTTTGACCGATGATTACGGCTTTCGATTCGGGCATCGGATCGCAGACGGCAACGGTGTACTGCCTATCGACAATATCGAATTTTGTCCATTGTCCGCCTATCTGCGTAAAACCCTTTGCACGGTAGACGGTACCGAAGTATCCGCGGAGCAATGCGGTCAGCAATTCCAGAAGGTCATTGACAGTGTCGACTGCAACACCGGTAAAACTGATGTTTTCCAAATCGGGTGTATGGTCTTTTTTGGGGAGCGCTATTGCACGCTGCGTATTCAGCGGAGTACACAGCAGTTTTTGCCACCATTCAGCGGGCTGGTTGAAGTACGGGGTGTCGAGGATTTCCGCATGAGGATTTATCGTACGGAGTATCGCGGTGATGCGGCCTAACTCTTCGGCTGGAGTATTTTCTATTTTGGAAAGAAGTAAGATAGTAGGTAAACACAAAACGCTCTTAGCGATTCTCTTAACGATTTATGCATAAAAATACTATTTCCCGTATTTATTCTTGCATATTTATACATAAAACACTTGACATTTTTTATATAAGAACTTAGTATCAAAAAAACAGCAGTTTTCTAAAGCAGGAAGCTTTTAAACGCTGCCGAATGTAAGCGATATCGCTCTATGATATCCTTACACTCGACCTGTTCAATAACTTCGTTGTCGAACAGGTCGACGAGTTCTAAATCGTACAAATAGCACGATTTAGAACATCGCATTTCAAAGTAGCCTGTTCCGAAACGGAAGTTTCCGAACAGGTTTGCTATCAAAAGGGGTTGAATATGAAAAAAAGAATGCATGCCGTATTCGTTTTACTGGCCGCTGTACTTTTGAGTGCGTCCGTATTAGGGTGCAGCAAAAAAGCGGAAACACAACCGGGGAAAACAGACTCGGCGTCTAACGGCAAGACTGCTTCGTACCATATCGGTATTGCAACGGGAACCGTGTCTCAATCGGAGGATGATCTCCGCGGGGCGGAAAAACTGATAGAAATGTACGGTTCCGCCAAGACGGGTGGGATGATCCAGCATATCACGTATCCTGACGACTTTATGTCGCAGCAGGAAACGACTATTACACAAATAGCCGCACTCGCGGATGACCCGCTGATGAAAGCTATTATCGTCAATCAGGGTATTCCCGGAACGGCAGAAGCGTTTAAGCGTGTGCGGGAAAAACGCCCCGACATATTGCTGTTTGCCGGTGAACCGCATGAAGACCCGCTTGTCATTCAAGCATCCGCCGATATGGCAATAAGCAATGACTTCGTATCCCGCGGATATACTATTATTTGGGCTGCTAAAGAGCTCGGCGCAAAGACATTTGTCCATATTTCTTTCCCGCGGCACATGTCGTATGAAACACTCGGTCTCCGCCGTCAGATTATGGAAGCTTCTTGTAATGACCTTGGGATAAAATTTGTGTTTGAAACCGCTCCCGACCCCACCAGTGATGTCGGTGTTGCCGGTGCGCAGCAGTTTATCCTTGAAAAAGTTCCGCAGTGGGTAGAAAAATACGGCAAAGAAACCGCATTCTTCTGTACGAACGATGCCCATACGGAGCCGCTCTTAAAGCAGTTGTTACAGTACGGCGGTATCTTTGTAGAAGCCGATCTTCCGTCTCCGTTAATGGGATATCCGGGAGCGCTCGGTATCGATCTTACCGAACAAGCGGGCGATTTTGCCGCTATCTTAAAGAAGGTTGAGCAGTCCGTTATCGACAAGGGCGGCGCAGGCCGGTTCGGTACGTGGGCATACTCTTACGGCTTTACCGTCAGTGCAGGTTTAGGCGAATATGCCCGCCGCATTATCGACGGAGAAGCGGAGAAGGGAAGCCTTGCAGATTTGTCAAAGGCGCTGGGAGTGTTTACTCCTAATGCACGATGGAAGAGCGCATACTATACGGATGCGAATACCGGCGTGCGTGCAAAAAATCAGGCGTTGGTATTTATGGATACTTATATTCTTGGGAAAGGCTTTTTGCCGACAACCGAGCAAGAGGTACCGCGTCAATACTTAAATATGAAATTTAATAAATAATACGGACTGTTAAATTAAGGCACATTGATGGTGTGCCTTAATTTAACGCCGAGTTTGCCGTTCGGCAAACATCGCTGATTATATGTGCGCTTTTCGCGCACGAATGCAGCAGTTTCCAAAGTTCAAACTTTGTTCAACTGTTGCATTATACGGACTATTTAAAAAAAGCCTCCTCAGAAGAACGGGTACATGGAAAGTTTTGAAGTGTACCCGTTTTTTTTTAACGGATGGTAAAGAGGTTTTATGTTGCTTTTACGTACGAGGGGTAACCCTAAGACATTGATATATTATTATAGAAGGCATCTTTAAAAAAACGATATCTTGAGCGATGCCCATAAGGATTATAGAAATTTATGAATAATGATGAAGTCATCTTATCACTTGATCATATTACGAAGGACTTTTCCGGGACTCCCGTTTTACAAGGCGTGAGTTTTGATGTCCATGCGGGAGAAGTGATCGGTTTGGTAGGAGAAAACGGCGCCGGGAAAACGACATTGATGAGCATTCTGTTCGGTATGCCGGTTATCGCCGAGACAGGCGGATACGGCGGTACCGTAAAAATACTGGGAAAAGAAGTTGTTTTTAAGACTCCATTTGACGCCCTTCAAGCAGGTGTCGGAATGGTGCATCAAGAGTTTTCGTTAATTCCGGGTTTTTCTTCCGGTGAGAATATTATGCTGAACCGCGAACTTGAACAGGAGAGTATTATTTCGGATCTCTTTGGGCGGCGGCTTACAACATTGAATCGGAAAGCGATGCATGAGCGGGCGCAGAACACACTCAATCAACTCGGTGTTTCGATCAGCTCGAAAACGCATATTTCCGAAATGCCTGTCGGGCATAAGCAGTTTACCGAAATTGCCCGCGAAATAGACCGCGATAACGTACGGCTTTTGGTACTGGATGAACCGACCGCCGTTCTTACCGAATCCGAAGCGGAGGTGCTGCTAAAATCTATCAAAGCGCTGGCGGCAAAGGGAATTGCGGTTATCTTTATTTCCCACCGTCTGCATGAGGTGATGGAAATTTGCGACAGGGTTGTCGTACTGCGCGACGGTGTTTCGATTTTAGATACGGAAACGGCAAAGACGGATATTCCGGCGATTGCGGCTGCAATGGTCGGGAGAAAGGTGGAAGGTCAAACCGCCGAAAAGACGGTGCGGCAATTTGACGAAACCATCCTTGAGGTAAAACATCTATGGGTAGATATGCCGGGAGAGCTGGTTAACGATGCAAGTTTCTCCGTTAAAAAAGGAGAGATATTCGGTATCGGCGGTTTGGCGGGGCAAGGAAAAATCGGTATTCCCAACGGTATTATGGGGCTTTTCCGTGCAGGCGGCGAGGTTATCTTTAAAGGTAAGCCGCTCGATATTACCAAAACCGCAAAAGTTCTTTCGGAAGGAATTGCGTTTGTCTCCGAAGACCGGCGCGGCGTCGGCCTTTTACTGGATGAAAGCCTTGACTGGAATATCGCGTTTACGGCTATGCAGGCAAAGCATAAATACTTAAAAAAATATCTCGGCGGGTTAATCACCGTCCGTGACGAAAAGGCGATGAAAGCGCTTGCCGACGATTATATCAAAATGCTGCAAATTAAATGCACCGGTTCCCAGCAAAAAGCACGGGAACTTTCCGGCGGCAATCAGCAAAAGCTCTGTCTGGCAAAAGCGTTTTGTCTGGAACCCGATTTGCTCTTTGTTGCGGAGCCGACGCGGGGAATTGACGTAGGCGCAAAAGCCCTTGTGCTGGAAGCAATCCGTACATTGAATAGAGAAAAGGGCGTTACTGTTGTGATGATTTCGAGTGAGCTTGAAGAGCTGCGGTCTGCGTGCGATCGTATTGCCGTCGTATTCCAAGGCAAGGTTGCTCACGTACTGCAGCCGTCCGAAGATCCGGCTGAATTTGCGCTTTATATGGCAGGAGTAAAATAAATGGAACAGTTAAAAAAACAGATTGCGGCATTCGGATGGCCGCGTATTATTATTTTCTTGTTTTTATTGTCGTTGTTTATTGCCGCCCCTTTTGTGAACGTCAGTATCGGTGCTTCCCTTTCGGATACGATAAACCGCTTCGGTATGAATGCCCTCTTGGTGCTTGCGATGGTGCCGATGATACAAGCAGGATGCGGTCTTAACTTCGGCTTGTCTGTCGGTGTTATCGGCGGGTTGCTCGGTGCAACAATCGCAATGGAACTGAGCTTAACCGGATGGGGAGGCTTTTTTTCAGCCGTCTTGTTTACGGTGCTCATTTGTGCGGTAATCGGATATGCCTACGGTAAGCTTTTAAATCTGATTAAAGGCGAAGAGATGACCATCGCTTTGTATGTCGGGTTTGCGTCGGTTATGTTCATGTCGATTTTATGGCTTTTATTACCGTACAGCAATCCGACAATGGTGTGGGGCTATGCGGGAAAAGGCTTGCGTACGACAATCACCCTTGAAGGATACTGGCTGAAAATCCTTAACAATTTATGGGCATTTCAAATAGGTTCGTTCGTATTCCCGACGGGACTTATTCTCTTTGTCTTTATCTGCTTCTTTATTATGAAGGTATTTATGAAGACACGGACGGGAACTGCGTTGACCGCCGTCGGTTCAAATCCCGAATTTGCACGGGCGAGCGGCGTGAATATAGACCGCGCGCGGATTATCAGTACGGTGCTGTCCACCGTCATCGGCGGCCTCGGCATTTTGCTGTATCAGCAAAGTTTCGGATTTATTCAGCTGTATCAAGCCCCGCTTTTTATGGCGTTTCCGGCCGTAGCGGCTATTCTTATCGGCGGTGCATCGGTCAATAAAGCGTCGATTTTAAATGTAATGCTGGGGACATTTTTGTTTCAGGGCATTTTGACAATGACCCCTTCCGTTATTAACAGCGTATTGCAAACCGATATGTCGGAGGTTATCCGTATTGTTCTGTCAAACGGTATGATCTTGTATGCACTAACGCGGAAGACGAAGGCGGCGAGGTAGATTATGATATCGTCTAATATGCTTAAAAAGAAGTGGGAAAAATTTTCCGTAAGCGATTTTATTCTTGATAATTTGGTATCCATTATATTTTTGGTTATTTCATTTTTGGCTATTCCCGTGTCGGGCTTGTCGGCAAACCATATTATCGCCGAAATTTTAACGCGCATCGGCAGAAACTCTTTCTTGGTGTTCGCTTTAATCTTGCCGATTATGGCCGGAATGGGTATTAACTTCGGGATGGTGCTCGGTGCAATGGCGGGGCAGATCGGTCTGATTTTTGCGATGGACTGGAGTATCGGCGGTATCTATGGGCTTGTATTCGCTGCCGGTATCGGTATGCCGCTTTCCATTCTGCTTGGGATTGTCGCAGGTTCGGTGCTGAACCGTGCCCGCGGACGGGAAATGGTTACCAGCTACATCCTCGGGTTCTTCTTTAACGGGATTTATCAGTTCTTTGTGCTGTATCTGCTCGGTTCGGTTATTCCGATGCACAATAAGGCTATTATGCTGTCCCGCGGATACGGTGTGCGCAATACGCTTGAACTGGCGCCTGTGCGGCAAATGCTCGATACGGCGATCCCGCTTACAATTGCCGGGTTTAAAATTCCGCTCCTTTCGTATCTTATTATCATTGCGCTGTGCTTTTTTATCGTGTGGTTTAGAAAGACAAAGCTTGGGCAGGATATGCGGGCAATCGGGCAGAATCAGGCCGTTTCGCTTGCCTCCGGTATTGCGGTTGAGCGGACACGGATTATTTCGATTGTCATTTCGACGGTGCTTGCCTGTATCGGGCAAATTATCTTCTTGCAGAATATGGGAAATATGAGCACCTATAATGCGCATGATCAAACCGGCTTCTTTGCGGCAGCTGCAATCCTCGTCGGTGGCGCTTCGGTGAATAAGGCGAGCATTAGAAATGTTTTTATCGGTATTATCTTGCTGCACTTCCTCTACATCGTTACGCCGATGGCTGGGCAGCATCTCTTTGATTCCGCAATGATCGGCGAATATTTCAGACAGTTTTCCGGTTACGCGGCGATTGCCTTATCGCTGGTAATGCACGCAGCACGTAATCAAAAAAATGCGGAAAAACAGCGGGCTGCGCTACGAGCCGAAAGCGGGAGGGCATAATGATTCGGGTACGTTCAAAAAAAGGTCAGCGGCTGGTTAAAATCGGCTTGGTTGTGTTTTACTTGCTCATTATGGCGCTTATGTTTTTGTTCGGACGCTCCCATACCGTGCTGATTGATAACAACAGCGATCCGAACGGCACGTACAAGGCAATTGACGGCTGTACCATTTCGTTTAACGGAGAAAAGCCGATCGAGATGTTTAAGGGAGACCGCGATAAAATTATGCTGCGGGGACAAACCCATCATGTAAAGGTCAGCTTTTTTAACGGGCAAGAGGATGTTACCGGCACAATCAGCATCCCGCTTTTTGAAGATGCGGTGATGGTTTCCATTCCGGCCTTTACCGCAGGCGGGAACGCCGTTACACACTTTGAATTATACTCTTCTTCGGAAGAGTAGAGGGCAGGGGAATTCATAATTCATAATTAAGAATTCTTAATTATGAATTATAATTACCCTTTACATAATACGCTTTTTACAGTATACTATCCTGCGTTTTATTTTTAATGCTAATAGAAAAAGCTAAGGAAGGTAAACTATGGCACGCAGATGCGATATTTGTGGAAAAGGGCCGATGAGCGGTAATACGGTTAGTAAATCGATGAATCATCAACGCCGCGTATGGCGCCCCAACCTTATCGACGTAAAAACGGAAATTGACGGAAGGACTTTAACCTTGAAGCTGTGTTCCCGCTGCTTAAAGAGCAACTATGTTGTTAAAAAAGTCTAAACATCCCGTTTTTTATTCTTGCTAAAAGGAGTCCTGAATAGGGACTCTTTTTTTATATTCATTGGGCATCTGTAAAAAAACTGTTAAACTTTTAGAGGTGTCCTATTCTTTTTCGCGCAGTTACAGAATCCAAGGTGTAAAAATGATACGATACGGATATAAAAAGGCGCTATGCGTTTCTATTTTATTGATTACGCTGCTATTTATTGCCCCGCTTCAAGGAATTGCTCATCCGCATCTGTTTATCTCCACGCAGACCGAATTTGTCTTGAACAACGGAAAAATCCAAGGTGCGTACGAAACATGGATATTTGACCGTTTTTTCAGCGCGGATATTATTCAAGGGTACGATCTGAACAGGGACGGAGTTTTCAGTAAGGCTGAAACACAGGATGTGTATAACAATGCCTTTATCAATACTAAAAACTATGCGTATTTCACCTTTATCCGGCAAGGGAACGAACGGCATAGCCCCGAAAAGGTGAGCGATTTTTCGGTGCGGCAAAAAGACGGAATCGCTTCGTACCGGTTTTACATCAATTTATCACAATACAGCGGCGATTTTTACTTTGCCGTATATGATTATACCTTTTTCTGCGATTTCCGGTATGACGAAAAGACACCGGTAATCTTTACCGGAGCTTCCGGTAAAACGCCTCCAACGTATACGATAGCCGAAAATAGAAAATACCCCGTGTATTACGATCCCTTCGACACAGCCGATATGACAACGATGTATGATACGTGGAAACCGGGACTGCAGACATTTTACCCCAGAGAAATTCATATTACCTACTAAGGAATGCTGATAGTGCTGAAAAACCGGTACAAAAATGTTTTGAGCTGCTTGAAAGGGTATCACGTCGGGACAGAAACGATACGGCACGGAATTATCTTGGCTGTGCTCTGTATGATGAGCAGCACTCTTTGGGCGAATCCTTTTACCGGCAAAAAAGATACGCCTGCCCCCGTCCGCACGGAAAAAACCGCTGATTTTCTTGTGAACCGGCAAGCACAGCTCCATACAAAACTCGGTGATGCCATCTATGAATGGACACAGGCGCATTCGGCACAAGCCTTTTGGACAATTATCGGGCTTTCCTTTTTTTATGGAATTATGCACGCACTGGGGCCGGGGCATCGGAAAGCGCTTGTATTCTCATTTTATCTGGCACGCCAAGCCCCCGCGTGGGAACCTGCCGTAACCAGCCTCACCTTAGCGGGGCTGCACGGCATAACAAGCATCCTATTACTGCTGCTTTTCCGTAATGTGAGCGGCGCTTTGTCCGCGCATACGGACTCCGCAACCATTTACCTTGAAGGTTTTTCGTTCATCCTGCTGCTGCTGCTTTCGGGAGCTTCTATCCTGCATCTGCTGTCCGGCTTATTCCCCAACCGTTTTCCGCATTTCCGTTTCAGCCGCCGCTCACCGGCACCTACGCAAAACGGGAAGCTTGCATACAATAGTGCCGGCTACGGTTCCGCACGGTATAAAAACTACCGACCTCAGCATCACAGCGCCGGCAACATACAGTGGGGTACGTTCTTACTCAGCGGCATGTATCCCTGCCCTGCAGCGCTGCTTGTATTGGTATTGGTTTCTACGTTGGATGCGGCGGGTATCGGCATCATCGCGGTTATCGGTATGTCGGCAGGAATGGCAATTCCCATCACCGCTGCGGCATACCTTGCGTGGACGGGACGGCAGCGGTTGTTTACACGGATAGGCAAAACCCAAAAATATGCCGAAATTGCTGCATCGGTACTCGCGCTAATCGCTTACGGCGCTATCTTTATCTTTTCGCTTACGGCGGTACTGCCTTTCATCAAAAGCGTGATAGGGTAACTCAATGGACTACCTAAACCACCTCTACGGCAGAGATATAAAAACCGTAAAAAAATTACAGCATGGAGCAGTGCATACCGTCAAAACACGGAATGGAATGTGCTACGTTACATCGTATCGTATTTTCCCCGGTGTGAATGTTATGTTTAACGACATCCATACCGATACATTATGTCCACCTTCCGCTGCGGATCTGCTCAATAACAATATCAAGCAATACGAACTGAACCATTGCAGAGAAGGCGCATTTGAATCGATATTAAAAGACGGAACACAAGTCAGCATGAATGCCGGTGACTTTGCAATCAATCCTTTAGAAAATTGTTCGCAGCATTCTCGGTTTCCGATACGGCACTATCACGGTATCAGCATTTACATTATTCCGGCGGAATTAGGAGAAGAAGCCCGCACCTTGCAGCAATATTTTTGTATCGATTACGGAATCATTTTAGAACACCTGTGTAAGAACGGAACCCTCTTTCTGAAACGAGCAACCCCCGAACTTGACCATATATTTCACGAAATGTATCACGTGCCGGAAGAAATTGCCGTTCCGTATTTAAAAGTAAAAATACAGGAATTGTTTTTGTATTTAAGCATATTAAAAAGCGGCATCGATTTTACCGATCGTGAATACGCGCAAAAAAACAATCGGGAAATTATCAAACGCCTCCACCAGTTTGTCATAAAAAACTCAAATAAAAACTACAGTTATGCGCAGCTTTCCGCCATCTTTCATATTAAAACGACAACAATGAAAACCTGCTATAAATCGGTTTATGGAACAACCATTCACGAAACGGTCAAAAAAGCGCGGCTTCAAAAAGCAATCGATCTTCTTAAAAACTCCTCCGCAAACATTACGGAAATTGCTTTGGAAATCGGCTACTCAAGTCATGCAAAATTTTCGGAAGCCTTTAAGCAGACCTATAACCTGCGGCCGAGCGAATATAAAAAATTAATCAAGCACGAATAAAACCATCCGACTTATTTGGTACAACTTGTCCGATTCGGAAAGAACAATAATGTAAACCGATGGTAATATCTTCCTACCTGGAGGTATTATTATGTCAAATAGGTTATCCGTAAAGGATTTGGCAACGATCGGTATTTTTTCGGCAATAATGATCGTTGTGTTTATTGCATTCTCGATGATCACCGGCGCATCCTTATTTTTTAATATGGTGTTGAATGCCGTGTTTGCAGCGTTTATACTTGCACCGTTTTTTGTGTATATGGCAATGAAGGTCAATAAACCGGGCGTGGTTCTTATTTATAATACGCTGCATGCTGTTTTAACAACCGTCTTTATGGGGCCGTTTATGTTCCCTTGGTTTTTTGTCGGCGGAATTATCGGCGAACTTTCCATGTGGGGTAAAGACAGCTACCGGAACTGCAAGCGAATTACCATAGCGTGGATTATTACTTCACTTACACGAGCCACACACGGTATGAGCGAAATTTGGTTTTTCTATAATGCTTTTGTAAAGACCGGTGTTTCGAAGGAACAAATAGATATACAAACGCAATACTATACCGATCCTAAATGGGTCGCAATCTCGTTAATCCTTACTGTTATTGCTGCAATGCTCGGTTGCTATATAGGCAATAAAATGCTTAAAAAACATTTTATAAAAACAGGGTTGTTAAATTAGGTATGGATTTCCGTACTAAATTGGCGATATTCTTTTGTACGGTATTTTTGGTGTCGGTTATTTCCAAGAATACCGTATTTTTCTGTTTAATCGGTTTATTGGCAGCGTATGGCGTTTTTCAAAAACACTATCGCAGTATATTCCGCTGCGTTTTTGTTTTACTCATTGTCGAAACAATACAGCTTATTTCAAAGGGTAACGGATTAGGAACACTGCTGCCGGAAATGTTTTTATTTATTATCACTCGAATGATCGCTGTGCTTATATCGGTTATTCCAATCATTAAAACACCGCCGGGAGAATTGACCGCTGTTATAAACAAATTGAAAATCAATAGAAATATTGCGTTATCTTTTATTTTTATGATGCGTTTTTTTCCGGTTATCGGAAATGAATTTAAAGAGATTATCGAGTCCTTAAAATTGCGCGGATTATTTACCTTAACAAAACCACCGCAAACAATGGAATATGTCTTTATCCCAATGATGTTTTCCGCTTCTAAAACAGCGGAAGAATTAGCTGCTGCTGCGGAAGTACGGGGGATATCCGCTGCCGGAGTACACACCTCTAAGCGGGCTATCGTATTTACCGCTGTCGATTGGGCTATCACACTGATCGCTCTTGTTATATCCGCTGGATTATATTATTGGGAGCTGCATTAAAAATGATTACATTAGATCATATCTACTATTCATATCCGCAATCGTCAAAAGAAAATCTTGATGATATAACGATGGAGATACAAGACGGAAAGGCTATCGCTTTAATCGGATTGAGCGGATGCGGAAAAACAACGATAACACGAATCCTCAACGGGCTTGCCTATACATTTTTTTCAGGCAAAATGAAAGGCAGTATATCGATTAACGGTATCGACACGACTAAAAAGGAATTATATGAGATAGGACGAATGGTCGGTTCTATTTTTCAAAATCCTAAAAGTCAGTTTTTTGCAGAAGTTGTAGAAGATGAAATTGCATTCGGCTTGGAGAATTACGGCATCGAACGTACCGAAATTGTCAAGCGTATTACCGACTCTCTACGTATGATTAACGGCGAAACGCTACGAACAAGAAATCTATTTCAGCTTTCAAGCGGCGAAAGACAGAAAGTCGCGATTGCTTCAATCAATGCACTTGATCCGCCGGTCTATGTATTTGATGAACCTTCCGCAAATCTCGATATGGCAAGTGTGGAAGCGCTAAAACGATTAATGGCTTTGTTAAAAAAGAAAGGGAAAACGCTTATCGTTTCCGAACATCGAATCTACTATCTCAAAGATATCATCGATCGGTATTATTACATAGAAGACGGAAAAATTATCCGCTGCTATACAAAGGAAATATTTGAACATTCACCGGTTGAATTTTTTCGGCAGCAGGGCTTACGCTTATATTCCCTTGACTGTATTGAACCGCACGGAAAAACAATGTCCGGAACACGGTGCCTGAAAATCGATAACATCTCTTTTTCATACAACAGACAATCGTTACTGAAAAATTTAAGCTATTGTTTTATAAGCGGCACGATATACGGCATCATCGGCGGTAACGGCGCCGGTAAAAGCACCTTCGCAAAAGTACTGAGCGGATTGCTGCGTGAAAAACACGGCAGTATTTATTCGTGCGGAAAAGACAGCTGCAATGACATAAAACTCAACAGCCGTACACGGAGGAAAACGATATACTATTTGTCAAATAACCTTGACAGTAATCTTTTTGAAGTTTCCGCTGCAGAAGAACTGCGATTAAACGATTCCGCCGCCGACACTACTGAAATCCTAAAAGATTACTGTTTAGATACCGTTGCGGAGACACATCCGCAAATCCTCTCCGGCGGACAAAAACAACGACTGGCAATCGCCGCCGCCTCATTATTAAAAAGGAACGCGTATATTTTCGACGAACCGACGAGCGGCTTAGACGGAAAGAATATGCGCCTTATAGCCGATAAAATGCAGGAATTGCAAGCACAAGATAAAATCGTTATTGTTATTTCTCACGACTATGAATTTTTAATGGAGATTTGCAGTATTGTGTTACACTTAAACGGAAATTCATTTACGGAATACACTGCTGCAAGCGATAAAGACAAGATATTGAACATTTTGCAACAGGAATAAACCTTGCCTCGATACTCTGCATCGAAGGTATTGATTACCCGAACGCATGAGCGCGTAAAACGGCATTCATTTTTGTCTGATATCCTTTGCCCTGTGCTTTGTACCATTCTAAGACATCGGTATCAACTCTTATATGAATTTCCGTCTTTTTAGGTTTGCACCATTCAGGATGAAGTTTCGCATACAGTTCAGGTTTTACCTCTTTGAGCGGGCGGAATTGAGCAAGTTCCTCTTTGGTTTGTTTTGGACATTCAGGGTCGTATTCTGTCTGCTTTGATGGTACTTTAGCGGCAGCTTGACGGATATTCAATATCTCTTCCTGCGTCAGCGGTGCATTCATAACTTCTTCAAGCGTCATAGTTACGATAGTACTCATCGATTTCCTCCTGTTCTGCCGGGCGAGCGGAAATTATTCTAATGCTATCCTGTGTATATTCTACAAAAACAACAAATAAAATATCTTTAACCATACCGATCGCATTCCATCTATCCTCGTCAAAAGACGAATGCTTACTATCATATTTTATGAGAACATGGCTATCAAGAAAAACCTTTGAAGCTGTTGTAAACGTTATTCCTGCATGCTTTTCAATATTGGATTTTTCTTTTTCTACATCCCATTCAAAGGTCAGCATTGTTATCTGCTCCATTGTTAGTTTGCATTATTTTGTGTACACAGTCAAGTGCTTTTCAATTTATGTGATTAATAGTTACCTGAGTTATCTACGCTTGACACTCCCCCCTCTTTGCCATACCATTTTTATCCTATGCTTATTTTGATACGGCATGCACACGTGCTTTTTAATTGGGAAAAGAAATATACGGCTGAGGGCTTTGCTCAGGCACAGGCTGAGTATGATGAAGCACCGATAGAACAGATCAACGATTCGCAGCTTCGCTCTATCAGAGATGAATTACCGGAGTATTTTGAACTTTATACGAGTACGTTAAAAAGAAGCATTGACACGGCGGTACTGCTCTTTCCTGATAAAACACCGATGCGGTTGCCAGAGCTTTCGGAAATACCGATTTATCCGTATCGAGATTCTGATAAGCCGCTTTCGCTCTGGCGGTGGCTATTCTGGGGACGGATGCAGTGGTTTTGCAACAATCCGCGGCAGGAAAGAACAAAGCGGATGGTCGAGCATGAAGTCGAAGCATTGATATCTTTAATAGAAAATAAAAATACAGTGATTGTAGGACACGGCTTTCAGATGCGGACAATGCTGAGCATATTAGCACGGCGCTATCCCGTTCAAAAACCGATTCACATAAAAAATTTAGACATAGTGAAATGTTTTGTTTATGAGAAGCAATGACGGAGTTCCGCCTCAGTGGAGATTGGAGAAAGTGCTTGGAACAAAAATTATGCATAATGGGTAATGAGAAAACACACTTCTTCATTCTCCGCTTAACATTGTCAATTACACAGTAAATGAAGGGAGCATTTTATGAACACACATCAAAATTCCCCGGTTATCTCCACCATATACAAAGGCTTCTCTAAGCTGCAAAATGCATTTTTAAAATCGGCTTACCTTGTACTCCGCCTTACACTTGCCTCGTAAATTTTTCGGTAAAAAAGACCAAATTCTTTGCAAGGAACACGGCAAAATAAACGATAACGGAGCAGGCGCACAGCAAGGAGAACGAAATCCAAAAAGAATCGCCGAATTGCATTAGACCGATTTTTCCAATATCGCTGAACGGCAAAAGAATAAATCCGATTATCAAAACGGCGCCGACAGCAAGCCACGAGAGCAGTGTTTTACTTTCTTCCTGCAGGGCAGCAACCGGAGCAGCCTGTTTGTTGAGTAAGTATATCGCATTCATGGTGGCGCTTAGCATCCGTTCGTCTGCATCGATAGGCATATCCAATATCCGCCGTTGAACGTTTTCTGCGGCAGTTAGCCGGTTCACACTATGCCGGCATGATTTACAGCATAAAATATGCAGCCTAAGACCGGCAGAAAGCGGCTCATTTTTATCAAGTGACAAATACCGATTTAAGAAAATATCGCAGTTCATAGTTTCTCCATTAATGATGTTGCTGTACAACGGCCGGGTAGGAAAGACTCGGTCTCCGATGAGTGTATTCAAAGACGGTACGGTCTTCTTTAAGATATTCCCGTAAAATCTTTTTGGCACGGAAGATATGGGATTTAATCGTATTCAGCGGCAGTTCGGTAACGGCCGCGATATCGGTATAGCTCATGTCGTAAAAGAAATACAGGTCGATGCAAATACGGTAATTATCGGGTAAGCTATTTACCGCCTCGCGCACCGATAACACAATACATTCATTGAGATGTTTTTCTTCGGGATTATCCCCCCGATATTCGATTTCGGTACCGTCTGCAAGCGAGCTGTAACGGTTCCGTTTTTTAACCGAATTGAGCGCCGTATTATAGGCAATACGCATCAGCCATGTCGCAAACGGAGCTTCGGCACGGAATGTTCCTAGTGCAGAATAAGCCTTTAGCATTACATCCTGTACAAAGTCTTCACAATCGTCGGTATTGTCAAAAAAACTCAAGCCGAGCATGTAGACCCGCTTTTGATACTGTGCCGCCAATATGGCAAAGGCCTGTGTATTGCCGTTTAACACCGCTTTGCACACCTCATAATCCCGCAGCGCTTGATTAAGCCCTTCCGTTTTATGGTTATGTACGCCGGTATAATCGTCATTCATCGTCACCTACCTATCCTTCCGTTGATGAGTCCGGCACTGAAGAATTTTGCACTTCCTTATTCCGGCTGCGCTGTGTAATCGTATAAAAGAGTGTAAGACTGATACCGAGTGCAAGCGGAATAAGGCCGCCGAGTAAAATATAACCGGCGCCTGCAATAAAATAGAACAAACAGAATAAAACGCTGCCGATTACCGTAAGCATAATACCCAACAGCAGACAAAAGAGACGGACATTAAAGACAGGACGGATATAAGTATTTGTCTTAATCTGGAGCATGATCTGCTGATGTCTCCACAAAAAATAAAAAAAGACAAGAACGCTTCCCATCACAATTCCGACAATCGGAATTACTGCGATAATAATCTGTACTGCAACCATTTTTATGTTTCCTCCATCCATTAATTTAATAAAGAATAACGAATTCTTCAAAATAGATATTATGTATCTTTCCCAATACAAGCTGTTTATTTATCCTGTCCATAAGCGCCAGCTTTACATCCTGCGGCAATTCGCTGCTTAACCGATACGCGCTTTCGAGCGAAAACCAGTCGAGGATGCTTTTTTTAAGCGCTTCTTTTTTTGCAACCAACTCTTCCTGAAACGCAGTATCCGAAGCCTTATATTCAAGGAACGGCTTGAGAACAACGGTAATCGGCGGATTATCGGCGGTAACGGCGCGCAGCTGGCCGAGATCCCCATACAACGCATATTCCTTAGGGGGAATATAGGCGGCGCCCGTTTCCGAATCTTCATCTTGCCGGCCGGAAGTTTGTTCCTTTGCCTTTTTGACAAAGGCTATAACGGTTCCGATCACAATCGCTGCGATTAGAACAATAATGATGCTTCGCAACAGTTTAAACAGTTTGTCCGACGGATATACGCTCATATTTAGCGAAGTATATCAAAAAAAAGCAATTGACAAAAGCCTCTTTTTATCTATAATGAATTCATTGCAATGCGCTTTTTGCCCCGGTGGTGGAATTGGTAGACACGCTAGTTTCAGGTACTAGTGCTTTCACGGGCATGGGGGTTCAAGTCCCCCCCAGGGCAGTCCTTCTATCAGATGTGGCAAGTATAACTTCGGCAGCCGTGATAAGATTGCCGAATAATCCCTGGCCGCGTCCTCTTATTCCAAACTACACCGCATAAGCTTTTTCAACCGGCAATAGGGCATCTCTAACAACTAGGTTAGATTTTTAGAGGCTTCCAATAGCTTTAACACAATCATTTTTCTGAAAGCGCTGCATCGGAGGAATTCAATATGAAAGATAAAAAACGCGGTTTTTTTTATTCGCTCTTTCGCGGCCTCAATCTTATCCGCCTTATTATCCTCAATCTTATATTCTTCTTCTGTCTCTTTTTAGTTATTGCAGGTATTTATAAATATAATGACGACAAAGGAAAAGCAAAGAATAGCCGCATTACGGTTTATGCCGATTCCCTCCTACTGATTAATCCTGCCGGACGTCTGACCGAAAAACCCGACGAATTTATCTGGCGGAATTATCTGCTGTCCGAAACGGCATCCGATTCAATTCTTTTATCGGATATTACCGATGCGTTACGCCGCGCTGCACATGACCGGCGGATTACAGCGGTTTTGGTCGACCTGAGCGGACTTTACGGTATTTCGTCAGGCCATTTTACCGAATTAAAAACGGCACTTCTTGAATACAAGGACTCCAATAAACCGCTCTACGCATTTTCTACCGGCTACGGGTTAGGGCGCTATTACATCGCTTCTTTTGCGGATCATATATACCTTGATCAGATGGGCGAGGTGAATTTATCGGGCTTTTATACCGAATCGCTTTTTTACGGTGAAATGGAAAAAAAATTCGGTATTCAGTGGAATGCCGTCCATGCCGGAGCATTCAAGTCGATGGCGGAAACCTATACCCGCACCGGTATGTCTGCCGGGGTACACAGTAATCACCTATCCGTGTTTACAGACTTATGGCAGACATACTTACAGGATATAGCGGCAAATAGGGCATCCGATGCAGATTCTCTGGAAGCGTACGCAGTGCATTATAACGATGCACTTCAAAAAGCAAAGGGCGACAGCGCTCAAGCGGCGTTAGATGCAAATTTGATTACCGACATCGGTACTTACGAAGAATGCGGTGTTGCACTCGGTGTGTTGGACGAAGAAACATATAATCTTTCTTCTCGGGATTTTATCAACTATGACGACTACAACAAGACCTTTAAAAAGAAAGAAACGGATAATCAAATCGGCGTTATTTATTTAACCGGTTCGATTACGGGGACAGCCGACAATACCGCCGATAACGCGGATAGCCCCACCCTGACGGACTTATTCGATCAAGCTGCCGACGACGATTCAATTAAAGCGGTTGTATTGCGGATTGATTCGGGCGGCGGGGAAGTCAATGCTTCGGAGGACATTAGAAGAAGCGTGGATAGGCTCTCTAAAAAGATCGGTAAACCTGTCGTAGTATCGATGGGCAGTATCGCGGCATCGGGCGCGTATTGGATTGCATCTTCCGCCGACTATGTTTTTTGCTCCCCCTATACCATTACCGGTTCAATCGGTGTCTTTGCCGTTTCCCCGACTATCCAAAATGCCGTAAAAGAGTACTTCGGGATTCATGTAGACGGCATCAGTGCAACAGGCCGTATGCCTTATTCGCTTTTCCGCAATCCGACTGATGAAGAAAAAACGCAATCGGAATTGGAAGTGATGCATACGTACTCGGTCTTTTTAGATAAGGTGGCGCAAGGCAGAAATCTCCCGCGTGCAACGGTTGAAGAATTGGCTCAAGGGAAGATATATTCCGGCACACGGGCAAAGGAGCTTCAGCTTGCCGATGAGCTGGGCGGTTTTACCGATGCCGTCAATTATGCAGCGACAAAGGCAGGCATAAAGGAAACATATTCGTTAAAGGTTTTATATAAAGAGCCACCCGTAGCCGATGAAATCTTAAAAACGTTGCTCGCAGAAAATGCCCGATTCTATAAAACCGCCGATCTGCAAGTATTGCACGAGCTTTTCGGCCTGCGCTCCAAAAAAGGCTTTTACGTATACACGCCTATTAAAGCGCCAACGGAAGAGTAATAGTGTAGGGGAAGACTTTTCTTTTTTTTCGATAAAAAGGAAAGTCTTCCCCTACGCCCCTATCTAATCAGAACCGCCACGGATGTACATCAGTTGAAGATGGTTCAAATGGTCTCACAGCCTATTTATTTTGCAATTCTCATTTATTCGTGCGGAGGGTTTAATACCCCGACGCTTGCGTCGTAACAAAGGGTATTAAAGCCGACTGCAACCACCTTATGAGAACAACATACCCCGACGCTTGCGTCGGGGGTGTTGATTCCGTCTGATGCGTTTGCTCTGCTACTCCTGAAAAAAGTTTAGTCCTTACAGTATTGCCATTTTCAGCTGCCTACCGAAAACGGCGGCAGCTTTTTGTAGAGTAGAAAGCTTTACATCATCAGAATGATTTTCCATCCTTGAAATAACACTTTTTTTTATATCGAGTTTTTCTGCAAGTTCTTCTTGTGTCATTCCCGATTCTATTCTCAGCCCTTTAATTATTGCACCGATTTTAAATTCTTCGTATCCTGCATTAAACTCTTTTTCAAATTCAGGATTTTTTATACTCTTTGCGATAATATAATCGTCCAGATCATAAGTTCTATTATCCATTGATGTCTCCTCTGCTAATAAAATCTTTCATCCGTTCTTTACAAATGTTTATTTCTTTTGTAGGTGTTTTTTGTGTTTTTTTCTGAAACCCATTGGTAAGAACTACTAAATTACCGTTATAAAAGAATCCTAAAATTCTATATATATTACCGCTCATTTCTATTCGACATTCATAAAATTCCGTATCTGTTATTTTTTTTAAATAGCTTTTAGGAATAACCTCCAATTCTTGAACAAGCTTTAACACCCATGCTATTTTTGCTGCGACCTTCAACGGTTGGGCATCAATAAATTCGGCAACAGGACATTTCCCATCAATCGTTTTATAAAATGTTACTTTTCTATACACTGTAGAACCTTAACATATCCACTTATACTTTGCAAGATATTCCCTAAAAATACAAAAAAGCGCTAATTTATCCGTTTTCGAATTAATCAGCGCTTTTTTGTGTTAATAATAGCAGCTAAAAGTTTGCCGTCTTAGTCCTTACAGCATAGCAATTTTCAGCTGCTTGCCGAAAATGGCAGCGGCTTATTCGCAGAGGAAGCACGCTACTTGATGGCCGTTTCCCTTGTCTTTCAGCTGCGGGATAGTGTTTTTGCAGTGTTCCATACGCTTGGGGCAGCGGTCATAAAAGTAGCAGCCCGTGCGCTGTTCCGTAGGTGAAGGCACATCTCCCGATAAGATAATTCGCTTGCGCTTGCGTTCGATTTCCGGATCCGGGATAGGCGCTGCGGAAAGGAGCGCTTCCGTGTACGGATGCAGCGGCTTTGAGTAAAGCTCTTCGGCATTCGCAATTTCCACGATAACGCCGAGGTACATAACAGCAACCCGCGTGGAAATGTACTGAATAACGGCAAGGTCGTGCGCGATAAACACGTAGGTCAGGCCGAACTCATCCTGTAAATCCTTAAACAGGTTTAAAATCTGCGCTTGGATGGATACGTCGAGCGCACTGACCGGTTCGTCTGCAAGGATCAGTTCCGGCTGAAGCGCAAGCGCACGGGCGATACCGATACGCTGCCGCTGCCCGCCTGAAAACTCATGCGGGTACCGGTTGCGGAAAAAGCGAGATAGCCCGACCTTTTCCATTAACACTTCAACCCGGTCGTCAATTTCCTGTTTGGTGTACGAAAGGATACCGCGCTGCATTAAAATCCGCATCGGCTCCGCGATAATGTTTCCGGCCGTCATACGGGGATTCAGCGATGCATAGGGGTCTTGGAATACCATCTGCATATCCTTGCGCGCCTGCATCAGCGTGTGGGGCGAACATCCCGCAAGTTCCATCCCCTTAAACCGGACTGAACCCGATGTCGGCGTATACAGCTGCGCGATGGCGCGCGCTGCGGTTGATTTTCCGCAACCGGACTCCCCGACTAAACCGAGGGTTTCTCCCTTTTTAACCGAAAAACTGATACCGTCTACCGCACGGATAGCGCCTTTTTTGCGCGAAAAGAGTCCCCCTTCCGCAAACGGAAAATGCATCTTTAAGTCTTTAACGGTCAATAATGCTTCCGATTCGTTATATCTTTCTTCCATAAATCCGCATCCTCCTATTCGTTATTTCCCGCAGATTCAGCTGCAGCATTGTTCGATACCGTTGCAGCCGCTTCCCCTGCCGGCTTCCCCGACTGATAGAGCCAGCAACTGGTGCGGTGACTAGGGGAAAGGCTATATGAAGCGGGGTACTCCGTTTTACACTGCGGCATCGCTTCGCTGCAGCGCGGATAGAACGGGCAGCACGGCGGCAAATCGATAACGTTCGGCGGCTGTCCGCTGATGGAAAAGAGCCGTCCGGCATTTTTTTTGTCCATCCGCGGCACCGATTTAATCAGTCCGCGCGTATAAGGGTGCGCAGGATTTGCAAATAATTCATCTACCTCGCCCTGTTCAACAACACGCCCTGCATACATAACACATACGCGGTCGCACATACCGGCAACCAATCCGAGCGAGTGGGTAATAAGAATAACGGCAGTACCGAGCCGTGCACTCAAGTCGCCGATTAAGTCCAAAATCTGCGCCTGAATGGTAACGTCCAATGCGCTGGTCGGCTCGTCGGCAATCAGCACCTCAGGATCGCAGCTTAGGCCCATTGCAATCATAACGCGCTGGCGCATACCGCCGGAAAACTGGTGCGGATAGCAGTCTACCCGTTTTTCTGCCGCAGGAATGCCGACAAGCTTGAGCATTTCAATCGCCCTATCGCGCGCATCCTTTTTTGATCAGCCCTGATGCAGCCGAATCGTTTCGATCATCTGCGTAGAGATTTTTAAGAAAGGATTAAGACTCGTCATCGGGTCTTGGAAAATCATCGAGATTTTGTTTCCCCGTAGCTGGCGGATCTCGTTTTTATCCATCTTGAGCACGTCTTTTCCGCCGTACCATACCTCGCCGCCGATAATTTTACCCGGCGGATTCGGAATGAGGTTCATAATCGCTAAGTTGGTTACGCTCTTTCCCGAACCGGACTCGCCGACTATCGCAAGCATTTCGCGCTTGTGCAAATCGAAAGAAACGCCGTCAACAGCCTTTACGATACCGGCATCAGTCCAGAACCATGTTTGTAAATTTTTAACCTGTAAGATTTTCTCGTCTGATTTTTGATTGTTCATCGTTACACCCTGTTTTTACTCTGAGGATCGAAGG
The DNA here is from genome assembly GCF_000412995.1 of Treponema vincentii F0403. Classification (NCBI taxonomy): domain Bacteria; kingdom Pseudomonadati; phylum Spirochaetota; class Spirochaetia; order Treponematales; family Treponemataceae; genus Treponema; species Treponema vincentii. Next base: position 942,152 of record NZ_KE332512.1, on the reverse strand, counting down.
CATCGCGGAGGCCGTCGCCGAGAAAGTTCATTGCAAATAAGAAAACCGTCATTGCGATTGCCGGAACCAACAGCTGCCACGGGTAGAGCGTCATAACGTTTACTCCGTCGGAAACAAGCGAACCCCATGAAGCGCGCGGGGCGGAAACACCGAGTCCTAAGAACGAAAGGAAGCTCTCGTTCATAATAAAACCCGGAATGGAAAGCGTTGAATAAATAATGATAATACCGAGCGTGTTCGGCAGTATGTGCCTAAAGATGATACGCGGCGTGGAAGCTCCCATCGAACGGGCTGCCTCGACAAATTCGGCGTTCTTTAAGCTGATAACCTGTCCGCGTACAACGCGTGCAATGGTCAGCCATGAAACGAGTGCGATTGCGACGAACAGAATGACGATATTTTGCCCCAAGATCGCCATCATAATGATAACGACAAGCATATACGGTAAACCGTACATAATATCGACAAAGCGCATCAATATATTATCGAGCCAGCCGCCGAAATACCCGCTGACAGCACCGACCAATACACCGATAAAAAGCGAGGTAATCGTACCGATAAGGCCGATCATAATGGAAATACGTCCGCCGTATACGACACGGGCAAACATATCCCGTCCGAGGGCATCGGTGCCCAAAAGATAGCGGCGGTTATGTACCGGATTATTCTTTACCTCCTGCTGCAAAGCGGCAAGCTCGGCTTTTTGCTTTTCGGAAAGCTCATTTCGGCCTTCTTTTTTTGCCGTCCGCATCATATCCGCACGGAGTGCGCGCACCATCACATCTCCAGCCTTACTAAGAGAAGGCGGCAGGTTTTGATGGATAATCGCCTGCTCCGAATAAGAATAAATCGGCAGCAGCGGCGCCAAAAGCGAAAGCGCTGCATAAAAGCCTACGATGAACAGTCCCATAAGCGCCATTTTATTTTTCTTCAGCCGCCTCCATGCATCATCCCAAAGGGATATCGGCTTCATCGATTGGTTGAATTCATTAACGGGAACGCCGCCTTTCTTTTTAACCGGTGCGCCGTCCGTAGTTTGGTTTGTACCGTCCGTTTGTTTAACGTCCATCTTAAGCCTCACTTATATGAAATGCGGGGGTCGATAACCGCATAGAGAATATCAACAACAAAATTCATAAATATTAAAATGATGGAATACATAACCACCGTTCCCATAATCAGCGTATAGTCGCGGTTAAGCGCGGACTGTACAAAGAAGGTACCGAGCCCGGGAACCAAGAATATTCTTTCGATAACAACGGAACCGGTGATAATACCGGCAAAAGCAGGGCCGAGATAGCTGATAACCGGCAGCATTGCGCCTTTTAGTGCATGTTTAAAGAGAACTACCGGATACGAAAGCCCCTTTGCATACGCAGTACGGACATAATCCGAACGCAGCACTTCCAAAATACTGGCACGGGAAAGACGAGCAATATATGCAAAATAAGGCAGAGACAGCGCAAGCGCCGGCATAATAAGCGTTTTAAGCCCTTGACGACCGGTGATCCAGCCGGAGGTAGGTAGCCATTTCAATTTTATTGCAAAAAGGAGCATTAAAAGCGGGCCGACAACAAACAACGGAACCGAAATTCCGATAACCGCTACGGACATCGCAGCATAATCGGCAGCTGAATTGCGCTTTACTGCAGAAACAAGCCCGACCAGTAATCCGAAAACAAGAGCACTGCAAAGGGCTGTAATACCGAGAATAAGCGAGTTCGGCATGGTATTGCCTATTAAATCATTAACGGTATAGTCCTTGTATCTGAAAGACGGGCCGAGGTCTCCTCGCAGCATATTCCCCAAATACCGCACATATTGTTTGGGTAACGGCTCGTCCAAATGATAGACCTTATTGATGTTTGCAAGCACCTCAGGCGGAGGATTCCGTTCAGCGGAAAAAGGGCCTCCGGGCGCAACTTTCATGATAAAAAAGCTGAATGTTACAATTAAAAAGAGCGTCGGTATTAAACTGATTAACCGACGTATGATAAATCGAATCATGCTTCCCCCAAATTCTCTGACTCTCTAAAAAATAAGCTCTGCCGGCAGATAACCTGCAGAGCTTATTACTTTTTAAGATTTTTGATGTTGCCCGTTATTTCACTTTTCTAATACCGACGTAGGGATTAATATTCTGCGGATTGACATACCAACCCTCCCACTTTGTCGTATCGATAAGGTTCTGGCTGACATACGAATACATCGGCAATATTCCCTGATCTTCTTCCAAGAATACCGCTTCCGCATCGTGTAGAACTTGGAAACGTTCCGGTCCGCCTTTCATATTCGCAGCTTTACGCACCAATTCATCATACTTGGGGTTACTGTATTGACCGTCATTAAGGCCGCTGTTGGTTAGGAATATCTCTAAGAAGGTATTGGGATCCTGATAGTCTCCTACCCATCCTGCACGGGAAATATCGAACTCATGCTGGTTACGCATATCAAGGAATGTTTTCCATTCATAATTCTGAATCTTGATATCGACGCCGAGATTGCGCTTCCATGACGCCTGTACATACTCGGCAATAAGCTTGTGCCCTTCCAACGTATTATAGATAACCGTTAATGAGGGGAAGCCTTTTCCGTCGGGATATCCCGCTTCCGCAAGCAGTTTTTTTGCCTGTTCGGGATCATAGCCTGCACCTTCACCGGGTGTGTAACCTGCCATCGGAGGAACAATGGAACGGGTTGCAAGCTGGCCGCCCTTTGTTACTTTTTCTACCAACTCTTGACGGTCAAGTGCCATTGTTAATGCCTTGCGTACGCGGGCATCCTGCAGCGGGCCGCGCTTTACGTTAAAGATGTAGTAGTAAGTAGAAAGCTGAGGTGCGACCTGATAGTCGGGCAGCAGTTTTACTTCATCGATACGCGGAACAGGAATACCGGTATTCCAATCTATCTCGCCGGCCTTGTATTTTTCAAAAGCCGTATTGCTGTCTTCGATCGGTAAGAATGTTATGCGTGAAAGATGAACGTTTGCTTTATTCCAGTATTTTTCGTTCGGTACGACGGTAACCTTTTCCTGCGGCGTCCATGCTTCAAGCACAAAGGGGCCGTTTCCGACAAAGTTGCCGGGTTTAATCCAATCGGCGCCGAATTTTTCAATTGTATGCAGCGGAACCGGATTAAAGGCATAGTGCGCAACAACGTCGATCGCATAAGGGGCTGTACCGGTCAGCTGCATTTCAAACGTCTTATCGTCAACAGCTTTGATAGCGACGGTAGAAGCATCCGCTTTACCGGAGTTGTAATCCTCGGCTCCTTTTACAATCATATTGATCATAAAGGCATATTGAGAAGCCGTTTCGGGGGCAAGTGTGCGCAGCCATGAATCGACAAAGGTCTTTGCAGTAATCGGCGTACCGTCGCTCCACTCGGTATTCCGCAAGTGGAAGGTATATGTCATGCCGTCTTCGCTGATATCCCATGATTCGGCGACGCCCGGTATTGCATTACCGGTTTTGGGATCATAGGTAACCAGACCTTCAAACAACGCCAGATTAATGCGGTGTTCCGGTACACCCTGAACTTTTGCAGGATCCAAGCTCTGCGGTTCGGCACCGTTACCGATAATAAACTCTGCGTCGGCATTACCGGCAGCAGCGCTTTTTTCGCCGCTCTGTCCGCCGCAGCTTGCTAAAATAAGTGCGGCGCTCATCAAAGCAGCTAATAAGCATAACATCTTGTGCTTCATACTCTACTTCTCCTTTTAAACTGTAGTTATAGGTAGTAGCTAAATTATACACAATCCGTTCTTTATATCAAGTATATTTATACAATAAATCATAAAAAACCGTATATTTTTGCATTTTTTAAGGTGACGGCAAATACAGCGGCGTAAAGCGGGTGAGAACCGAACTAAATCCTTGACAAAGCAGTCTATTAGCTGTATATATTAAACAGTATTTAATTGATATTTTCTAAAGCTTTCCATATTTTAGCGGGAAGCAAATTACATCTAAGGAAAACCTCTAAAAATTGATTCGCAGTCCGCGAAGCGGATAACTTAATGAATTTCTTTACAGAACAAGCCGATAGGCTTGCAGTTTTTAGAGGTTCCCATAACAGTATATACGGCAGCATACCGTGTTCTAACAATCATCCGTTAAACGTAATACTAAAAACAAGGATTCTTTAAAAATAGGATTTTTAGAGAATTCCTATAAAAGTTAATTTTTAAAGTTCCGGATTAGTTCTGCCGATATTTGAGGCGGATACGTGTGTTGAGCGTTTTACCGAACGAATGGGGGAAAAACGTATGAAAAAGAATCGCATAGCATCTTTTGCATTGATTGTA